>SKNW01000096.1 GCA_007120305.1 Gemmatimonadota bacterium | reverse complement strand
CTCCCTCCTCCACCCCGCCGCGGGAGGCATGGCGGGCGTGGGTGCGCTCCTTCCCTGGAACTGGAGCGGCGGCATGCTCCTGCTGGCCGGGGGCGTGGGGCTTGGGGTGGGGCTCGTGGCGCTCCTCCTGGCGGAGGGGGCATGGCGAGGGCTGGGATGGGCGGAAGAGAAATCCCACGCGGCCTTCCGTGAGGGGACACTGGAACGCCGCACCACCCTCGTTCCCCTCTCCCGCCTCCAGTCTGTCGAGGTGGTCTCAAACCCGTTCCAGCGCCGGCGGGGCCTGGCTACCCTCCTGATCCCCGTGGCCCGGCCGGCGCTCGAGTCGGACCCCCGGGCCCTGGACCTGGACGAAGAGGTGGCCCGAGGCCTCCGCACCCGGCTCCTGGAGGGAGCGCGACAGGCGCGAAGGGAGGGCGCTGACAGGGGTGCGCCGGGGTTGTCTCCGGGGGCCGCAGGTGGGATGTTTATACCCTGAATCACACACGATGACGACACCCGCCGGAGCCGCCACCCCCGTGGTCGCTTCCGGCATTCCGAAGGAAGAGGAGCGGCCGATGGGCGAGAGCGGAAACGATCCCCGGAACACCCTGTCGATCCGGGACAACCGGACCGGACGGAACTACGAGGTCGCGGTCCACGAAGGCGACGTGATCCGCGCCATGGACCTGCGGCAGATCCGGGTCAACGACGATGATTTCGGGATGATGGCCTATGATCCCGCCTTCACGAACACGGCGTCCACCCGGAGTACGGTCACCGAGATCGATGGCGACCGGGGCATCCTCCGCTACCGGGGCTACCCCATCGAGCAGCTCGCCGAGAATAGCAACTTCCTCGAGGTGGCCTATCTCCTCCTCCGGGGGGAGCTCCCCACCGCCGACGAGCTGGCGGAGTTTACGCACCACATCACCTTCCACACGTACATCCACGAGAACATCACCAAGCTGCTCAACGGCTTCCGGTACGATGCCCACGCCATGGGCATCATGATCTCGTCGGTGGGGGCGCTCTCCACCTTCTATCCGGAGGCGAAGGACGTCCACGATCCCGACAACCGCTGGATCCAGATGATCCGCCTCGTGGCCAAGATGCCGACGCTGGCGGCCTTTGCCTACCGCCATCACCGGGGGCTCCCGTACGTATACCCGGAGAACCAGCTCTCCTACGCGGGCAACTTCCTGAACATGCTCTACCGGATCGGGGTGAAGGAGTACCCCATCGATCCCCGGCTCGAGCGCGCCCTCGACATTCTCTTCATCCTGCACGCGGACCACGAGCAGAACTGCTCCACCACAACGATGCGGGTGATCGGGTCCGCCCATGCCGACCCCTATTCGGCGCTGGCCGGCTCCATGGCCGCCCTCTACGGCCCGCTCCACGGCGGCGCCAACGAGGCCGTGCTCCGGATGCTGAACGAGATTGGAAGCGTGGACAACATCCCCGCCTTCATGGAGAGCATCCGGAAGGGCGAGCGCCGCCTCATGGGTTTCGGGCATCGGGTCTACAAGTCGTACGACCCCCGGGCCAGCATCATCAAGAAGACGGCCCACGAGGTGTTCGAGGTGACGGGGAAGAATCCTCTCCTCGACATCGCGCTGGAGCTCGAGAGGATCGCCCTGGGCGAGGAATACTTCGTCAAGCGGAACCTCTACCCCAACGTGGACTTCTACTCCGGCCTCATCTACCAGGCCATGGGGTTCCCGGTGGAGATGTTCCCCGTCCTGTTCGCCATTCCGCGCACCGTGGGCTGGCTGGCCCAGTGGGAAGAGATGCTCCAGGACGGCGAGCAGAAGATCGCCCGGCCCCGGCAGATCTACGTGGGCGCCGGAGCCCGGGACTTCGTCCCGGTGGAAAACCGCTGACGGCAAGGTCCGAGCGTCGGCCCTGGAGCCCCGGTTTCCCCGTTGCGGGAGGCCGGGGTTCGTCGTTCCAGGGCAAGCCCCGCTTGCCTCCGAGGCGCCCGCGCGCTACTTCGTCAAGGATGAACCGACGCCTCTTTTTCTTCCCCGTTGTCCTCCTTTTCCTCTTCCTGCCCACGCCGGCGTCCGGGAGCGATCCCGGAGCGCTGGTCGTCATCGGGGGAGGGCTCTCCGCCGACAACGAGGCTGTCTACCGGGCGATCCTGGATGCCCGCGACGGTCCCGGTCCCCTCTGCGTGATCGCGACGGCTGGAGCGAATCCCGAGGGTTCGGCGGCGTCGGCGGTGGCGCGATTCGACCGATGGGGGGGAGAGGGGACGGCCCGAGCGCATCCCCTTCCGGAGGGTGAGGCCGAGGCGGCGTGGGATCCAGAGGTGGCGGCGGCCCTTGGGGAGTGCTCCGGGTTCTTCTTCACCGGCGGCGTCCAGTCCAGGATCCTTCGTCTCTTCCGCCCCGAAGGCGAGGCCACGCCGGCCCTGGAATCCCTGATGGACCGCTGGCGGCAGGGAGCCGTCGTGGCCGGAAGCAGCGCGGGGGCGGCCATGATGTCCGATCCCATGATCGCCGGAGGCTCCAGCGTAGGCGCCCTCCTGAAAGGCATTGATCGGGATGGGGTGCAGCTTGTCGCGGGAATGGGGTTCCTCCCGGACCTCCTGGTGGACCAGCACTTCCTGGCCCGGGGTCGCATCGGCCGGCTCCTGGTGGCCACCCTGGAGGAAGAAGGGGTGCCCCTGGGCGCCGGGATCGACGAGAACACGGCGCTGGTGGTCCGCGGGACCGAACTCGAGGTCGTCGGCGCGTCGGGGGTGGTGATGATTGACGCCCGTGGGGTCGTTCCCACACCGCCCGACCGGCTCCCGCCCGGAATATCTGGCGTCCGGGGCGTGAGCGGTGTCCGCCTGGAACTCCTGGGTCCCGGGGACCGGTTCTCCCTTGAGCCCGGGGCCATGGTCCGACCCGCCCAGGGAAAGACCTCCCTCCCGCCCCTCGCATCCCGCGAGTGGGAAGGGCCGGATGGGGGCTTCTTCGATCGGTGGGCCTTCCTCCACTTTCTTGACGGTGTGGGAAGAGAGACGAGGAGCGGGGCGGGGCGTGGCGTGGGACTCCGGGTCGAGGGGGATGCGGTCCTCCACTTCCACCGCGGCGAGGGCTTTCGCGCCCTCGGGTTCGAGGATGGCCAGGTCGCGGGGGTGGAGGGGACTCCGGCGGGCCTGTCGGTGGGTCCGCTCCTGGTGGAGGTGAGGCGGGGCTGGCCCCCGACCCCGGAAGAATGAGCGTGAGGCCGGAGGTCCGAGCTCCCCGGGGCCGCACGCTCCGCTGCCGGAGCTGGGGGGCCGAGGCCGCCCTCCGGATGCTCATGAACAACCTGGACCCCGAGGTGGCGGAGCGCCCGGAGGACCTGGTGGTTTACGGGGGACGGGGGCGGGCCGCCCGTTCCTGGGAGGCCTACGAGGCCATCGTGGCCGAACTGCAGGCCCTGGCGCCTGACGAAACCCTCCTGATCCAGTCGGGAAAACCGGTGGGGGTCGTCCGGACCCACACCGACGCCCCCCGCGTGCTCCTGGCCAACTCGAACCTCGTTCCCCACTGGGCCACCCAGGAGATCTTCGACGATCTGGAGGCCCGCGGCCTCATGATGTACGGGCAGATGACCGCCGGGTCCTGGATCTACATCGGGACCCAGGGGATCCTTCAGGGCACCTACGAGACCTTCGCCGAATGCGCCCGGCAGCACTTTGGAGGGAGTCTTCGTGGGCGCCTCGCCGTCACGGCAGGATGCGGGGGGATGGGCGGGGCCCAGCCCCTGTCGGTAACCCTGAACGGGGGGGTCTGCCTCCTGGCCGACGTGGACCGGAGCCGGCTGGAGCGCCGGGTCCGCGACGGGTATCTGGACGAATTCGTTCCTTCCGGACCCGGGGCACTGGACGCGGCACTGGAACGGGCGCTGGCATGGAAGGACGCGGGGGAGGCCGGAAGCGTGGGGGTGGAGATGAACGCCGTCGCCCTTCTGGAAGGATGTCTCGAGCGGGGGATCACCCCGGACCTGGTCACGGACCAGACCAGCGCCCACGATCCGCTGGAGGGGTACGTCCCGGTGGAGTGGCGCCTGGAGGAGGCGGTCCGGGAGCGGAAGCGGGACCCTCGGGGCTACGTGGAGCGGAGCACGGCCTCCATGGAGCGCCACGTGCGAGCCATGGTGGCGATGCAGGAGTGCGGGGCGGTGGTCTTCGACTACGGGAACAACCTGCGGCAGCGGGCGCTGGAGCGCGGATATGCCGATGCCTTTGCCTTTCCCGGGTTCGTGCCGGCCTTCATCCGCCCCCAGTTCTGTCGGGGCCGCGGTCCGTTCCGGTGGGTTGCCCTGTCCGGAGAGGCCACCGACATCTACGCCACGGACCGGGCCCTCCTCGAGCTCTTTCCCGAGGATGCGGGACTGCACCGCTGGATCCTCTCCTGCCACGCGGATCCGGATGCCCTCCTGCGCGGCGACCTTGCCGCCTGCCGACCCCGGTTCCGGTTCCAGGGACTCCCGGCCCGGATCTGCTGGCTCGGCTACGGCGAACGGGACCTGGCCGGGCGCCTCTTCAACGAGATGGTGGCCGATGGCCGGGTGGCGGCCCCCATCGTCATTGGCCGGGACCACCTGGACGCAGGATCCGTGGCCTCTCCGAACCGCGAGACGGAGGCCATGGCCGACGGATCGGACGCCGTCAGCGACTGGCCCCTCCTGAATGCCCTGGTCAACACCGCGTCGGGTGCCACCTGGGTCAGCTTCCACCATGGGGGCGGGGTGGGCATCGGGTATTCCCAGCACGCGGGCCAGGTCATCGTGGCCGATGGCACGCCCGAAGCGGCCCGGCGCCTGGACCGCGTCCTCCGGAACGATCCGCTCACTGGCGTGCTCAGGCACGCGGATGCCGGCTACCCGGAGGCGCTGGCGTGCGCCGGGGAGCGCGGCGTCCGCATCCCCATCCCCATCCCCATTGCCCGTACCGGACTGGAGCCGGGACTGGAACCGGGGCGGGGGCCGTCCCATCCCGACGACCCGGAGGCCTCGGCATGAGCCGCATCACCACGGCAGGGATCTGGCCCGACGAGATCCGGTCCGATCGCTTCGCCTCGCTGATTTCCCGGAGTGACCCGGGGGGGTGCCGGGTCGCCCTCCTGGGGCTCGCGGACGACATGGGGGTGCGCATGAACGGGGGCCGGGTGGGCGCGGCGGAGGGGCCCTACGGGTTCCGCACCGCCCTGGCCCGCTACGGCGAACGCCTCCCCATGGCAGGCTCGCTCCCCCGCGTCTTCGACGCCGGTGACGTCGTGGCGGGGCTGAGCATGGCCGAGACCCATGACCGGGTAACCCGTGCGAGTCGCGCCCTCCTGGAGCTGGACCTGATCCCCGTGGGCATCGGGGGGGGGCACGACCTGACCTTTGCCCTGGTGCGGGGGCTGGCCGAGATCACCCGGAAGCCCCTGGTGGGGATCTACCTTGACGCTCACCTCGACGTCCGGGAGCGGGACGGCTCCGGGATGACCTTCCGGCGGATTCTCCAGCAGTGTCGTCCGGACGGGCTTCACGCGTTCGGGCTCGACCCCTTCTCGAACTCGGCCGAAGACCTGGCCTGGTTCGAAGCCAACGGCGGGACCGTGGGGGGATTCGGGTTCGACGGAGCCTGGCCCGAGGGTGACCTTTTCGTGAGCCTGGACATGGATGTCATCGACCAGGCCTTCGCCCCCGGGGTGAGCGCCATGAACCCCATCGGCTGGTCTCCGGCGCGGGCCGAGAACTGGGTCCGGGCCGCCGGGCGGAACCCCCGCGTGCGGATGTTCGACATCATGGAGCTTGCGCCGCGGCACGATCCCGACGGCCGAACGGCGCGGCTGGCCGCCCGGCTCTTCCTCGCCTTCCTCCAGGGGGTGGCGGAGCGCCCCAACGAGCCATGACATCGCCCCGGGTCAGGCCATGACATCCATCCCGGTCACCGGGGGCTGGTGGATCCGGGGCGCGCGGGTCGTGACCCCGGTGCCTTCGTCCTCCGGGGGCGCCCTCCGTGGCCGGGAGCAGGGGCTCGTCCGGGTCATGGAGCGTACCGATGTCGTGGTCCGGGGGCGGCGGATCGAGGCGGTCGGGCCCGGACTCCGCCCGGACCGGGACCCCGGGGGGGGAGAGGATCTGCGGGTGGTGGAAGCCGGGGGGCAGGTCCTCCTCCCCGGGTTCGTGGATGCCCATACGCATGCCTGCTGGGCGGGAGACCGTCTCTCGGAGTGGGAGGCACGCCTGGGCGGGGCGTCGTACGAGGAACTGCTCGCCGGGGGTGGGGGGATCCTCTCCACGGTCCGGGCGGTTCGGGCCACCTCCGAGGAGGATCTCTCGGCTGCACTTCGGGGCCGGGTACGCAGAGCCGCCGCCCTGGGCACCACCACCCTCGAGGTGAAGAGCGGCTACGGGCTTGCGGCGGAGCCGGAGCTCCGGATGCTCCGTGCCATCCGCGCCGCCGGGGGCGGATGGCACGGCACCCTCGTTCCCACCGCGCTCCTGGGCCATGCCCTCGACCCGGACTACCCGGGGGGGGAGGGGGCCTTCGTGGATCACGTGGTGGAGGATGTCCTCCCGGAGGTGACCCGGGAGTTCCCCGGCGTGGCGGTGGATGCCTACTGCGAGGTCGGAGCCTGGTCGGTGGACGCCTGCCTTCGGCTGTTCCGGGCCGCCCGCGACTCCGGCCATCCCGTCCGGGTTCACGCCGACCAGTTTCAGGATCTCGGCATGGTGGAGGCGGCGGCAAGGGATGAAATCGGGGCTCGCTCGGTGGATCACCTCGAGGCCAGCGGCGAGGCGTCGATCCGGGCGCTGGCCGCGTCACGGGCGCTGGGGGTCCTGCTCCCAGTGTCCGGGTTCCATCTGGATGGGCGGTACGCCGACGGCCGGGGCATCCTGGAAGCCGGGGGTGGGGTGGTGGTCGCCACCAACTGGAACCCGGGATCGGCCCCGTCGCCTTCCATTCCACTGGCCATGGCCCTCGCGGTGCGCTTCAATGGCCTCACGGTGCCCGAGGCCATCACAGCCGTGACGTGGAACGCGGCCCGCCTCCTGGACCTTCCGGACCGGGGGTGGATCGGCCCCGGTGCCCGTGCCGACCTGGTGCTTCTTTCGCATTCCGATGAACGTGAACTGGCCCACACCGTGGGAGAGAACCCGGTGGCCCGGGTGCTCGCCGCCGGCAAAGAGATCCCATGATCCCGCGCGCTCCCGTCCCCCGCCGCCTCGCCGGACACACCGCTCGACACCTCGCTCGACACGGTCCCCGAGGCGGTGCCCATCACGGGGCCCGAGCATGGGCCAGGCGTCGTGCCCGGCTTCGCCGTGTCCTCCTGATGACCCCCCTCCTCGCCATGACCTCCATGCTCCCGACTCCCGACCCGGTGCCCGGCGCCGGGCTCCGCCCGCTGGCGGCCCAGGACGCTTCGTTGGATGAGTTCACGGCCGCCTGGGAGAATGTGGCGGACTTCTTCCGGACAGAGGCCGCGCACCGCGGGGTGGTGGGGGGGAGCCTCTGGTTCGTTCGCGATGGGGCCGTGCTGGGCAAGGTCCTGCACGGAATGGCCGACGCGGCCGAGGACCGCCCCGTGGACGACGCGACAATCTTCCATTGGGCTTCTCTTACGAAGACCCTCACGGGGATCGGGATCCTTCAGCTCCGGGACCGGGGCCTCCTGCTCCTGGAGGACCCGGCCGCGAACTGGCTCCCGGACCTCCGGTCGGTGCATGCTGCGGAAGGGTCAGTGGACGAGGTGACCGTGGGGCATCTCCTGAGCCATACTTCGGGGTTTCGGGCTTCCACCTGGCCCTGGGGAGGGGACCAGCCCTGGCATCCCTTCGAACCCACGCGCTGGGAGGAGCTGGCCACGATGATGCCCTGGACCGAACTCCTCTTTCGCCCAGGAGAGCGCTTCGGATATTCCAACCCCGGGATCGTGGTCCTGGCCCGGATCCTGGAAGAGGCTTCCGGAGAGCCGTGGGAGGCGTACGTCCAGAAGTGGATCTTCCACCCCCTCGAGCTCGAGGGGAGCTACTTCCGGCACACCCCTCCGCACCTGGCTCCCCATCGGTCCAACGCCTACCGGCTGGAGGGCGGCATCCCTGTGCCCCGGGGACCGGACTTCGACCCGGGGGTCACGGTTTCCAACAGCGGATGGAACGCGCCGGTGCCGGACCTGGTTCGCTACCTGGCCTTCCTCTCGGGGGGAGCTGGCGAAGGGGGTGCCGGGATCCTGTCCCGGTCCTCGCTGGAGGAGATGTGGATGCCCCGGGTCGAGGTGGGGGAGGGGGCGGCGTGGGGGGAGCCCCACGAAGCCATGGGGCTCACCTTCTTTCTGACGTCGCACGCCGGGGGGCGTCTCGTGGGGCATGCCGGCAGGCAGTGGAGCCATCTTTCGTTCTTCTACCTGGACCCTGAAACGGGAGCCGGGGCCATCGGGGTGGTGAACACCGACGGCGTGGCCGGACCAGACCGCCGGCTGGATGCCCGGGCCTTCATGAACGAGGTGCGGGCACGCCTGGTTCGGGACGTCTTCCCGCAGGTACCCGGTCGGAGGTGACCGGACTCAGAAGTCAGCCCGAGTCGTCCCGAGTTCGGTGCCCCGGGGTCGAGGCCTCGGAGTCGGCATCTGGGGCGGCGCTGTAGGGTCGGACCCTCGGGGTCGGAGCCTCCATACCGGCCCCTCCAGAGCGGTCGGGCCGGCGCCACAGCCTCCATTCCGTGAGGAGGGAAGGGGAGTGGCCCCGGGACTCCAGGGCCCACCCGGCGTCCGCAAAGGGGGCGGCGAGATCCGGCAATTCCCGCGCATCCATGGAGGTGCTCGCTCGAAAGGCCGCGTACAGGAGCCGGAGGAGGAGTGCCTGCCGGAGGGACCGCCACCTTCCCGCCGTTCCCGTCGTTCCCGTCGTTCCCGGCGTTCCTGGCGTTCCCGGCATTCCCGACGACGCCCCGGCCCGCCGGACCTCGGAAGGCGAGAGAAAGTCGGTCACGATCCATGCGCCCCCGGGTTGGAGCCGGGCCGCGCCCTCGGACCAGACATGCATCAGCTCGTCCGGCGTCAGGCAATCGAGGAAGAAGGAGGTGACGATGCCGTCGAACGGGGCGTCGCGCGGGAGGTCCGGCCAGTTACGGACAAGATCGGCGTGGATCCAGGTGATCGGGGGCCTCGGAGACAGGTGGGTGGAGGTGGGCGGTCCGGCCTTCAGCCGCCGCCGGGCGCGGGCCAGCATGGCGCGGCTTCCGTCCACCGAGACGAAGGTGGCCTGGGGGAGTGCCCGGACCAGCGCCTCCAGCCCCCGGCCGTCGCCGTCGCCCAGGACAAGCCACCGGGAGGGCGCGGGCCCCGGAGAGGAGCCCACCCACGCGGCTGCCACGTCGGCCGCCGCCTCCCGGGCCCGCTGGAGTTCCCGACCCAGGGCGAGGCGCTCCGTGACCGCATAGACGGGGGCCCAGCGGTCCCAGCCGGTGGGTCGGAGGCGGTGGGCCTTGCCGGGCAAGGATGCGCGTACGTGCGGGGTGGGGTCCGTCATGATCCCGTCAGGTCGCCAGAATGCCGAGGCCGATCATGGCCGCGGCCAGCGTACCGTCGGCCAGGAGCGCCAGCCGGTCACGGCGTTCCGGCGTGGGATGCTGCGGATGCTGAAGGACCGTGAGGTTGACCCAGGCTGCCAGGGCGAACACGACCATGAGATCCACGCCCCGGGGCCAGAGCCCTGCAGCGTCGGGGAGGAACCACCATCCACCGGCCAGGGCGAGGAGGCCCGCCGTCAGGACGCGGCGGGACGCCGGTCGGGGCGGGAGCCGGACGGACCCTGTGTCCGGTCCTTCTCCGCCGTGGCTCGCCCCCGTCCCCTCGGTTCCACCCCGCTCGATCCCCCCGCCGTCGCCCCACCCGATCCACCCGGTGGCGACGCCCACGTACAGGGCCGCCAGCACCCCGAGGGCAAGGCCGACCGCCAGGTGGACAGGGGAAAGGCGGGCCAAGGCCAGGAAGGCGGCGCCCCCCAGGACCAGCACCCAGCTGGCCGCGAACAGGGACCCATAGCGGCGGAGGAAGGCGTGGCGAGGGCTCCCTTCGGCCAAGGAGGGGTTCCGGGCCAGGTCCAGCGCTCGATCCGCCGTGTAGCCGAGCCAGATCCCTGCGGCCAGGAACCCCCATGCGTCTGGTGGGAGGTCCGCCCCCACCCACCGGGAGAGGGCCCACTGGTACGCCAGGAGAACCAGGACGGCATCGAGGGCCGCCCAGTGGAGGAGCCGAAGGGCCGGGAAGATCTTCACGGAGTCAGGCTTCACGGGCCGGGCGTCACGAAGTCGAACGTCGGTGCCTGGGGTGCGGGGGGGAAGGGAAGGAGGGGGAGACTACCCCCAGCTCTTCGTGTCCGGGGGAGTCTGGCGAAGGGTGGTGAGAAAGGCAAAGGCCTCGGCGGCGGGCGGGCGGGTGCCCGGGCCAGGCTCCTGGCCGTTGTTCTGGTCGGTGCCCTCCCCTGTGCCCTCGCCCGCGCCCTCGCCCGTGCCTTGGCCAGGGTGACGGCGCTTCGGATCGGGCCAGTACTCCTGGGTCCCGGGAAGCTCGGGCGCGGACCCCCGGGTGACCCGGAGCTCCTGCACCATGGAAGCGATGACGTTCAGGGAGGCCCCATCCTTCTGCAGGCGCCCCCGGACCTGCAGAAAAGGCTCCATGCGGAGCACCGCCCGGTGACGCTCGTAGACCTCCGGCTTCACGATGACGTTGATGTGACCGAACTCGTCCTCGATCAGGACAAAGAGGTAGCCCCTGGCGGTATGGGGGCGCTGCCGTGCCACCACCACGCCCACCACGGTGACCGTCTGCCGGTCCGGTGTGTCCGGAAGCTCCCGCGAGGAGAGCACCCCGGGCTCCATGCGTTCCCGCACCAGGGCCAGGGGATGCTCCCCGGTAGAGAACCGGAGCATGCGGTAGTCGGCCACGATCCGGTCCCGCTCGTCCAGGGGCGCAAAGGGGTGGGCTGCGTCGGGGTCCTCGAAGGCGAGGGCGACCTGCGGGTCGTCGGCCCGCCCCTGGGCACGGGTCCGTTCGGTGTCGGGCCCGAGCCAGAGCCCGGTCTGCCAGAGGAGCTCCCGCCGGGTCAGCCCCAGCCCGTCCATCCCTCCCACCCAGACCAGGTTCTCGACGGCAGGACGCCGGAGGGCGGCAGGGGTCCGTCGGAGGAAGTCCACCAGGCTCCGGTAGGGTCCCCCCGCCTCCCGTTCTGCCACGACCCGGGATGCGACGGGCTCCCCCCATCCACGAATGAAGCCGAGCCCCACCCGCACCGCACCCATGTGGCCGGGGCCTTCGCTCCCCATGTCTGCCGTGGGACCCTCTCGCGCACCGGCGACGTCCTCCACAAGGCAGCGCACCCCGCTCCGGTTCACGTCGGGGGGAAGGATCTCGACCCCGTGGCGCCGGGCATCGCGCCCCAGCACGTCCAGCGAGTAGAAGCCCATGGGCTGGTTGTTGAAGAGCGCCGTCGTGTACTCCACCGGGTAATGGTGGCGAAGCCAGGCCGACTGGTAGGCCAGGAGCCCGAAGGCGGCGGCGTGGGACTTCGGAAACCCGAACTCGGAGAACCCCACCACCTGCCGGAAGACCGTTTCGGCGGTCTCGAGGGGGACCCCGCGGGTGGCGGCGCCGTCGCGGAAGGCCTCCCAGTGAGCCTTCATGGCTTCGCCGGAACGCTTCCTGGACATGGCCCGACGAAGGCTCTCGGCCTGCCCATCGGAGAAACCCGCCAGGTCCCGGCACACCTGGAGCACCTGGTCCTGGTAGAGGATGACCCCCAGCGTCTCCTCCAGCGCCTCCTCCAGGAGGGGATGGTCGTAGGGGATGCGGAAGCCCGGGTCGCTCCGGAGAGCCTCGCGGCGGCGCACGTACGGGTTCACGGCGCCGCCCACGATGGGCCCCGGGCGCACGATGGCCACCTGCACGGCCAGCTCCTTCAACGTGCGGGGGCGGGTGCGGCGCACCATCTGGATCTGGGCCCGGCTTTCCACCTGGAAGATCCCCACCGTGTCGCCCTCGCAGATCCGGTCGTAGACCGCCGCATCCTCCAGGTCGATGCGGGAGAGGTCGGGGGCCGCCCCGTGGCGCTCGGCAATGAGGTCCACGGCCTCCTCCACCAGGGAGAGCATCCCCAGCGCCAGGAAGTCGATCTTGATGAAGCGGGCGTCGTCGCAGGCGTCCTTGTCCCACTGGCAGAGAAAGCGCCCCTCCATGGCGGCGGGCTCCAGGGGGACGATCTCCACCAGGGGACGGCTCGAGATGATCATTCCGCCCACGTGCTGCGAGATGTGGCGGGGGAGGCGGGCAATTTCCTCCACGCGGTCGAGGAAGAGCTGCCAGGGGCGAGTCTCGAGCTTTGGCGCGAACTCGGGGAGCCTGGCCAGGTCGTCCCGCAGTCCCGCAGCCGAGCGGTGCTCGGCCAGCTTCGAGAGCTTTTCCAGGTCGCCGGCGGGGAGTTCCATGGCCCGCCCCACCTCCCGCACCGCCGAGCGGAGGCGGTACGAGGGGAAGATGGCCACGAGCCCGGTGTGGTCGTGCCCGTACTTCTGGTAGACCTCGAGGATCAGTGCCTCCCGGATCTCGCGGGGAAAGTCCAGGTCGATGTCCGGCACCGACCCCAGGGCATCGTTCAGGAAGCGGCCCAGGAAGAGGTTCGCCTCCACCGGGTCCACGTGGGAGAGACCGATGAGATGGCAGATGATGGACGAAACCGACGAACCCCGCCCTCGCCCGGGGGGAAGCCCAGCCGTGGCCCGGGGGGCACCGCCCCGGACCCGAAGCGCCACCTCCCTTGCCAGCTCCATGATGTCCCGGTAGACGAGGAAAAAGCCTCCGAGCCCGTGCCGGTCCACAAGTCGAAGTTCCTCCCGCAGCCGCCGCTCGGCCTCGGCCCGGCGGCTTCGAGCCCGGGCCCGGGAGGATCCGTCCACCCCGGGGCCGTCCACCGGGTAGCGGACTTCGAGGGCGGCCCACGTCACTTCCGAGAGGACCTGCATGGCGCTTCCGCGTTCGCTCCCCTCGAAGTCCGGGAAGCTGTACCCCAGGTCGGCGGTAAGATCGAAGGCGCGGCACCGCTCGGCGATGCGAAGGGTGTTCGCCACCGCATCGCTCCTGGATGCGAAGCGGGCGCTCATTTCGTCGGGCGTGGCCAGGTGGAAACACCCGTTGGGGCGCCGGACCCGCTGGGAGGCGTCCAGTGTCGTGCGGTGGCGAATGGCCACCAGGACGTCCTGCAGCGCGGCCCGGTCCTGGCGATGGTAGTGGACGTTTCCGGTGGCCACCACGGGAACCCCGAGCCGGTCGGCGAGCCGCCCCAGGGCCCGGTTCCGGGGGGCATCGCCCTGCACCCGGTTGTCCTGGAGTTCAACGAAGAGGTGGTCCGGCCCGAAGGCGCCGACGAGGCGTCGGGCGAAGGCCTCGCCCGTGGCCGCGGCGTCGGCCAGGGCATGAACCAGGGGACTCCGCCGACACCCGGTGAGGAGGAGGAGGCCTTCGGTCCGAGGAGGGATCCGGCCATCGGAGGAGCCGAGGAGGAGGTCCAGGGGGAGGGAAGGGTTTCCTCGATGCGGGGAGGCGTGATCGTGGCCGGCAGGGAGGCGGTGGGCCTCGGTGACCAGGCGGCAGAGGTTGGCGTAGCCGGCCGGGGTCTCGGCCAGGAGCGTCAGGTGGAAGCGGCCCGGGGGCTCATCGGGGCGGGAAGAGGCCCCGGGCGTGGGGCGGACCTCGAAGGAGGACTCTCCGGGGAGTCCGCATCCGTGCACGGTGAGCTCCACCCCCGTGACGGGCCAGAGCCGGGCCTCCCGGGCGGCCCGGGCAAACTCCATGCTCCCGTAGAGACCATCATGGTCCGTAAGGGCCAGGGCCCCGTAGCCCAGTTCGGCGGCGCGGAGGACCAGCTCTTCGGGGTGGGAGGCTCCGTCCAGAAAGGAGTAGCCCGAGTGGGCGTGGAGCTCGACGTAGGTGGAGGACATGAAACCGAAGATAAGCCGAAAGGTCGGTGTCGGCCATCATCGGGGTCCATCATCGGGGTCCATCATCGGGGTCCATCATCGGGGTCCATCGTCGTGGCCCAGTGTCGGGGTCCATCAACGGGGGGCATCAGGAAGGCACGATGCCCGGGTGGTCACCGATCCCGGAGTCCCCACCGTCCGACCACGACGGCGGCGGCAACCCCCGTGGCAACGAGGACGATTCCGAGAGCATGCCGTCGTGCCATGCCGCCCAGTCGCACCGCGCCGCCACGTACCCCTTCCTCCCGAAGGACCCGCTCCCCCCGGGAGGCCGCCCTCGCGGCATCCCGGCCCCGGTCCCGGAGGGCGAGGCCGGACGTTCTTGCCCGCTCGCCCACGGTGGCCAGCGTTTCCGACGCCGCCCCGAGGGCATCGGCGGTGAGCTGGGTCATCCGGGCCTGCTTTCCGTCGTTTCTGAGGTCCATCGGTTCTCCTGATCGTTGCGGGTGGGTGTCTGGTTCCTCAGCGCTCGCCCCTGATCCGCCTCCGCAGGAGCACGACGACCACGATCGAACCACCGATGACCGCCGCGGTCTTCAGGTGCCTTCGTGCCCGGAGGGCGGCCCGGGCAGCGGCGCCGGAAAAGCCCTCCCTGCGAAGGATGCGTTCCCCCCGGGAGAGAGCCCGCGCCGAATCCCGGGCGCGATCCCGGACGGCGAGCCCCGAAACGTGGGCAGCCTCGGCCATCCGCTCGAGGGAATCGGAGACCCGCCCCATGGCGCCGGCGGCGCGCTTCGTCGTGGCATCCCCACGGCCTCGGCGCTCAACGTGCTCCGAGGCCTCGGCGGCGCGCACCCGGGCGTGGTCGGCGGTTGTATGAATGTGTTCGATGGCGTCGCGGGTATTCATTGGGTTTCCTCTATGGAGAGCGCGTGGGGGAGTGGGTGTGGATACGCGATCACTTCCGTCATAACATGAGCACAGTACATATGTACACACGCCAAACCAGTCGATAGCGGACACAGAGTGTGCAGACGTGGGTAATCATTTGCGATCGTGTCGTACACGGGGGAGCTTCAAAGGGTCCGAAGAATGTATGGTAGCGCCGTGTTCATACAGAAACCGTGCGTGCCGAGCAAGAGAGAGGTCGCCGGGCCAGAAAGAGCCCGTAGCGCATGGCGCCCACCCGGTAGGCGGTCCAGATCCGGAACACCGTGCGCGCGAAAACCCGGCTCCGGAAGGCCGGGTCCCTGAGAAGCCCTCTGACTTCGGGATCACGCCAGGCGGCTCCAAGGAGGCGCGATGCCGAAACCGACCAGGTGCGGCGCACCCTGTGGCTCAGATCGTGGTACTCAAGGGGCTCGAGTCCGGCCTCCGCCATGAGATCATGGGTTTCGGAGGCGGAGCCCATGCCCGGAAGCTCGCCCTCGAGGCAGATGGGCTCCAGGAGGAAGCGCCGGGCCAGAGAGCCGGGGGACTCGGAGGTGAGCCAGGCACACATGACAAGTCGTCCCCCCGGCCGGAGGGTGCGGGCAACCTCGCGGAAGAAGGCCCGCTGGTCGGGCATGTGGGTCAGGCACTCAATGGCGACGACCACGTCGAAGGCCTGGTCGCCGAAGTCGTTCGCGAGCCAGTCGCCCTGGTGGAAGCGCAGGGATGCCCCGGGCGGGAGCGCGGCGGGCGTGGATCGCCGTGCATGATCCACCTGGGCCCGGGAGAGGGTGATGCCCTGGACACGGGCGCCGTGCTGGAGGGCGAGCACCCGGGAGGTGGCGCCGTAGCCGCAGCCCACGTCGCACACCTCGGTGCCGGGTCCGATCCGGGCGAGCTCCGCTACCCGCCGCACCAGGCGGGCGGCGGCGTCCTGCGGCGCGTCGCGGCGGCCTTCGAAGAGTCCGTGGTGAAGATGCTCGCCCCACAACTCGCGGTAGAACCGATCGAGTTCGTCGTAGTGGCGCGCCACGTCGTCAGGCCGGGCGGGGCGGGGGGACGTGATCACGGGATTACCACGGGGCTCAGCGGTTCACCCCGGGATCACGAGCAGCCGAATCCCGGCGCCGCGGCCTGACCGTTGTCGGATCACCGCCCCCAGGTCCCCCGGAGGCCAACCTGCACCGAGCGCCCGGGGCCCGGTTCGAAGAAGCGTCCGCCGAACGCGTTGACGACCACAGAGGTCGTGTGTGTGCGGTCCAGGAGGTTGGTCACGGCGAACCAGGGCTCGAACCCCGAGCCGGTCCGGGTGCCGGGGCTCCACCGGGGTGCCGCCACCCGCAGGTCCCAGAGCAGGTGCGACGGGGCCGTGGCGGTGTTGGCATCGTCCACGGGAACGCCGTGGAGGTAGTTGCCCGCCAACTCCAGCCGGGCGTCTCCGGGGGTCCAGATGGCGGCGACGCGCCCTCGGTGAGGGGCCACCCCGGGGATGCGGTTCCCCCCGAAATCGTTCTCGCCAAGCTCGTAGGTCCGGAAGCGGGCGTCGGTCCAGGTGTACGCGACGTCGGCGCGAAGTACTCCGGGGAGCGGAAGGGCCGACACCGTGGCCTCGACCCCCTGGTGGTACGAGGACCCGGCATTCCGGAAGAAGGTGCGCCCCGGGGCCTGCGGGACCTCGAAGGGAACGAGCTCATTTTCGAGGTTCGTGCGGTACGCCGTGAGCTCCCAGTTCCCGAAGCCGTCCATCTCCCCCCGGACCCCGACTTCGCCGGAGAGGCCCCGCTGGGGCTCCAGGTCCGGGTTGAACCCGCCGGCTCCGTCAGGCCGGTTGGCGAGTTCGGTGGTGGAGGGGGTCTCGAAGAAGCTCCCCACGGATGCGAAGAGGTGGGTTTCGCCGGCCAGCGGCACGTGGACGCCGAGGGAGGGGCTCACGGCCGTCATCGTGCGGTCCCCGGTGGCGTCGGCTTCGGCCGGCCCGCGCTCGACGTTGTCCTTGGCCTCGAAGGCGTGGTGGTCCCAGCGGAGTCCGCCCATGACTTCGCCGCGAACGGCGGGGAGAGGGAGCGTCGCCTGGAGGAAGATCCCGGTGCTTCGGACGGTCTCCTGCTGGTCGAGGGTCAGGTTCCCCCGCTCCCCGGCCTGGTTCCTGAAGTTCAGCCGATCGTCCACCTGGAGGTCGGCTTCGACTCCGGCCACCCAGCGGAGCGCGCCCCATCCGGTGTCCAGCGTGCGGCCGAGCTGAGTCCGGAGGCCGAAGGCGTCACGATCGAGGTCGATGATGTCCGACGGGATGGGGTTCACCACGTGCCGTCCGATCCAGAAGGTCGCGAGGTCCAGGTCCCACCCCTCGGTGCTTCCGGTCCAGCGGAGGCCTGCCTGCTGCTGGCTCACCTCCTTGCCCGCGCGCTGCACGGTGTTGAAGCCCCAGGCCGGACGGTTCTCGAGTTCGCGCTGGGCCTCGGGGAGAGACCCGGGGTTCTCCGCGTCCAGCTCGAGAACGTTCAGGGTCAGGGCCAGCGTCCCCCCCGCGAGAGGGCGGAGGAAACGGGCGTTCAGCCCCAGTCGCTCACTTTCCCCGTAGGTCCCCTCGGCGCCGTCCTGTGGGCGGGACCGGTAGCCGTCCCAGGTCATGGAGGAGAGGGTGACGAGGTATCCCATGTCGTGGGCGGTACCCGATGCCGTGACCTGGCCCCGCCGGAGCCCGTGGCTTCCACCGACCACTTCGGCCTCGAGTAGGACGGGGACTTCCGGAGGCTGCCGTGTCTGGAACGAGAGCACCCCACCCGATGCGTTCCCGTACAGGGCCGAGGCAGGCCCCCGGAGGGCCTCGACACGGCCGAGCGACCCGATGTCGAGGTGGTCGAGGGTGGACTGGCCGTCGGGGAGGGTCGCGGGAATACCGTCCACGATGATCCGGATGCCTCGCACTCCGAACTGCGACCGTGCGCCGAAGCCCCGGATGGCTACCCGTTCCCCCACCGCCGGGTTGTATCGGTTCTGCACCTGGACCCCGGGAAGCCCCTGGAGTGCCTCCTCGAGGAAGGCTCCGCTTCGGGCCCGGCGCAGTTCCTCTTCGCCCCGGATCGACACGGCCAGCGGGGCGTCAAGGAAGCGGAGCGGTGTGCGGAGGACCGTGACCTCTACCCCTTCGACACGGATCGTGTCGGCCGGGGGCACGCCCTGCGCCGCGAAAACCTCGGAGGCCAGGGGGGGCAGCGTGAGGGCAAGGAGGAGAAGCAGGCTGGAGGCAGTGTGCATGAGGAATCGGGGTGGCGGGTAAGGAGAGGTCCGGGGCGGGATAACCGGGGCGCGGCCACGTCGCTTGCCGAGCGGAGAGGATGCAGACACCCCGTTTTGAACCCCACGCCCTTCGGAAAGGTGCGCCTCGGGCGGACCCCGTGCCAGTCCGTCTTCTTCCGCGACCCCCGACCTGGAGCCGCCTCACGACGTCACCCGGCTAGAAGTCCGTTGAAGAAGTAGAGGGGTCACCGGGAAGGGGTCTTGCGTCTCCGGGTTAAGGCGGGTGGCTGAAAGCGATGCGGTAGCATCGGAGAATCGGCCGAACGAAGACCCCGGGCCGCAACCCCCCTTCCCCCTGCGAGTTGGGGCGGCAGGGGCCCACTTCGGTCGTTGGCCCGCCTCGACGTAGCTATCGCTATGCCTTCAGCGGGCCACCTGCGAATCGGGCCGCTGGCGCTCCCAATGGTGGTCCCTCTCCTTCTTCAACGGCCTTCTCGTGTCCTGAGTCAGAGATTCGGTGAAGAACCGAGAGCGGCGAAGCGCCGCTGTGGCAAGGAGCGACAACGAGGAAGAGCACCGCTCTTGCGAGGAGGAGCG
>SKNW01000061.1 GCA_007120305.1 Gemmatimonadota bacterium | reverse complement strand
TCGGGCCAGCCTTCCCATTGGCTACCCTTCCCGTTCGGGCCACCCTTCCCTTTACCCGACTGGACCTGCACGTTCCTTCGTTCCAGCCCTTGGCTACCGGTTCCTCCTTCCCCCGAGCTCCATGGCCGACCCCGTCCCGTTTCCCATCCCCCTGGACCGGCCCCTCGCCTTCTTCGACCTGGAAACCACCGGCCTCAAGGTCGGGACGGACCGGATCATCGAGATGGCCCTGATCCGGCTCTCTCCTGGCGGCGACGTGTTCGAGCGAGTCCGGCGCTTCAATCCCGGGATTCCCATCGAACCCGAGGCCACGGCGGTCCACGGGATCTCCGACGCTGACGTGGCCCAGGAGCCCTCCTTCGCCTCGGTGGCCCGAAGCCTGGCGGAGCTCCTCGATCCCTGCGACCTGGCCGGCTTCAACGTTCGCCGGTTCGACCTTCCCATGCTGCTGGCGGAGTTCCGTCGCGCTGGCGTGGCCTTTCCCATACGGGGACGCCAGGTGGTGGACGTCCAGATGATCTTCCACCGGGAGGAGCCCAGGGACCTGTCGGCGGCCGCCCGCTTCTACCTGGGACGGGAACTGGAGGACGCCCACTCGGCCCTCGCCGACATCCGGGCCACCGCAGCCGTTCTGGGCGCCCAGCTCCAGCGCTATGGCCATCTTCCCCGCGATCTGGACGGACTGAACGCCTACTGCGACGAGATCCGGCCCTTCGAGACAGAGGTGGACCGGTGGTTCAAGGCAGCGCCCGACGGAAGCCTCCTTCTTCGGCGGGGCAAGCACGCCGAACGCTCGCTGGCCGAGGTGGCGGCCACGGCCCCCGACTACCTGCAGTGGATGCTGAGGCTGGAGGACCTGGACGAGGAGGTGAAGAGCCTGGTCCACCGGGCGCTGGGCGGCGACTGAGGCTCCGCTGGGATTCCCGGTTCCCCGGGACCCTCCACCCGTCTATCATTGGGGGCACATCGTCCATCTTCCCCCGCTGTTCCCCTCCACCCCGCCCCCGACAGCCGCCATGCTCACCGGACTCCTTCACGCCCACTCGGGCCTTCGGTACCTCGTTCTGGCCGCCGGCGTCGTGGCCCTCGTCTGGGCCCTTGCGGGCCTGATCACCAAGCGCCCCTATGGACGCGGGATGAGGATCGCCGCGGTCTCGTTCGCGGGGCTTCTCCACCTGCAGGTGCTCCTCGGCTTCGTCCTCCTGGTCTCTGGACGTTTCTTCACGGCTCTCATCGGCCACATCTTCCTGATGCTCATGGCTGCCGTGGTCGCGCAGATCCCGGCATCGGTGATGCGTCGGCGCCCCCCCGAGGAACGGACCTACGCTCCCCACCTGGTGGGGACGCTGGTGGCCTTGGGGCTGATCTGGTCCGGGGTGGCCGCCCTTGGCCGCGGGCTGATGGAAGCGACCGTGTTCTGAGCCCCGGAGGCCGGCTGACCGGTGGTGCGCCGCCCCGCCGGTCGCCCCGCCTTCATGACTTCCTCCCGCAAGCCCCCCGCACGAGGCCCCCGCACGAGGATCCCGCAGATGTCCACGGCCCCTCACCTACCGGCGACCGACCCTGGCGAACTCGCCCTCGTCATGGGGGGCGGGGGTGCGCGGGCGGCCTACCAGGTCGGGATGCTCCGGGCCCTGGCCCGCCGGATGCCGGACCTCCAGGTGCCCATCATCACGGGGGTTTCGGCCGGGGCCATCAATGCCGTCCACCTGGCCGCCCACCCGGGCTCGTTCGCCGAAGCCGTCCACGACCTCTCGGAGCTCTGGGCCAGCCTCCGGATCGAGAACGTCTTCCGGGTGGACTCCCCCCATCTGACCCGGAACCTGCTGCGCTGGGGCCTGCAGCTCGTCTCCGGGGGGCTCATCCGCAGGGGAGGGGACGAGATGCGCAGCCTCGTCGACACGGCGCCGCTCAGGACCTTTCTGCTTCGTGCACTGGACGTCGGGCATCGAAGCGATGCGCCCATCGCGGGGATCCGGGCCAACCTGGACTCCGGGCGTCTCCGGGCTCTGGCCATCAGCACGTCGTCCTACACGACGGGGCGGTCCATTACCTGGGTGGAGGGCCGGGATGGGCTTGTTCCCTGGGAACGTCCGATGCGCCGCGCACGCCTCGAGCGGATCACGGTGGACCACATCCTGGCCTCCGCCGCCCTCCCGCTCATCTTCCCGGCGGTATCCATCCACGGGGAGTGGTACGGCGACGGTGGCATCCGGCTTTCGGCTCCTCTCTCTCCGGCCCTTCGCCTGGGAGCCAGCCGGATCCTGGCGATTTCCACCCGCTTCGCCCGCACCGAGGAGGAGGAGGGCCGCCCCCAGGTCGAGGGCTATCCTCCCCCGGCCCAGGTGGCCGGCCAGCTCATGAACGCCGTCTTCCTCGATCTTCTGGACCAGGACAGCTGGCGCGTGGAGCAGACCAACGACCTGCTGGACAGGGTTCCACCGGCGGCGCGGGGAGACCTTCGGGTGGTGGACATCGTCACCCTGCGGCCCTCCGTCGACCTGGGGAAGCTCGCCGCGGACTTCGAAATCGAGCTTCCGCGGTTCTTCCGTTTCCTCCTGCGGGGGCTCGGAACCGATCGGACCCGGAGCCCGGACCTTCTCTCCTTCGTCCTCTTCGAACCCGGGTTCGTGAACCGCCTCATGGACCTGGGCGAGCGGGATGCGGAGACCCGGATGGGGGAGCTGGAGCACCTCCTGCACTCCCGTGAAACGGGTCAGTCGACGACCGAGGTCGCCTCCTCGGCAGACCCCACCTCGGCGGAAGGCGATGCGGAGACGTCCTCGGCCTCGAACTGACGACGGTAGAGGCGGGCATAGAGCTCGTTTTCCGCCAGGAGCTGGGCGTGGGTCCCGCTTCCCACGATGCGCCCACGGTCCAGCACCACGATCCGGTCGGCCCGGACGATGGTGGAGAGGCGGTGGGCGATGACGAGCGTGGTCCGGCCCACCATCAGGCGCTCAAGCGCGTCCTGAACCAGGCGTTCGGACTCGGCGTCCAGGGCGCTCGAGGCCTCGTCCAGGATGAGGATCCTGGGGGCCTTGAGAAGCACGCGAGCAATGGCCACCCGTTGCCGCTGGCCAGCGGACAGGGTCACGCCCCGCTCTCCCACCCGCTCCTCGTAGCCTCGGGGGAACGAGACGATGAAGTCGTGGGCCCGAGCCTCCCGCGCAGCCGTCTCGATCTCCGCATCCGTGGCTTCAGGGCGTCCGTAGCGCAGGTTCTCCCGGACCGTACCCTCGAAGAGCATGGGTTCCTGGGGGACGAGTCCCACGGCGCCCCGCAGTTCCCGGAGGGCCACCCGGCGCACGTCCACGCCATCCAGGAGCACCTGTCCACCCGAGACGTCGTGGAAGCGCGACAGGAGGGAGGCAAGCGTGCTCTTTCCTGCCCCGGAAGAGCCCACCAGTGCCACCGTCTCTCCGGGAGCGAGGGTGAGGTCGATGCCGTCGAGCACGCGGGGCAGATCGGGAGCATACTGGAACCGGACATCCTCCAGGCGGACCTCTCCCCGCAGGGGGACCGGGAGGGGCTCGGGGTCCTCCGGGTCCGCCAGTTCCAGGTTTTCCTCCAGCAGGTCGAAGATCCGACGCGCGGCCCCCGACGCCTCCTGCAGGTTCCCCCAGAACCCGGCCAGGGAGGTGACGGCTCCCGCGATGAGGATCCAGTAGACCAGGAAGGCCACCAGCGTCCCGGGGGTGAGGGCACCCTCCAGGACCAGGCGCCCACCCTCCCACACCACCAGCACCACCGCGCCGAAGGCGGTGAAACTCACCACCCCGGTAAGAATGGCCCGGGCCACGGCTCGGCGAAGGCCCCCGTCCCGGGTGGCGTCCACGTCCGCGACGAATCGCTCCGTCTCCCATCCCTCGCGGGTAAAGCTCTGGACCGTGGTGACCTGGGTGAACACCTGCTCCGCCCGGGCCACCGCATCCGCCAGCCGGTCCTGGATGGTGCTGGAAAGGCGGCGTACCCGGCGCCCCAGGAGCCAGCCGGCCAGCACCGTGGGTGGGATGGCCACGAAGGTGATGAGGGTGAGGCGGGGGTGGGTCACGGTGATGAGAACAAGCGCCCCCACGAGGAAGAGGAGCTGGCGTGCCAGCTCAGGCACCCCGAAGCGGAGGATCCCCTGGATCAGGCCGGCATCCGAGGCCAGGCGCGAGGCCAGGTCGCCAACCCGGCTCCGGGCAAAGTATCCGGGCGGCTGACGTACCAGGTGACGAAACAGGTCCTGGCGGAGCTGGGCCACCACCCGTTCCGAGACGGATGCCGTGAGGTAGCTCTGCCCGAAGTTCACCACGGCCTGGACGACGAAGAGCCCGAGGAGGAAGAGGGCCACCTGGTTCAGCATCGTCCGGTTTCCGGCCACGAAGGCCGCATCCAGGATTTCCCGGATCACCAGGGGAAAGGCCAGGCCAATGGCCGTCCCACCCAGGATCAGGACCCCGGCAAGGAGGAGCGCCCCGTTGTGGGGTGCAAGCCGGGGGCGGAGCCGAATCAGGAAGCGGTAGGGACGGCGGTCGGGGAGAATCCCGGTGGCCGGTGGAGTGGAGGGCATGGGCACGGGGGTGGAAGGAACGACGTCGGGGTAAGATAGGCGTCCAGCCCGGGGATGCCCACCACCCCCCGAAGCGGAGGTCGGCGCTGAAGTCGACGGAAGTCCATGCTGAAGTCGCCTCAGGTCGGCGCTGGAGTCGCCGGAGGTCGCCGCTGGAGTCGCCGGAGGTCGCCGCTGGAGTCGCCGGAACGATCCATTACCTTTTCGGATGCCTTCGCCCACCCCGGATCGCCGCGTCACCTTCGCCTACCTTCAGGTCCTCCTGGCCGGGGCGCTCTGGGGGACCTCGGGTCCCTTCAGCGTGGCCCTCTACCGCCTGGACATCCCGCCCTCTTCGGTGGCGCTGATCCGGCCCGCCGCCGGACTCCTCTTCCTCTTCCTCTTCCTGGCGTACCGGGGGTGGAGGGCGTTCCGACTGGACCTCCGTGATGCCGTGCTCCTCGTGGGTCTCGGGGGAATCGTGGTGGGACTCTTCCAGCTGTCCTACCAGTTCTCCACGGAAGCCGTCGGGGTCCCGGCCACGGTCGCCCTGCTCTACCTGGCTCCCGCCTGGGTGGTGGGGATGTCGGCCCTGTTCCTTGGAGAAAGGCTCACCCCTGCCCGCGTCGGACTGGCGCTCCTCTCCATCGTCGGGGTCTGGCTGACGGTCTTCGGCGCCCGGGGTGTGGACGTGGACCTGGGGCTCCGGGGCATCCTCTGGGGCTGCCTTACCGGCGTGACCTACGGCACGTATACCCTTTTCGGGAAGGTCACCGGTCGAACCCGGGGGGCGCTCATCCCCCTCTTCTGGAGCACGGTGGGAGGTACTGCGGCCATTCTCGTCATCTTCGCCGTGGGGTCCACGCCGCTGGTCCTCCCGGCGGATCCGGCGACCTGGGGCCTGGCCCTCGTGTTCGGCCTCCTCACCATGGCGGCTGCGCCCCTCCTCCTGTTCAGCGCCCTCCGGACGCTGGAGGCTGGTCGTGCCTCCATCGGAACCACCATCGAGCCACTGGTGGCGGCCGTGCTTGCGGTCCTGCTTCTGGACCAGTCCCTGGCCGGAATCGGGTGGCTGGGGCTGGGCATCCTCATGCTGGGGGTAGCCGGCGCCTACGCAGCCGGACCCTCGGCACGCTCCGGAAAGTCGAGGATGACCTCCGCACCTCCAGCCTCCTGATTGCGGAGGGAAAGGCGTCCCTTCATTTCGGAGACTCGACGCCGGGCCTGGGGCAGGCCCAGGCCGAGGCCCCGCGGGTCGGTGCTCCAGAACGGCTCAAGGGCCCGGTCCAGGGCCTCGTCGCTGAAACCGGGGCCGGCATCCAGGATGCGGATGCGGTAGCCTCCCGACGGCTCGTCCTCCAGGAAGACATCGATGGGACGACCCTCCGAGTACTGGCCGGCGTTGGCCAGCAGAAGGAAGACCGCGTCCTTCAGGGCCTCCCGTCGAAGGGGCACGTGGATCTCGGTGGTTGGCGGATGGACCCGGACAGGCACGCGTGTCTCGATGGTGTACTGCCGGACCGCCTCCTGGACGACCGTGGCCAGGCTTTCCATCTCCATCCCCTCCTCCGGGGGAGGATCCGCGTAGAAGGTCAGGTCCTCCAGCGCATCAAGGGCTCGTTCCAGCAGATCCTCCGCGGCACCAGGATCTTCCGGGAGGAAAGACCGGAGTTCCTGGAGTTCAGGCAGGACCGTGCGTCGGAGGTAGCCCAGGGTGCCCCGCAGCGCCGCGTCCTCGGTGGCCCCATCGGAAACGTCGGTCCTCGGACGGGAGACGGTCGGTGGGGGCGGGGGCGAAACGGCAGGCGCGCTGGGCGAGCCGGTGGCGGAACGCCGGGCCAGGAGCACGAGGGAGAGGGCCCCGAAGACCAGGGCCAGGATCCAGCCCAGCCATGCCATGCCATCCATTCCCTTCCTCCCCGTTCCTTTGTGCGACGCAGGTTCGGTCCTCAGGGGACCGAACGTTGGAGGGGTGGAATGTGAAGGGGTGCAGGGCGTTCCGCAAACGGGACCGTCGAGGCGTCCGGCGCAGTGGAGAGAAATTTGGGGCGGGAACGGAAGAAACATGTGCCCTGGCATTGCCCGGGCCTCCCCCGCACCCTATTCTCGCCGTTCCCTGCCTCCCTAACCCCCAGGGTCCCCCCGGGGAGTCCCACCCATGTCCGAACTCGATCGACTCGCGCATCTGCTCGCCGAAAGCAGCGACTCCGGAAACCCGGGTCCGGCCCAGCTCCGTGACCTTCTGGGCCGGCTCCGGAGGGTCGCCGTCGTGGGAATCTCCCGCGACCCGCTCAAGGATGCTCGACGCGTGCCGTCGTATCTGGCAGCCAAGGGGCTGGACATTGTCCCCGTCAACCCGTTTGCCACCTGGCTCCTGGGTCGACCCGCCGTGGCCCACCTGAACGAGGTGAGGGAGCCGGTGGACCTCGTCCTCGTCTTCCGACCCTCCAACAAGGCCGGCGAGGTCATTGAGGTGGCCACCGGCCGCCCCGAGGAGCCGGCCATCTGGCTCCAGGAAGGGATCCGGGCCGACGCCGAGGCCGAACACGCCCGCGGACAGGGACGCTCCGTGGTCCAGGACCTCTGCCTCTTCAAGGCCCATCGGACCCTGGACAACAATCTCCCCGGTGCCGCGCTCCTGGGGTGGAGAGAACGGGCCCGGGGAGACCGGATCTGAACCTCTAGTGTCCTGAGTCAGAGATTCGCTGGAATTCGAACGGCGCTGCATCCACCGTGGTCGCGGGGTCACCGTTTCGAAGCCTGACCCCGGAGGCCGCCGTCAGAGTTCCGCAGCCACCAGGTCAGCGTTCCCCTTGGCCTTTACCTTTCTCCAGGCCCTGGCGATCCGGCCCTCCTCGTCGATGAGGAAGGTGCTGCGCTCGATCCCCCAGTAGGTCCGGCCATACATGGACTTCTCCTTCCAGACCCCGTAGGCCTCTGCGACCTGGTGTTCTTCGTCGGCCAGGAGGGGGAAGTTCAAATCGTACTTGGACTTGAACTTCTGGTGGGAACGGACCGGATCGGGAGAGACCCCCAGGACCCGGGCGCCCTTCTCCTCGATGCGTGGAAGGCTGTCCCGAAACTCGCACGCCTGAGCGGTGCACCCCGAGGTATCGTCCTTGGGGTAGAAGTAGAGGATGACCCGGGAGCCCCGAAGGTCCGAGAGGGTGACCGTCGAGCCGTCATCGGACGGGAGCGTGAAGTCGGGGGCGAGATCGCCTTCCTGGGGCATGGAGCGGCTCCTGGATGTGTGGGTTGTCGTCTGGATGCGTGGGTTTTCGTCTGGATGCGTGATGCGAATCGTCGTGGGACAAAAACGCGGCTTCCGGAACCCGGGAGACGGAAGTGAGGTCCCCGTCAGGCGGAAAGCGCCTCATCGCCCGGCCGCGACTTCGCATCCCGGCCTGCTGCGTCCGCGTCGGAGTCGGTGGTCTCTGACGCGAGGCCCCCGTCCTCTCCAGCCACGTCCGTCACGAGTTCGGGGCGATGCTCCTCCATGTCCCACGCACATCCGGCGTCTCCGAGCCGGAGGCACGATCGGCGTCGAATGCGGATCGGGATGCGGAGCGAGGATTCCGCCACGACCTCGAGGACGCCGGTAACGAGAGAACAGGCGGCGCCGGATGGGTCGGTCATGTGCATGAGGTCATACTCGACCTCGATCCCGGAATCCCCCCGGTGACTCCGGACGAATTCCTTCCCGAACAGCTCACGGAGGAGGTCGGTGGCTCGGCGACGGGCGCGTCGAAGCACGAGACGCCGCGGAAGGAGTCGGCCCCACCCTTCACCCTGGGAGGCCGCGAGTGCGCGGCCGACCTTGTGGAAGACGTGGGCCGCATCGGGACGTCGCGCCACCAGGCGGACGAGGTCCACGACCTCGGGCTCGGGAACGCGATGCTTCCTCCGAACCTCCTCCCGGTATCGCCGGACCTGGGCATCCACGACATGGGAGAGCCCCAGGCGCCGTGGAAGGGTCACCGACAGGTTCTCGTCGACCAGGACCTCTTCCGGGAGATCCTGCTTCTGGAGCGTCTCCAGCAGCGCGAGAGCCACGCGGGCGTCGATGCGCCGACGCGGGTCGCCGGAGAATTCCTGGGTGAGGGACGACGGGGAGAGGGTCACGGCTACCGGGGTCGATGAGGCGCACGAAGACACCTCAATGTCGGGCTTCCAGGGGCCGGGGGCAACAATTTCCCGTTCACCGTGCGTGGAGGTGTCCTTTTTTCCGGATGCGGGGCACCGAACGCGCCGGCGTCCTTCCCCTCCACGGCCCGCCCCCACGCGGACGCGGAAAGGAGGGGCCGACAGGTGGACCCGAAGGCATGGGTCAGGTGAGCGTGAGCAGCGTCCAGCAAGGGTTGTACAGGTTTGTAGAGGGATTGTCCCACTTGTGTTCATGTCCCCTTGAAGTCTGAAGGGAATTCCGGTAGCTTACCTGGGTCGGCTCGAACGTGCTTCCGAGAGAGACCGACCCACTGGACAAGGAGACGAGTCAGGGTTCCGCTGTCGGACGAAGCACCTGCGGAACCCTTTTTGTCCCCACGCTCCGCCTTCGGATCACCCAGGAACCAGGGAAGGAACGGGACATGGCAACAGCAACCTTCAAGTCTTCCGCACCGGCATTGCGTCTTCGCACCTCCGCAGGGCGTCCGTCGCTGGCCGAACTGAGTGACGAGGATCTCGTCACGGCTCACCTGGATGGGCGCCCCGGCGCGTTCCAGGAGCTTTTTCACCGCTACCGGGATCGCCTGGTTCACTTCATCACCCGGAAGACCGGGGATGGTGATCGGGCCCAGGACCTGGTGCAGGAGGCGTTCATTCGCGTGACGCGCCACCTCCACCGCTTCGATACGACGAAGAAGTTTTCCACCTGGGTCTACACCATCGCCAGCAACCTCTCCAAGAACGAGCTCCGGAATCGTTCCCGGAGTCCGCTGGTGCTCTTCCAGAAGCTCACGTCCAACTGGGACGACGATCATCGCCCCCTGCAGTTCGAGGACATCTCGATGCGTCCGGACGATCTGTACCGGAAGCGGCACCTGCAGCAGCTTGTGGAAGAGACCGTTTCCGAGCTTCCCGAACATCACCAGCTCGTCTTCCGTCTCCGCGAGCTCGAGGGGAAGAGCTACGAGGAGATCGCGGAGATCACCGGGGTGAACCTGGGAACGGTGAAGAGCCGGCTCCACCGGGCACGGAATTCGTTTGCCGCCCGGATCGAGACGTTCCTGAACTGAGGGACTCGGCGCAGGGCAGGGTATCTCGGGCGGGGATCCGGGATCCCGGGAAGGCAGTGCTCAACGTTGTGAGATGAACAACCGCTGAGGGTCAAGGAGCGCCGGCTGCCTGAACATCCGGAAGTTCCAGACGGCCGATTCCAGACGGCCGATTCCAGAGCCGATGCAGGGATGCCTGACGGCTGGTAGATTGAGGCGGCGCGGTTCTCCAGTGGGGAGGGCCTCGCCGCCTCTGCCGTTTCCAGTCACCGGCGTCTTCCCTCTCCTCGCAAGCCCGATTCCAGCTTTCATGTTCGAATCTCTCCGCCAGGCCTTCCGAGAGGCCGCCGACAACTTCCGGACCGAACTCCACCGCGACGCCGTGCCCGAAGCGGCCGACCGGCTCATCCGGGCCATGGAGCGCGAAATGGTGGAGGCCCGCCTCGTGCTGGACCGACTTGGCGAGCAGATCACCGACGCCCGGAAGGAGACCGCGGCCGAGGATGAGCAGCTTCGGGCCTGCCTGCGCCGCGAGGAGATGGCCCGACGCATCGGCGACGCCGAGACCGAGCGGGTGGCCCGGGAGTTTGCGGCCCGGCATCTCCAGCGGCGGGATGTCCTGGAGGAGAAGGTCCGCGTCCTCGAGCGGGAGCGGGTGGATCGGACCACCGAAATGGACGACATGAAGGTCCACATGAAGAACGCCCAGGTCCGGAGGGAGGCCATGCTTGCCTCGTCAGGCCGATCCGGTGCCCGGGAGCGCCTCCAGGAGGCGGACGACCTGTTCCAGGAGCTGGACCGGATGGCCGAGCGACTGGGGGACCTGGATGCCCGCGCCGCTGCAGCCGAGGCCATGAACGACGAGGTCGATCCGGTCTCTGCCGGGCCGGATCTCGACGTGGAGGCGCGCCTCCGGGCGCTGAAGGAACGCATGCGAGCCGAGGGCGGCGGGGGGTAACGGAACCCCGGGTCCCGTGCGGGGTGGTCGAAGCTTCGACTTGAGCGTACATTTGTCCGGCCGTTGACCCACTTCGCGGACCCACTTCGCGCTGCTCAGGAGCAGGACCCTGCTATGGAAAACTGGATCGGGATTGGAATCTGGATCGTCCTCGGCGCCGCCGTCGGGCTGTCGATGAAGATCTTCGTGAAGCGCCCCGGCGAGACCCCCGGTCACGCGGTGATCCTGGCCCTCTTCGGTTCCTTCGGGGCCCTGATTGGGGGGATGCTCGGCGTGGGCCTCTTCCACTTCTACGACCCCGTCGCGCTCAGCGTCGGTGGCTTCGGTGGCGCCATCTTCCTGAGCGCTCTCATGTCCTGGGTGTACCGGTGGGGCATCCATCGCCTGGCCTGAGGCCGGGCGACCCGGCCTCCCCATGAAGGACGTTCACGCCACGCTGGCCAGCTCGCTGGAATCGTTCCGCGCGGAGCTGTTCGACTTTTTGCGCATCCCCTCCGTCAGCGCTCGCTCGGAGCACGACGAAGACACCCGCAAGGCCGGCGCCTGGGTGGTGGAACGGATGCGGACGGCCGGACTCACCGCGGAACTTCTCGAGACCGACGGCCATCCCGTGGCCCTGGGGGAGTGGCGAGGGGCGGGACCCGACGCCCCGACCCTGCTGATCTACGGGCATTACGACGTGCAGCCGGCGGAGCCGCTGGAGCTCTGGACGTCCCCGCCCTTCGAACCCGAGGTGCGGGACGGGCGGATCTACGCCCGGGGAGCGGCCGACGACAAGGGCCAGCTTTTCCTCCATCTGGCGGCGCTGCACATCCTTCTCGGGACGCGCGGTTCCCTTCCCGTCAACGTCGTCGTCCTGGCCGAGGGCGAAGAGGAAGTGGGCTCCCCGAACCTCCTCCCCTTCGTGGAGCGTTGGCAGGAGCGTCTTGCTGCTGACGCGGTGGTCATCTCCGACTCCGCCATGTTCGCCGAGGGACTTCCGTCCCTGCTCTTTTCGCTCCGGGGTCTGGCCTATGCCGAGATCCGGGTGCAGGGGGCCCGTAGTGACCTGCATTCCGGCGCCTACGGAGGGGCCGTCCCCAACCCGGCCATGGCGCTGGCCCGCATTCTGGCCACGCTGCACGACGAGACCGGTCGCATCACCCTGCCGGGGTTTTACGACGACGTGGTTGCGTGGGATGAGGAAACCCGGGCCGGAGTCGCAGCCCTCCCCTTCGACGAGGAAGCGTTCCGCGAGGGGACGGGGGCTCCCGGGCTTTCCGGAGAGGCGGGGTTCGGAACGCTCGAGCGGCTGTGGGTGCGGCCCACCTGCGAGGTCAACGGACTCCTTTCCGGGTACACCGGCCAGGGGGCCAAGACGGTGCTTCCGGCCCAGGCGATGGCGAAGGTCAGTTTCCGCCTGGTTCCCGACCAGGATCCGGCTCGCGTGATCGCGCAGCTTCGGAGTCATGTGGCCCAGGTGGCTCCGACAGGTGTCACGGTGGAGGTGGTGGAGCTTCACGGGGGTCGTCCCTGGCGGGCCCGTCCCGGAGGCGTCTTCTTCGAGGCCGCCAGATCCGCCCTCGAGGAGGCGTTCGGGGTCCCCCCCGTGCTCACGGGCGAGGGAGGATCGATTCCCATCGTCACCGAGTTCGAGCGGATCCTCGGAGCCGGCGCCATCCTCCTGGGCTTTGCACTCCCCGGCGCCAACATGCACGCTCCCGACGAGTGGTTCCCCGATAACCACCTGGAGCGAGGGATCGAGACCCTCCTGGCCTTCTACTCCCGGCTCGACGCCTCCTTCCCGGCCTCCTCCGCCCCCGCTGGCCCTGCCGGCTCTTCCGGCACCGACGCCAACCGCTGATCCTGCCCGAAGCCGGGGCCGCTGGCGGATCCGCCAGCAGCGGTGGCTCCATTACTGCCTGCGTTCACCATGGCGGCTGCGCGGAGCAGGGCACGCGCCTTGTTCAGCGTCTCCTCGTACTCGCGCTCGGGTACGGAATCGGCCACGATCCCGGCACCGGCCTGCACCCACGCCTTTCCCCCGTGGACCAGCACCGTCCGGATCGCGATGGCGGTGTCCATGGTCCGGCCCCCGTACCCCAGGTAGCCCACCGCGCCCGCGTAGGGTCCCCGCCGCACCGGCTCGAGTTCGTCGATGATCTCCATGGCCCGGATCTTCGGTGCCCCCGACACGGTTCCGGCAGGAAAGGAGGCCCGAAAGACGTCCATGGCGGAGAAGCCCGGACGAAGGTCCCCCTCCACCTGGGACACCAGGTGCATGACGTGGGAGTAGCGCTCCACCACCATCAGATCCGGTACGGTCACGCTTCCGTAGCGCGCGACCCGCCCCACGTCGTTGCGCCCGAGGTCCACCAGCATGCGATGCTCGGCCAGCTCCTTCTCGTCGCCCCGCAGCTCCTCCTCCAGTTCCCGGTCCTCGGTGGCGTTTGCCCCCCGGGGCCGGGTTCCTGCGATGGGTCGAACCGTGATCCGGTCATCCTCTACCCGCACCAGCACCTCCGGAGATGACCCCACGAGGGTGACGCCGTCCATTTCCAGGAAATACAGGTAGGGAGAGGGGTTCAGCGTCCGGAGCGCCCGGTAGAGATCGAAGGCCGACACCTCCAGGGGGAGCCCGAGGCGCTGACTCAGGACCACCTGGAAGGCATCGCCGGCCTCGATATAGGCGCGCACCCGGCCCACGGCATCCTCGAAGGACGCCCGTGACACGGTGCTCTCGAACGGGGGGTCCTTCGACGGCTCCGCGCCCAGGACCAGCGGATCCGGTGGAGCCGAGCGGTGAAGCCGGTCCACCGTCTGGTGGATGGCCTCCCCGGCGGCCTCGTAGCGACGCCGGAGTTCGACGTCGGAGAGCCCCGGCTCCACCTCCACGGCCTGGATGGGGATGGCTCTCCCCCGGAGGTTGTCGATGGCCAGCACCCCACGGGTGAAGACCACCAGGGCATCGGGAAGCTCGAGATCACGGCGGGCCCGGGCTGGAAGCCGCTCGACGAGGCGAACCACGTCGTACCCGAAGTATCCCACGGCCCCCCCCCAGAACCGGGGCATGCCGTCCACCTCCGCCGGGACCCGCTCGGCCAGGCGGCGATCCAGGTCCTCCAGCGGATCGTCCGTCTCCACGGGTTCCCACACCCCGGCTCCTTCCGCGGCTGCAGGGTCTCCCGGTGTCCACCACGACACCTTCCCCTGGTCCAGCCTCCAGGCCCCCGCCGGCTCGGACCCCAGAAAGGACCACCGGGCCCAGGTCTCTCCCCCAACCACCGATTCAAGAAGAAAGCCGAAGGGGGGACGAGCCAGCTTGTGGTAGGCCGTCACCGCCGTGTCCAGGTCGAAGATCACCTCGCCCCGCACCGGCACGATTCGGGCGCCGCGGGCCAGGGTTCGAAATTCCTCGAAGGAGGGGATCAGGTCCATGGAGCAGGAACCAGGGGGGGGAAGGATGCCGGGGATCAGGAGAGGGAGAGCGGCCGGAATGTCCCGCGGACCATGGGGAAAGTCAACGGAATGCCCGGGACTTTCCGGGAGCGTCCGCGAGTTCCACTCGGGCCCGCCCGGGAGGCCCCGGGCGGATGCGGAGCCGGTCTTCCTCATCCCGCGTGACCTCCAGCGTCCCCTGGAGTCGGTGAGGGAGAGATGCCGCGACGGCTGGGGGAATCACGGCCAGCCAGGGACGGGGGCCCGGATCGGAGGCCATCGCATCCAGGAGGCGGAAAGCTTCCTCCTCCCGGACGCCGGAGCGCCCGGCCAGGAGAAGATGGACGCCGGGTCCGCCTTCTCCTGCCACTGCCTCGAGGGCGAGGGCCATCAGCGCCTCCTCGTCCCGGGTCGGGGGACGGACATGGCCGCCGGCTTCCACCAGCAGAAGTCGGCCCTCCACCCCGGGCCGCATCCCCTCCACGCGTCCCTCCGTCGCCCGTTGCAGGAGGAAGCCTGCCCGGCGGAGTCGTGGGCGGGAATGGAGATCCGGCGCGGCAGCGTCGCCCTCAGCCTCGCCGACAACCGGGTGTCCACCCTCTCCCCCGCGGGCCCCTTCCTCCATGAGGGCCTGGAGGCGGAGGGCAGCTCGCTCCAGCGCCAGGAGGTCGGCGGGCTTGTCCTCCAGCTGGACCCGCCGACGCTTCCACCAGGTTCCATCCTGGGCCACCTCCTCCCACTCCTCCTCGAGAAGGTCCAGGAGGGCCGGGTGGGCCTCGGCCAGGGGGCGGCGGCAGGTCGGGCAGAGCGCCGAGGCCCCGTCCTCGCGGAGGAGCCGAATGCGCTCCCTGAGCTCCCGGGCTCGCTCCCGGTACGCAAGGAGCCGGGAATCCGCCTCCTGCCGTTCTCGCATCCACTCCAGCGCCCTGGCCTCGGCATCCCCCGCCGCTTCGATCCAGTCTCCCCGTGAAGAGGCCGGAGAGCGTCCGGCGGACGAGGCGTTGGGATCCGGCGTCTTCGAAACCGGTGTCGTGGCCTGGCGCGACGTGGCGGATTTCGCCCCGGCAACGGATACCGAAGCGGAACCATCGGCGCCGCGGAGCAGGAAGCTGAGATGCGTTCCGGCTCTCGCGTCCGTGGCCGCCCCTCCAGGTCCGGCGGTCGCTTCGGCGCGGAGTCCGCTGTCGGGTCCGGCGTCCGCTCCGGCGCAGGCTCCCTCCGAAGGCGAAGTCCGGACCCGCTCCAGGACCCGCTCCAGGGCCCGAGCCACCGCCTCCAGGTCTCCCGGGTTCGTGGCGGTGACCGCCCAGAGGCCGGGACCCAGCGTCAGGTGTCCCCCCCGGCCCTCGCCCACCTCCCATTCCAGAACCGGTGGGGGAGGGGCCATGGCGGAAGCCCGGGCATCCCCGGGTGCCTCGACCTGCACCTCCAGGTGTGCCGCCTTGCGACGGATGCCGGCGATAAGTCCAGGCGACACCCCATCCGAGGGTGCGAGCACATCTCCCTGCAAACGGACGCGGACGATCTTCCCCTCGACCCCGCCGGGGAATCCCTCCAGGAGTTCCCGGAGCCGCCGCGTCCCGGCACCGGGGTCCTCGGGGGTGACCCGGACGGGGGCCAGGTCCACGACGGGTCGGGTGGGAAGAGGGTGAAACTCGATCTGTCCCCGGGCCAGGTCGGCCAGGAGAAACCCCTTCTCCGTGGCGGCTTCACTCCAGGGGTCGGCCCCGACCCTCTCGAGGGACCCGGCGCAGTGCACCGTCTCGCCCCAGGAACGCATCCCGTGGGGGCCGCCGAGGGCCACGTAGTCCCATCCCTCGGAATCGAGGACCAGGGCGCCTCCCCCGGGAACGTTCCTCCGCATCCCCGTACCGACCTTCCGGAGGCCTCCCCGGCCGTCGGGCTCCCCGGCCGGGTGGCCTCGAACCAGCAGGATGTTCCAGCGAGCCCCCGGGTCCGGGCGCAGCTCGGGAAACGGAGGACGGACCACGGCCCGGTGGGGGACCAGGAGCACGTGAGCGGAGAGCTCCGTCAGGTGGACCGCCCGGGGGGCCCCGGCAGCCGCTTCCACGCCGGGGACGGCATCCAGAACGGCCACGGGTCCCGGATCACCGGGCGCCATGGGGGTGTCGCACTCTCCGGCAATGGCGAAGACCGGGACTCCGGGGAGGAGATCCTGGAGCCGACGGATCCCTCGCGTCAGCGTGAGAAAGGCCGTGGAGGGCGGATCCGCATGGTGGAAAAGATCTCCGGAAAGGAGCACCATGTCGGGGGCGAGACGAGCCAGTTCCTGGATCGCGAGGTGGAAGGACGCCGCCACGTCACGTTCTCGAAGGTTTCCGCCTCGCTCGCGCCGCGGAAAGACCCGGTGGCCAAGATGGAGATCGGAGAGATGCCCCACCCTCACGGTGCACCCCCTTCAGGAAGGACCAGGAGAAGCCCTCCGAGGCGCTCCGGCCAGGCTGGCCGTGGAAGATCGGAAAAGACCAGCATCCCCTCGCGCCGCCCCGAACGAAGGAGGTCGTTGGCGAGGCGCTGCCCTCCGCCCACCCCTCCGGCGGGGGCATCATCCGGCTTGGCGCCGACCGTTACGGCAGCATCCGTGCGAGCAGGGTCCATAACGGCAGAGTCCGTCATGGGACCGATGTAGGCGGCGGCACCGCCGAAGTGGACGCCGGCGGTGCGCAGGGGGCCGAGGAGCCCCTGACCACCTCGCCCCTCGTTCGCCCCCACGATGACCAGTGTCCCTCCGGGACGAACAAGTCGCCGAAGGCGGGGCCAGGGTGGGTCCAGGGAATCCTCCAGGACTGCGGCGTCCACAAGGACCCAGTCGGCGGGCTCCAGTCCGTGGGAGGGGACCACCTCCAGGTGAGCGGGCACCTGGGCACCGGGTGCTGCCAGAAGGGGGAGGAGGGCACGGACCCCGTCGGGGTGCGGGTGTGGGAGGAGGATGCGTGCAGTCGTGGGCACCGCCAGAAGGGTGGCGGGAATGACCCTCCACCCCAGGGCCAGTACGCGCTCCGGCGTGGGGAGGGAGGGCAGAAGCTCCCCTTCGAACGCCACATCCACCGGCAGAAGCGGGGCTCCGTCACCCCGGCGCTCGAGGTGCACCCGGGTGACCGCCTCCACGGTCAGGCGATCGAGGGGTGGGCGGACCCTTCGCGAGCGTCGGACGCGGAGGTCCTCCCCCTCCACCCGGAAGAGGTCTTCCTGAGTGATTTCGTCCAGCACCCACCCATGGGCCAGGGCCCCGCCGGAGACAGCGACCACGCAGAGCAGGATCACGGCGGTGGGTGAGAGCGTGGGAAAGAACAGGTGCGCCAGCAGGACAAACCCCGTGGCGGCCCCGATCAGGGCGGGAGGTCCGGGAGCCCGGGTGCCGCAGTGCCGGGGATCCAGGAGGGTCAGCAGGCGGCCCCCCAGGTAGAGGGGGAGTGCGACCATCAGGGCAAGTCCCACACCCTGGGCCAGGGATCGGGCCCCGAACCCGCGGAAGATCTCCCATCCGGCCGAGAAGAAGGCCGCACCGGTGAAGGCCAGGAGGAGGAGGAGCCACGCCCGGCGCACCGCCTCCACCGGGGACCTGAGCCGCAGGGTCCCCGCCCCGGAGGCAAGGCCCAGCGCCAGGGATCCGGCCGAGGTGGCAAGAACCACCGACAGCGCGGGCAGGAACCCGGGACCCTGATAGAGGAGAAGCCCTGCTGCAACCTGGGTCCCGAGGGCCAGGGCCAGGCCGACCAGGAAGGGGGGAGCGGCCCCACGCCGGGAATCGGCTCGGGTCACGGCGCCACGGTTCCGTACCGACCCCGAAAGTAGAGCAGCGGATCTCCGTCCTCCCGGAATCCCGCAGTCTCCACCTTGCCAATGATCACCGTGTGATCCCCGGCCTCCACCGTCTTCCAGAGGGTGCAGTCGAGCCAGGCCAGGGCGTCGTCCAGGATCGGCGCGCCCGTGGCCTCGGTCCGAACGGCCAGGCCCTCGAAACGGAGTTCCGGAACCGTCCGGGCAAAGCGGTCCGAGACCTCCACGTCCTCCCGCGCCAGCAGGGAAAGGGCGAAGTGCCCGGCCTCGAGGAAGGCCATCCGGGAGGTCGCGGCGTGGTCCACGCAGAAGAGCACCAGGGGAGGATCCAGGGATACCGACGCGAGCGAATTGCAGGTGAGCCCGATGGGGGTCCCATCGGGCAGACGGGAGGTCGCCACCGCCACCCCCGTCACGAAGTGTCCCATGGTGCGTCGGAACTGGGTGCCGTCGATCATGCGTTCGCCCCTCCAGCCGTACCCTTCCCCTCAGAACCCAAGGAAGGTTCGGAACCCCCGCTACGGCTCCGCCCGCTTTGCGTTCCCCCGGGGTGCGCGGTAGCTTCGATGTGGGCTCTGCGGGCCGCTCCCCATCCGCCCGCAGGTCCCTGTGCGTTCCGTCCGGGTGCCCGGCGGGCGCCCCGTTCCGCCTCCTTCTCTCTTCCCTCCGGCCCTCTCGTCCAACCTCGCATGCGTGTCAAGGAAGCCCTCCTTCCTGTTCTTTGCGTGATCTTAACCGCCCTCCCCGGGTGCGACAACGTGCAGTGGGGCGGGGTCGAGGTCGCCCTCCAGTCTCCTGACCCTCCCCCCTCGGCGCTGGTCGTCG
>SKNW01000083.1 GCA_007120305.1 Gemmatimonadota bacterium | reverse complement strand
CGGGAAGGGTACGACCCGGTGTTCGGGGCACGCCCCCTCAAGCGGGTGATCCAGAGCCGGATCCAGAATCCGCTGGCCCTTCGGCTGCTGGAGGAGGAGGTGGAGGAAGGAACGCGGATCCGGGTGCTGGCTCCGGACCCCGCCTCCGGGACGCCGGGTCCCCTCCGCTTCCAGGTGGAGACGGCTTGACGCCCTCCCCCCCCGGCTCTAGCGTCCGGGGCGTCGCATCACGTTCCGGACATCACACTCCGACTATCACTCGCTGGATCGGGAGTCCTCCATGGTGTCATCCTCCGCCGGTCGGGGCGCGGCCGCCCTTCTGTTCCTGGCGCTCGCCAGCGCCGGATGCGCTTCGACGCCGGCGTCCCCCCGGATGGCAGCAAGCCAGCCCATGGTGTCGGTGGAGCGCTTTCTTCAGGCCGCCAACACCGGGGACCTGGAGGCCATGGGGAACATCTTCGGGAACCGCAGCGGTTCCATGGTGGACCGGATGGGGAACCCGCTCTCGTGTGGCTTCAAGCGGATGGGTTCGTGGATCCGGGTGAGCGATCGCTGCGTGACCCGGCCCGAGATGGAACTCCGGATGAACGTCATCGCCCTGATCCTCCGGCACGACATCTACCGGGTGCGGAACGAAGCGCCGGTTCCAGGTCGCCAGAGTCCCACGGTGCGCATCGGGGTGGACATCGACCAGGGCCGCGAACGCTTTACCGACGTGCCCTTCGTGCTCGTGCAGGCCCGGGACGGCCGATGGCTCGTGGAGCAGATCGGGCTGGAACGGATCACCCAGAGGGAGTGAGGCCGGAAGCCTCGCAAGCGCGGGGGGCGACAGGGTCAGGACGCGTCCTCCACCAGCTCCACCAGGATCCCCCCGGTGCTCCGGGGGTGCAGGAAGGCCACCCGGTGCCCCCCGGCGCCGGGGCGGGGTTCACGATCGATGAGTTCGTACCCTTCGGCCTCGAGGCGGCGCAGTTCGGCCGCCAGGTCCGGGACGCGCCACGCCACGTGGTGCAGCCCTGGCCCCCGCTTCTCGAGAAAGCGGGAAACGCCGGAGTCGGCGTCGCGGGGCTCGATGAGCTCCACCTGGCCGAAGAAGGCCACGTTGACCCCCTGGTGGGGGAGTTCCTCCACCGGGGAACCGGGGGAACCGCTCATGCGTTCGAAGAGAGGACGCGAGGCGGCGATGGACGCCACCACCACGCCGATGTGGTCGAGGGGGCGAGTTGACATGAGGACCAGGGACCTGGGTTCGGGCGATGCGTTCCGGATGCGGGAGCCAACACCATACCATGCCGGACCGGGGGTGGGAACCTCCGGGTACCGGCCACGCTTTTCCAAGGAGAATTCCATGTCCGAGAGCGCTGCGCTCAAGCTGACCGACGACACTTTCACCTCCGAGATCGAGGATGCGAAGGGACTTGCCATCGTGGACTTCTGGGCCGCCTGGTGCGGGCCGTGCCGCATGGTGGGGCCCATCGTGGAGCAGCTTGCCGGCGAATACGCCGACAAGGGCGTGATCGTCGGGAAGGTGGATGTGGATTCGAACCCCCGGACCACGTCCCGCTTCAACGTCCGGTCCATTCCCTCCATTCTCTTCTTCAAGGATGGGAAGCTGGTGGACACCGTGGTGGGCGCGGTGCCCAAGGCCCAGCTGGAGCAGAAGATCGAGCACCACCTGTAAGCCGGAGACGGCTCCCCGCCGGAAAGGGCGGAGCGCCGGAGACGGCGCGGGGTGCAGAGAAGGGGGCGTCCGGCGTTTCGCCGGGCGTCCCCTTCGTCTATGTTTCCGCCCCATGACCCCCGGCATTCTCTACATCGTGAGCACCCCCATCGGGAACCTGGAGGACGTCACCGTCCGGGCAGCCCGGATCCTGGGGGAGGTGGACGCCGTCCTGGCCGAGGACACCCGGCGGACCTCCATCCTCCTCCGGCACCTGGGGGTGAGCCCTCCCATGGTTTCGCTCCACCAGCACAACGAGCGTTCGCGGGAGTCCGAGGTCCTGTCCCGCCTGGAAGGGGGCGCGGCCCTGGCGCTGGTCTCGGATGCGGGCACCCCGCTGGTGTCGGACCCTGGGGAGCGGCTGGTGGCGGCGGTGCGGGAGGCCGGCTACACGGTGGTCCCCATTCCCGGCGCCTCGGCCGTGATGGCCGCGCTGGTGGCGTCGGGGCTCCCCGCCGTCCCCTTCTCCTTCCTGGGCTTTCCTCCCCGGAAGGGGCGGGAGCGCGCCGAGTTCCTGGCCCGCGTCCGGGGTGCGTCGGAGACCGTGGTCCTCTTCGAATCGCCGGAACGCACGGCCCGGCTCCTGGCCGACCTGGCGGAGGCGGACCCCGCCACGGCCGGGCGACCGGCGGCGGTGGGGAGGGAGCTGACCAAGCTCCACGAGGAGGTCCGTCGTGGAACCGTGGCAGAGCTTGCCCGCTACTACGAGGAGGTCCCACCCCGCGGCGAGGTCACCGTGGTCCTCGGGCCCCTTGCCGCGGCCACGGCCAGCGACTCCGACACCGTGGACGAGGCGGCGATCCGGGCCCTGGGCGCCGCCCTCCTCGCCGAGGGGGCGAGCCCGAGCCGGGCGGCGCGGGACGTGGCGCGGCGGCTTGGCGTACCGCGCAACCGGGCCTACGAACTGTTGCAATCCCTGGCGGGGGCGGTGGAGGTGCCCCCAGCACCCTGACCTTCGACCCGTGCCGGCGCCAGCGCTCAGTCAGCGCTCAAGCCATCCCCTGAGCCGTTCCCTGGGCCGGCGCCCGAGCCGGCGTCCGAGCCAGCCCCGCGGTCCCTTCCTTCTCTTCCCAGGTCCTCTCCAGGTCCTCCATGCGCCTCCTACCACTCCTCGCGCTCCTTGCCCTGGCCGGCCCCGTGGTCGTGGCCACCGGCCAGCCGGCGGAACGCCCCGGGCTCCCCGCCGAGGGGGATGCCGGGGTGCGGGGAGATGGCGAGCCCCTGACCATCGGGCGGCTCCAGTACGGAGGCGGGGGGGACTGGTACGCGAACCCCACCTCGCTCCCCAACCTCCTGCGGGCCATCCGGGAGCAGACGGGGATCCCCACCGCCGAACGGGAGGTGGTGGTCACCCCGCTGGACCCCCGGCTCCAGGAACTGGTCCTGGTCCACATGACGGGACATGGCAACGTGGCCTTCACCCCCGACGAGCGGGCGGCGCTCCGGCGGTGGCTCGAGGCGGGCGGGTTCCTCCACGCCGATGACAATTACGGCATGGACACCGCCTTCCGCCGGGAGATGGCGGCGCTCTTTCCCGAGACCGACCTGGTGGAGCTCCCCCCGGATCACCCCGTCTACCACGTGGTGAACGCCTTCGAGGAGGGGCTTCCCAAGATCCACGAGCACGATGGCCAGCCTCCCGGGGGGTACGGGATTTTCCTGGACGGGCGCCTGGCCGTCTTCTACAGCCATGAGACCGACCTGGGGAACGGCTGGGAGGATCCGGAGGTCCACGACCTTCCCCCTCACCTCCGTGCGGCGGCCCTTGGCATGGGGGTGAACCTCTTCGTGTACGCCCTGACCCGGCGGCGCCCATGAGCGACCGGAGCGCGGCAGAGCGGGTGGAGGCGTGCCGGCGGTACCTGAGGCGCCGGGGCGGGGTGGCCCTCGGCCTCCTGGTGCTGGGGGCCGTGGGGGGGGTGCTTCCCCTGGCCTGGGTGGTGGCAGGCCCTGCCGGCTGGCGTCCGGGCTCTGCCCTCCCCCTGGTGCTCCTGGTCCTCGGCCTGCTTGCAGCCGCCACGGCACTCGGGTGGGGGTGGCCCCGCCTTCGGCGCCAGCTGGCGGCCGGGACCCTGGTGGAGCGCATCGAGCGGGCCGCCGGCCTCCCCCGGGGGCGCATCCTGGCCCAGATGGAGCTGGAGTCCACGCTCGGGGAGGGAACGCCCGGGCAGGGAACGCCCGGGCAGGGAACGCCCGGGCAGGGAACGTCCGGCGAACTCGTTCGGGCCGGGCACGCGGCGATCCAGGGTGCGCTGGCCCGGCCCGAGGCAGAGCTGAGCGGCGAGGGGCGGGTGGAGACGGGACGCCTCCTTCGGGCGTCGGCTCTCCTGGCGGGGTCCGTGGCCCTTGTGACCCTCGGGATGGGCGCGGCATCTCCGGACAGGGCCGAGCTGGCCTGGACCGGCCTTGCGCGCCCGCTTGCCGTCCTCCATCCCGCCGCTCTTCCCCCGCTGGCCGTGGCGCCGGGAGATGCCCGGGTCCCCCGGGGGCAGCCGGTGGAGGTGACGGTGGAGGCGCCGGGACGCGCCGAGATCCGCCTCCGCTTCGATGCCCCCGGGGAGCCTACCCGGACGCTGGTGCTCCCGGTGGTGGCCGGCCGCGCCGCGGGGAACCTCCCCCCGGTGGAGGGCCCCACCCGCTACCAGGCCCTGGCGGATGATGGAAGCGAGAGCCCGGCGTACCTCCTGGAACCCGAGGATCCTCTCCTCCTGGAATCCTTCTTGCTCGAGCTTGTCTATCCCGCCTACACGGGCCTCCCCCCCGAGACCCTGACCCTCCCACCGGCCTCTCTCCAGGTGCCGGCCGGAACGGGGATCGTGGTGGCCGGGCGCCTGGCTGGCGGCGTCCCCGGCGTGGAGCTCGAACTCCGGGGAACCCCGGTTCAGGGATCGGTTCAGGGAGGAGGAGCCCCGGTGCGGGGGGAGGGGGGGGCAGGCGCCGGCGTGCCGCTCCTCACCTTCTCCAGCCCGGCGTTCGAAGGCCGCTGGGAGCCCCGCGAGAGTCAGACCGTGACCTGGACGGCCCGGGGCGATCTCCCCGCCGGTTTCCGGCTCCCCGGCCCCATGGATGTGGAGGTCCTTCCCGACCAGGCGCCGGTGGTCCGACTCTCGGATCGACTTCCCGGGCGACCACCGGGCCAGGACGCGGTGGAGCTTCCCGCCTCCCTTCGCCTTCCGCTCCGCATCGAGGCGGAAGACGACTGGGGGCTGGCCTGGGTGGAACTGGAGGTGCGGGTCTTCACGGCCGGGGCGCCGGTGCGACAGGTGGAAGACCGCACCCCGGCCGAGGGGGAGCGGCGGATCCTGGTGGAGCCGACCCTGGACCTGGCCTCCTGGGGGCTCGAGCCCGGGACGCGGATCCGACTCCAGGCCCGGGCGGCAGACCGGGGGACCGGGCCCGGCGTGGGGACGTCCGAGGCGCTGGAGTTCACGGTGCCCACACCGGCGGCGCTCCGGCAGGAGGCTCGGGAGCAGATTCGCACCGCCGCCGAATCCACCGCTTCGCTGGCTGACCGGGCCCGGGAGGAGCTGGAGCGCGTGGAGGCACGGCTACGGGACCAGGTGGCGTCGGGTCAGGCCCGAAGCGATGCGGGGACCGATGCCCCGCCGGGCACGAGCGGCGGTGATGCGGCGGGCGGCACGGATCCGGCGGCCGATCTCGAGGCCCGGGATGCCCTGGCGGCGGCGCTGGAGGGGGAGGCCCAGCTTCTCCGGGAACTGGAGGCGGTGCGGGAGGCCCTGGCCCGGAGCGCGGATGCCCTGGGTCGGGGAAGCGAGGAGCGGGAGCTTCGGCGGACGCTGGCCGACCTGGAGGATCGTCTGGCCGCCGTGGCGGGAGAGGAGGCGCTGGCGGCGGCCGAGGCTCGACTCCGCGAACTGGAGGCCGGAGCGCCGGCCCGCGAACCGGCGGCGGAACCGGCGGGGGAGCCGGGGAGCCATCCGGGCGGGGAACGCGCTGCGGATCCGGCCGAGGCGCTCCAGGCGTCGGCGGAGCGCCAGGAGGCCCTGACGGAGCGGCTGAACGACCTGCTCCAGCGGCTCGAGGCAGCGTCCCTGGCCGCCGATGTGGAGGCGACTCGGGAGGAGACGTCGGCCCTGGCGGATGCCCAGGAGGCCCTGGCCCGGGCCGGTGAGGATCGTCGTCCCGAGGACCAGGCGGCGCTGGCCGAGCGGGCACGGGAGCTCGAAGCCCGGGCCGAGGCCCTGGAGGCCCAGCTTCGGGAACGGGGCGACGCGGCCGCCGGAGGGGCCATGGGCGACGCGGCCCGGGCGCTGGAGCAGGCGGCTGCCTCCATGGAGCAGGCCGCTGCCGCCGAGG
>SKNW01000080.1 GCA_007120305.1 Gemmatimonadota bacterium | reverse complement strand
GGAAGGGTCAGGTTCGCCAGGGCCCACTCCGGTGCGACCAGTTCCGCGGCATCCAGGTCGATGGATGCGGGATCGGGAAAGACATAGGGAAGATCGAACTGCGCCGCGAGCCCAAACTCCAGCTCCTCGCGCGAGATCTTGCCCATGGCCACCAGGGCTTCCCCAAAGTAGCCGCCATGCGTGCGCTGGTAGTCCAGGGCCCGCTCCTGGTCCTGGGCGGAAACCCTGCCATACCCCAGGAGCACCTCGCCGAGGCTCTTGCGATCAGACATGTGAATTCAGGGACTGAAGGTGTAGGAGCCCGCCCAGGGCCAGGGAGGCACCATGGCCCGTACCCGGGCATGCATGGCGTGCACAGGCGTCTTGCGGCGGTGAAATTCGCAAGTTCCGGGCCACTCCGGAGCCTACGCGGCCTCAGGGGGATCCGCGAACGCGCACTTCACCCCTCGTGGGCCGGGACTGCCCCTCCACCCGAAAGGGGTAGGATCCGGGGGGTGCGCCAATGAAGGAGACAACGAATCGGGCCCCTTCCCGCGTGAGAGGAGGGGAAGACGTCTGGCGCGTGCCCTCGAGGAAGCCCCAGGCTTCGGCCGCCATGGCCTCACGCTCGAAGTGGACCGAGTAGACGCGACGGTCACGGATCACGAACTGGAGCACGGCATCTGGATCCAGCTCCACATCCAGGGGAAAGAGGCCCACCCTCCCCTCCCTGTCCACAAGATCGATCCGGTGGATCGGTGTACGGGGAGAAAGACCGAGGGCCTCGGCCAGTTCAGGATCCGAAGGGGGGGGCACGTCGCGCAGGCACCCCGACAGCGCGGCGCCGAGGACCCCCGCCACGAGGAGGAGCCCAGCGCCCCTCCCGCCGCCGGGGCCACGCGGGATCACCCCCCTGCCCTTCCCGCCTCGAGGCCGCTGGGGGTGCCGCAGATGATGCAGAAGGCCCAGTCCCGGTCCAGCTCTTCTCCGCAGGCGGAGCAGGAGGTGACGAAGACGTCCACACCGCAGAAGGGACAGAACCTCAGCCCCGCACGTTCCGGCAGGGTGCAACGACAGTCGGGACATTCCTCGGGAGGACTGGCGGGGGCCGGCTGGGTTCCGGTCGCGTTCGGGGACATGGGCGATCCTTCGGAAGCTGCCGTTTCCCCTGGGGGGACGGCCGGTCCTGAGCGGGAAGGGAAGGCAACTGCCTGGGAGGCATCGACCGCCGTCGAGCCCCGGGCTTCCGAGGACGCGGGAACCTCGTGGCCCTTCGGGGGCGCATCGACCTCGGACGCCACGGTCTCGGGCGGCATGGACTTCGACACAGCCGCCGGAGCCGGGGCCGCGGTGGCCTGCAGATGGCGGGGGTTCAGGCGAACGGTGAGGGCCGCGAATTCGCGAAACACCCCGGTATTGGGGTTCTTCGAACGGAGCTCACGACGGATGTGGTCGCGCGCGGCGGGAGAGTCAACGACAAGGTACTCGGTATCGCCCGCCAGGAGATGGAGCAGCGCCTCCTCGTAGTCCCCATTCAGCTCGACACCGATCCGATCCCGGTGGGTCCGGTAGGGAACCAGTGCCTGGTAGATCTCCGCGACCGTGAAGGGCGCGTCGAGGTACTCGGGCCGGGTCTCGAGAATCTCCTCGACCAGAACCCCGTGAAATCGCGTCACCACTCTCGGATCCAGCGCCATCCCCCTTACCCCCTTCAGTCGTGTACCTTGAGCCGGATCAGGCCGGCCTCGGCCGCGCCCCGGAGAAAGGCCTCCGGATCCATGGCGGTGACCTCGACGCCCGCCCGTTCATGCCAGCCCTCGGCAAGTCGCTTCATGAACTCCACGATCGGTTCGTGACGAAAGCCGGCTTCGTCCCGCATCTGGCGCACAACGTCGTGCCAGCCCCCGCGGAAGATCATTCCGCCGGGAAGTCGAACCGTGACCGTCGTGTCGTCGGGCTCCTCGCTTCCGGCTTCGAAGAGTTCGAGCTGGTTCTCGTCGCGGAGGGCCCACATGGACTCGCCTCCCCCAAACCTGGCCTCGACCTCGGCGAGCACGCGTTCCACCGGATCGTCATCGAACCGTTCGAGCTCTTCCAGCCGGAGGCGCCAGGGGCTGAGACGCGGATCCTCCATGTCCCACTGGAGAAGATCAGCCTTGAGTTCCAGGAGGCGGTAGAGCGCCAGGGGGTCCCAATGCTCGCCGGGCGGCACCCGCTCGAACTCGCGGAGGGCAGAGCGGCCGTCGCCCCGGTCATAGAGCACGTGGCCCAGGTACACCCTGGCCTCGTGAAGATCCGGAGAGATCCGGAGGGCTCGTCGCAGCTGACGCGAAGCGCCGACATCATCGCCAAGCCGGTGGAGGGCGTAGGCGAGGGCTGCGGCGGCCTCGGCCGAATCCGGGCGGGAAGCCGCCAGCCTGGCGAAGACATCGCGAGCGCGGGCGTGGCGAGCGTCCCGGTAGAGGGCTCGCCCCATGGTGAGCATGAGTTCGACGTCATCCTCGAACCCCATGGCCTCCACCTCGGCGAAGAGGCGGAGGGCCTCCGCCGTCTCGCCGAGGCGAAGCAGGACTTCGCCCATTCCGACCATGGCGTCCTCGTGCCCCGGCTCGAGACCCAGCGCAAAATGAAACGCCTGCCGAGCCCAGGCGAACTCTTCGCGGGCCAGACGGGCGTATCCGAGGCCGACATAGAGCTCCACCGCACCCGGGTAGAGGACCAGCCCCTCCTTCAACGTATCGAGGGCCCCGTCGAAGTCGCCGTCATTGTAAAGATCGTGTGCGCGCTCGTCGTACTCTTCTGAAGTCCAGAAGCCGTCGGGCATCGCGAATCGCTCTCCATGCGGGGCGGACAGGGACCGGTCGGGGTGCGCGTCAGCAGATTGCCGAGGGCAGGGACCGTGGGCAAGAGGGGAATCTATCGTGGCATGCGAAGAGGCGGAAGGGTGATCCGCCGGATCACCCTTCCGCCTCGTTCAGCCCCCGGGGGCCACGCATCGCGCGCAGCTCCCTCAGGATCGTGCCGTTCGCCGCAGCGCCAGTCCGCGGGTCCGGAAGAAACTCAGGCCCCGACGGGCTCTGCGTCCACCGGGGTCTCGAGGATCTCGGCCGACTCGGCTTCTTCCACCGCATCCAACGTGTCCGGAGCAGCGGCCGCGCCCGTCGAGATCACCGCGCTTCCCAGGCCCGAACGGCCGTGGGGGATCGCCGGCCGGCAGAACCGCATGCCGACGGCGTAGAGTTCCTTGAGATCGGCATCGGCGAGGTCGGGGTAGCGCTCCCCCAGGTACTCCATGGTCTCGTCCATCCAGGAGCGCTGATCTTCCTCGGCGGCCTGCAGCACGCCGCAGCGGTTGATGTGGCTGAAGAGCTCGTCCCTTGCGCGATCCTTGAGCTTGTTCTTGTCGGTCATGAAATCTCCGGTCTATGCTTCCGGTCCGGGAGACGAACGACGGACGGCCCCCGAGGCCCTGAAACTGTGATGCTCGTACTACAAACCTCGCAACGATCCCGTGCCGAGGCCGCGTCAAGCCAAGCGTCCGACGCATCCGGTTCAGTGCGTCCGGTCCGACGTGTCCGGCCAAGCGTCCTTGGAAGGGCGCGGGGACCGGGGCATGCGTACCGGCACGAGTCCGGGTGGTCACGGGCGACCCCGCGTGCGAACGTAGGTCGTTCGCACGAGCGGGGCCTCGACGCGATTCAAAGGTCGGGACACGAGGTGGGATACAGCATGGGAAGGTAACGATAATCCTACACAACCTCAACCATTGACCCGTCCCCTGCTCCCGTCCCCGCGTGGTGAGACCAAGACCGGGAGGCAGGGATTCGTTACGTTTCCCGTTCGCCTTCACATCAGGAAGAATTCAGGGGAAAACATGCACGTACAGCTGGCGTTGGTCTGCGACGAGGCCCGGATGAGACCCGACGGGAAGATGGACGTGGAGGGGGTCTTCAACGATCTGGTGGCCCCCGGATTCCCGGCCAAGCAGGAGCGGATGGTGCTCGTGACCACCATCGAATGGGACCGGGGCGACGAGGGGCGCAACAAGTTTCGCGTGGACCTGGTGGGTCCTGACGGCCGTCCCTCCGTCACCGTGGATGGCGAGACCGAAGTGGACCTGCGGCCGGCGGACCGTCCCCCCCCCCGGACCCGCCTTATCATGCCCCTGGAAACGGTGGTGTTCCCGCGGCCGGGGAAGTACACGTTCGAAATCCGGGTCAAGGGGAAGAAGCTCCGCGGACCCTCCATCTTCGTAATGGAGGGAGAGCCCGGCGTCGATCCGGGGGACCCAGCGCTCTGAGGCGTCCCGGTCTGAGGACTCAGGGAGAAGATGCGGGCGTGGATGCTTCGGCTGCGCTGAAGGCCCGGAGGGGGCGGCCCGGTGTGAAGTCCCGGAGATGGAGCGAGAGATTCATCCCGGGGACCCGGGACTGCATGTAGACCATGAGGCGCCTGTCGTCGTCGGAGAAGTGGATCTCCGCCTCGCCTCCCTCGCTGAACAGTCCGCGGGTCTTGATGATGGGCTGAACCACGATGGTGTTGAACGTCCCGGCGGGCACCTGGATCCGGTCCTTTCGCAGCACCCGCAGAACCACAGGGTTCCGGTCCGGACGAAAGTAGTGGTTGAGCGTGTAGGTTTCCCCCACCACCAGCGGAAGCGTCCGGGCGTAGTAGACGAAGGAAATGTCGTCCAGGGGCCGATCGGTGATCATGTCCCCCGACTCCTCCCCGTCGGCGCGGACGAATCTCCGGGCCGCGTGGTAGAAGTCGAACTGACGGTGGCGCTGGGTCCGGAGTTCGTCCTGGTCCTGGATGAAACGGTGACTGGCAAGGGTCTCCACGTCCATCCAGGATTCGAAGAGGTTGTCCACGCGGGCCACGAACCGGATCCCCCCGCGAATCCCCATGGAGACATGGTAGGCCCGACTCCCCCGGATCGACTCGATCCCGTGGACCTCCATGTGGCCGTTCCCCACGCTGGCCATCCCGAGCTTGACCTGGTAGTTCATCCGTTCGCCGGGACCGAAGGGCGTGGCCGCCGGCCCCGCCACCCGCTCGGCCATGGGGAGGTCCGTGAGCCGCTGGGCCTGGACCGCGCCCGAGAACTCCGCCGCCACAGCCGGCGCCACGAGGAGCCCCCCGAGGAGGGCTGCCCCGAGGGCGGGCCTCCGCCACAGGTGGCTCCCGACTCGCCGAAGGCGGGACTTCATGAGGCCCCCGTCGGTGGCGCCGGCCACCGGATGCGGCGGAGGGGAAGGAGAGCCTTCAGTTCCTCCACCAGGTTGAACCGGGTAGGCCGGGACCGGGGGTCGAGGCGGAGCACGTAGGATGCTTCGTCGATTCTCCGGGCATGGGGCGCGGTGCGGGCCAGGAGGGCCACGTTGGAGGCCCACGCCATGGTGGGGCTCCCTCCCTGAACGGTCGACACCCCGTCATCCGCTGCCTCTCCCCCCTCGTCCTCGGCCCTGAAGGCCTTGCGGAGAACCACGAGGCGGTAGGCGCGGAACCCCGAGATGGGGTCCGACACCGGTGCTCCGCGGGCGCCACGACCCAGGAGGAAGCGGGCGAACCAGCGCCCGAGGCGCAGCGGCCGGGGAAGCACGGTGGCAACGCGGTCCAGCTGCCCGACCACCAGGTCGGCCCCCCCCTCGATGGCCTTGACCATGGTCACGAGGTCATCCGGGTTCTCGGTGAAGTCTCCCTGGAGCGTCACCGCCACGTCCCTCTTCGGATACTTCGAGCGGTCGCTGGCATCCCGGAGGAGCCGCTCCGTGGCCGCCCCGCATCCGAGACGCTGCTCGGACCTGAGGATGCGGAGGGGAAGGACACGCCGGTAGCGGTCCAGAACCTCTGCCGTGCCATCGGTGGAGGCGTCGTCCAGGACGGTGATCTCGTAGTCACGCCCGAACTCGGCCATGACCTTCCGGATCTTCCAGAGGAGGATCCCGATGGTGGCGGACTCGTCGTGGGCGGGAATGCAGATGTGGATCACGGGTGTTCACCTTCGTCATGTGGATCCGGGACCGGGCCGGTGCGCGAGGCGTCGTTCGTCTCGGCGGTCGTCCTGACAACTGGTACAGCATCGCCCGGGGGCAGTTCCGCCGCGTCGGGGGGCAGTTCCGCCGCGTCGGGGGGCAGTTCCGCCGCGTCGGGGGGCAGTTCGCCTGCTTCGGGGCGCGTCTTCCACCGCTTGTGCGCCCAGAGGTACTGGGCCGGGGCCTGACCGATGGCGTCCTCGAGGGCGGAAAGGTAGCGCCGAAGAAGGTCCCGGGTGGCCGCCTCCGCCTCCAGTCCCGGAGGGGGAGGGTCCAGGGGCCGAAGCGCCACGTGGTAGCGGGACCGGAGCCCGGGGAGGCGAAGGGCCGTGGCGAAGACCACGGCGGCGCCCGCCCGCTGCGCCAGCAGGGCCGGTCCCCGGGCGGTGGCCGCCGGAACTCCGAAAAAGTCCACGAAGACCCCGCCGGTGAGCACGTTCTGGTCGGCGACGAGGGCCACGACCCGACCCGATCGGAGGGCGCGAAGCAGGGTCTTGGTGCTCCCCGAGCGATCCACCACACGCATCCCCAGCGCCTCCCGCGTCCGGTTGAGTCGGGCATTGAAGAGCGGGTTGTTCTGCCGGCGCGCCACCACGTCCAGCGGGATCTCCCGCACCGCCAGCGAAGCACCCCCGACCTCCCAGTTCCCCAGGTGCCCGGTCAGGAGAATCACGCCCTGACCCCGGGCCAGGGGCTCCCGAAGATGGTGGATGCCGTCCACCTCCGTCCGCTCCCAGACCTGGCGTGGGCCGAGGGCACCCATGCGAAGGAGCGCCACGGCCTCCTTTCCCAGGTGGCGGTAGGAGGCCACCGCCGTCTTCCGGATCCACGCCGCGTCCCGCTGGGGAAAGGCCCTTGTCAGGTTTTCCTCCACCACCCGCCGGCGGAGCCGAAGGACGCCACCGGCCACCCCTCCCAGCGCTCCACCCAGGGCCACCACCCAGGGCTCGGGAAAAAGGCGCACGGCGCCCTCCATGGCCCGGATCAGGAGGTCCTGGATCCGGTCCCCCAGGGTGGGGGGGGGCCCCTTGCTCATGACCCCTGAAACTGGAGTTCGTGGAGATGCCCGTAGAGCCCCCCTTCGCGGAGAAGCGTCTCGTGGTTCCCGGACTGGACGATGCGGCCTTCCTGCATGACGAGGATGCGGTCCGCTCGCTGGATGGTGGAGAGGCGGTGGGCGATCACGAAGACCGTGCGGCCATGCAGGAGCTGATCCACCGCCTCCTGCACCAGGCGTTCGGATTCCGAGTCCAGCGCCGACGTGGCCTCGTCCAGGATCAGGATGGGAGGGTCCCGGAGAATGGCGCGGGCAATGGCGATGCGCTGCCGCTGTCCGCCCGAGAGCTGGGTGCCCCGCTCCCCCACCACCGTGTCGTAACCCCGGGGCATCCGGGCAATGAAGTCATGGGCATGGGCGGCCCGCGCCGCAGCCTCCAGCGCCTCCTGGGAGACGGGCCCGGGGAGCCCGTAGGCGATGTTGGCGCGCACCGTGTCGTGAAAGAGCACCGTGTCCTGCGAGACGATCCCCAGGCCGTGGCGAAGGGAGGTCATGGAGTACTCGGCCAGCGGCACCCCGTCCACCAGGATGCGCCCCCGGGTCGCGTCGTAGAACCGCCCCAGGAGATCCATGAGGGTGGTCTTGCCGGCCCCGCTCGGTCCCACCAGGGCGGTCACCGATCCCGCCGGCGCCTCGAAGGAGATCCCATCCAGGACCGGTTCCCCCTCCCGGTAGTGGAAGGCGACATCGTCGAAGACGATTCCTTCCCGCACCCCCTCGAAGTTCCGGGGGCCGTCCCGATCCTGCACCTCGATGGGGGCATCCAGGAACTCGAAGACCCGGTCCGACGCCACGAGCCCCGGCTGGATGATGGCCGGGAGCTTTCCCAGGTACTTGACCGGAGAGTAGAGCTTCATGGAGAAGGCGAGAAAGACGATGAACTCCTCCGCCGAGAGCACCCCGCCAGCCAGGACCAGGCGCGTCCCGTACCAGAGGATCACCACCGTGCCCAGGGCCGACATGGTCTCGGTCAGGGGGTGGGAAAGGGCCCGGAAGCGCTCCGTCCGGATGAAGGCCTTGAAGTAGGCCCAGGTCAGCACCCCGAAGCGCTCCCGCTCGAAGGCCTCGGCGCCGGATGCCTTGACCAGGCGGATCCCGGAAAGGGTCTCCTGGATGTGGGAGTTCACCTCTCCGGCCAGGTCGAGGATGGACCGGTCCCCCCGGCGAACGCGCTTGAGCAGGGGGCCCCACACCGTGGCGATGATGGGAAGCACGACCAGCGCCGCCAGAAGGAGCTCCCACGACAGGAGGAGCATGATCAGGATGGCCGCCAGCAGCTCGAAGACCGAGGAGATGATCTTCGCCAGTTCCTTGGTCACCAGGGTGCGGAGCTGTTCCACGTCGTGGGTCAGGCGGCTCACGATCTGCCCGACCCGGGTCCGGCCGAAGAAGGAGAGATCCAGCTCCACCAGGTGCCCGTACACCTCGTTCCTCAGGTCCCGGGTCACGGCCTGTTCGATCCAGGCCACCAGGTAGTTCCGGAGAAAGTCGAAGATGTTCTTGAAGAGGAAGACCACCAGGAGGAAGAGGATGATTCCCTGGATGGCCTCCGCCGGGGGCGCGCCCAGGTCCACGAAGCGCCCCAGCGTAAGGTCCAGCGCCCGGTTCAGCCATCCTTCGGACCCCCCGTCCGCTGCGGTCCGGGCAGCCTCTGCCGGGTCGGCGAAGAGGGTCTCGAGAAAGGGAATCAGCAGGGTGAAGGAAAAGGCGTCGAGGCCGGCGAAGAGGAAGGTGGCGGCCACGGCCACGGCAAATACCGGCAGGTACGGCCGGAGGTACCGGACAATGCGGAGATAACGCTTCACGGAATCGGCGTCGGCTCAGCGGGGGCGGGGCGTCAGGAGGGCCACCGGAACGATCATCTCCTCGGGCGAGATCCCGCCGTGAAGAAAGGCGTCCCGGTACCGTGCCTGGTATTCGCGGAGCTTGGTCGGATACACCATGAAGTAGTCCTCCATGGCGATGACGTAGCTCATTCCGAGGCGGCCGGTGGGGATGCGGAGATCGGCGGCCTCGGAGGTGGTGAAAACCGTCTCCGTGTCCTGCGCCCGGAGGTCCTGGCCGAACTTGTAGCGCAGGTTCGAGGTGGCGTCGCGCTTGGCAAACACGGTGGTGGGCCGGCGGCAGAGAATGGAGCCGTGGTCCGTGGTGAAGACGACCCGGATCCCTTCGGATGCGGCGCTCCGCAGAAGCGTGAAGAGAACCGACCGCTCGAACCAGGTCCGGGTGAGGTCGCGGAGCGACCGCTCGTCCCGGGCCATCTCCATGAAGACGGGGGACTCGGCCCGGGTATGGATCACCAGGTCCATGAAGTTGAAGACCAGGGCGATGACCTCGGTGTCCCGGGCCAGGGCGCCGCGAACCCGGGCCCGGAGCTGGTCCCCCTCCCGGTCCGAAAAGACCTTTTCATAGTGGACACTCACCTTCCGGCCGGTCTCCCGTCGAAGCTGCTCCCGGAGGAGCTCGTCTTCGAAGGCGTTCAGGCTCCCCTCGTCGTCGAATCCGGCCCACCAGGCCGGATGATCCTGCGCGATCCGGTCAGGGAACCGGCCTGCAAAAATGGCGTTCCGGGCGTAGGGGGTGGCGGTGGGGAGGATGGAATAGTGGAGGACTTCCTCCACGTCGAACATGGGGGTCAGGAGGGGAAGCATCACCCGCCACTGGTCCAGACGCATGCAGTCCAGGACCACGAACAGAATGGGATCGCCGTTCAGGCGGGGCGTGATGAAATGGGAGACCAGGTCCGGCGAGAGCACCGGGCTCCCCTCCCGGTCCCGCATCCATTCCGGATAGACGTGCCGGATCCAGAGACCGAAGTCCCGCCGGAGGTCTCCTAGAAGGGCGTCCACCGTGTCCAGCAGCCCGTCCTCGCCCGCGGATTCGAGACGCAGATGCCAGTCCACCAGTTCGCTGTAGAGGGACGCGAAGTCCTCGGCTTCGTCGGCCTCGTGCCGGAGCTCGCTCAGGCGGGGCCAGCGGGCCGCGAAGTCCTGGGCCACCTGCTGCTGCCGGATGGAGGAGCCCTCCAGGATCCGGGTGACGGCAGAGAGGACCTGCAGCGGGCTCGCGGGCTTCACCAGGTAGTCGTCCACCCGGCGCCCGATGGCCTCCGTCATGGTCCGATCCTCTTCGGACTTGGTGATCATGACCACGCGGACGTGAGGATCCTCGCGGCGGAGAATCTCCAGCACCTCAAGCCCCCGGAGCCCCGGCATCTGCTCGTCCAGGAGGACCAGGTCGTAGTGGGTCGTGCGGAGGAGTTCCAGGGCATCATCGCCGTTGGGGACGGCGTCCACCGTGTACCCCCGCTGCTCCAGGAAGAGAAGGTGGGGCTTGAGGACGTCGATCTCGTCGTCGACCCAGAGAATGCGGCGGGGGGCTCGTGGCATGCGCCAAAGCTACGGGATGGTGAAGACGCGGCCAAGGCACAGGAGTGCGCCCGGGGTGGCCACGGACGGGGGGAGAGCCGCCACCGGGAACCTTGCTTCCGGTGCCTTGCTCAGGGCACGGGGATCCGGACGACCGCGCCGGCCCCGCCCTCCGGACCGCTCCACGCTCCAACCTCGGCCCTGTCAAGAAGGTCCGCGAACCCCTGCATCCGTTCCCGATGGCCGAGCCAGGCCACCCCGTCCAGCACGAAAAGACCGATCCCCTGGACGATGACGGCCGCCGCATGTCCTCGAAGCTCCTCCCCCCGGCTCACCCCCTGTCCCCCGGCCCAGAGGAGCGCCCCTCCCGCCATCATGTAGCCTGCGTTCAGCCCCAGGTTCACCACCAGGATCTGCCCCCAGCGGGATTCGGCGGCCAGCGCACGGCCCGTGGTCCCGGGCGGCTCGCCTCTCCCCCCGAAGCCGAGCCCCACCGCCGCGATCCCCGTATTCACCAGTCCCCACCCCGCGGTCTGCACCCCCAGGCCGTGACGAAACGGATCTTCTTCGCGGCCGGTCGAGAGGGCGAGGGCCGTCCCCACCACGGCGTTGGATACGCCCCAGACCCCCACCCGCACCAGATGCGATCGCTCGGCGCGACGCAGGGCGTGGTGAAGCGACTCCGCCGGATCGAGGTCCCTCGAGGGGGAAACGGCGGACGGAGGCGCCGCCGCCGAGCCGTCGGACGTGGACGGGGGTTCCTGGGCCGCTCCCCGGTGGGGAAGGAGGGCGCCAAGGGCGGCGCCGGCCGCGACACCGGACAGGAGGCCGAGAAGGAGGGATCGCATGGCAGGTCGGAGACGAGGGGGGAGAGGACAGAAGTCCGGATCGGCTTCAGCGACCGGCCGCACGTCGGCTACCTGCCGGTGGGCCGGGCCTCGATGGACCGAAGGTAGGTCCAGATGGCCTCCATCTCCACCTCGGTCATGTTCTGCGCAAAGGGGGCCACGAAGCTCATGGGCTCCCGGATCTCCGAGCCGTCGGGTCGGCGGGACTCGAGCATCGCCCGCAGGAAATCCTCGTAGCTCCAGTCCCGGAGACCGTCGGCGTGGGGGGTCAGGTTGGCCGCAGCCACCCACCCCGGGTCGCCGCCCGCGATCTTTCCCCCAGCCAGGTCCATGGCGTGGCATCCCGTGCAGACACCCGACAGGTGTCGTCCGAAGGCAACCGATACCTCGGCCGGAGGCGGAAGCTCGGCGTGGGGGGCGTCGTGGGCATCAATGAGGTCGGCCGAGAAAACGAACTCGCCGCTCGCCACAAGCAACTTGCCCAGGGGACCGAGGCGGATCGGGGGCACCTCGTTGTCCACGGGGGGAAGGGACCGGATGTAGGCGATGATGTCGGAGAGCTCCTGGTCCGACATGAGGAGAAAGTCCTCGGACGGCATGACGGCGGGACGACCGCCAGGGAGAATGCCGTGGCGGATGATCCGGTCCCAGTCCGCCGTCGTGTAGGACGCTGTGACGCCGCCACGCCCCGAGGTCAGGTTGGGGCCCAGGAGCTGGCCGATGGGGAACGCGTCCACCATGACACCGCCACCGAAGTCACTCCCATGGCATTCCCCGCAGGCATAGCGGGCCTCCACGAGGTGGCGTCCCCGCTCGAGCGCCTGGGCAAGGGCCTCTGCCTCTGCCTCTCCAGAGGTCAGTCCCCGGGCTTCCACCTCCCCGGCCTCCAGGGGATAGGGAACCGGGACCTCCCATGCATGGCTGTCGATGCTCCGGGCCAGACTTCGGCTGGAGGTGGCGGAGGCCCATGTGTAGAACCCCGCGCCGAGGAGGAGAAGCCCTACCCCACCCACGGCCACGACGCGAAGGAACCGCCTCATCCGCCTCCTCCTTCACTCCAAGGGAGCGAACCGCGGCGGAAAGGCGAGACAGCCCTGCGCCCGAGGCTCCGGAATTTCCGCAACGTAGGCGCGCGATTCATCGGGGTCAAACGGGGTGTTCGGCCCTTGCCACAAGCGACCTTTGCGAAAGAGCTTTGCAGCGTTCCGCCCGCTTGCCCACCGGCGCCGGCTCCCATCGGCACGTGCTCAGATCCTCACCTCCACCGGAGTCCCATGACCACCTTGCCCCGCAGGACCCGCCGCCAGCTCCTCCGCCCGGGCCTCTTCGCCGCTCTGGCTGTCCTCCTCCCGATGGCCGTGGTCCTGGCCCCGCATGCGGCCGAAGCCCAGCAGCCGGCCCCACCCCCCTACCAGCAGGTGATCTCGGCCAACCCCTTTGGCCTCCTCCTCTAGTTCTTCAACGCGGAATACGAGCGAATCGTCACCCGCTCCAGCACAGCAGGGGTCGGTGGGTCCACCTTTTCCGACAGCGATGACCGCTACCTGAACATGGGAACATGGACGCCTTCTGGCGCTTCTACCCGTCGGGGAACCCCATGGATGGCTGGGCCTTCGGAAGCAAGGCCGGACTCACCCGCGTGTCTGACGCAGGCACCTACTTCGGCTTCGGATTCGACGTGAACCGAAGCTGGCTTCTGGGTGCCGACGGGAACTTCTACGTGGGAATCGGCTTCGGGCTCAAGCGCCTCGTGGGCGCTTCGGAACTGGACGAGGCTCCTGCCTTCATCCCCACCATCCGGCTCGTGAACGTCGGCTTCGCCTTCTGAGCGGCAGGCACCCCTGCCTCGCCTGCGTCGGCCTCGCCTGCGTCGCGACCACCGAACCTACCTCGCGTCGGCCAGGGCCGACTCGACGTCCTCCCACTCGGCCATGAGGTCCGGGATCACACGATCCTCCAGCCGGGCCCGCTCTTCCTGCAGGCGCTTCACCTCGCCGGCGGGCGTCTGGTCGAAGTAGCCCGGGCGCGTGAAGAGCGCATCGATCTCGGCCACCCGGGCCTCGGCCGTCTCGATCCGGCCCGTGAGTTCGTCGCGGCGCCGCTCGAGAACGCGGGGATTGGCCCCCCGCGCATTGCCCCCCCTTGCTGCGGCGCCGGATGACCCGGAGGCGGCGGAGGATGCGCCGGAGGCCGGCGCGGAGCCGGCGGTGGCCTCCGACCGGGACTCGGCCCGGGCCGCCTTCTTCTCGCGCTTGGCCTTGAGGACCACCTGGGCCGCGTCCAGGTGGTCGTCGCCACACCAGTCCACGTACTCCTCGTACGTCCCCCGGTAGTCGCGGATCCCCGCCGGGCTGATCTCCACGATGCGCGTGGCCAGCTCCCCCACGAACCAGCGGTCGTGGGACACGAAGATGATGGTGCCGTCAAAGGACTGGAGCCCCTCCACCAGCGCCTCGATGGACTCGAGATCCAGGTGGTTGGTGGGCTCGTCGAGCACCAGGACGTTCGGCCGGTCCAGCGCGATGCGGGCGAAGACCAGCCGGGCGGCCTCCCCGCCGGAGAGGGCATCCACCCGCTTCAGGCCATCGTCTCCGGAAAAGAGCACGAGCCCCATGCGGCCCCGGACATACCCCCGGTCCTTGTCGGGGCAGGCCTCCCAGATCCAGGATTCGGCGGTGCCCCCGCGGTTCTCGAACTGGTCCTTGTAGTCCTGGGCGAAGTACCCGGGGTGGGTCTCGTACCCCCAGGTGACCTCGCCGGCGTCGGCCTCGAGACGCCCCATGGCAATCTTGAGGAGGGTGGACTTTCCGATCCCGTTGGGACCCATGATGGCCAGGCGGTCTCCGCGTTCCACCGTCAGGTCCACCCCGTGGAGCACGGCCTTGTCGCCGTAGGCCTTCTTCACCCCCTCGATCTTCAGGACCTCCTTCCCCGAGTCCCGCTTCGGCTCGAACCGGAAGGTGGGCCACCGCCGGGACGAGGGAGCGAGCTGGGTCATCTCGCTGGCACGGCGCTCGATGACCTTGGCCTTGCTCTGGGCCTGTCGGGCCTTGGAGGCCTTGGCCTTGAAGCGGTCCACGAAGCGCTGGAGCTCCGCGATCTCCTTCTCGCGACCGGCAATGTCCTTCTCGCGCCGCCCCCGCTCCTCATGCTTGGCCACCTGGAAGTCCGAGTAGTTGCCGTGGTAGAGCTGCACCGTCTGGTAGTCCACGTCCAGGATGTGGGTGGCCACGTTGTCCAGGAAGCGGATGTCGTGGGAGATCACCACCACCGGGCCGGAAAACTCGGCGAGGAAGGTCTCGAGCCAGCGAATGGAGAGGATGTCCAGGTGGTTCGTGGGCTCGTCCAGCAGGAGGACGTCGGGGTTCGAGGCCAGCACCTGCGCCAGCAGGACCCGGAGCTTGAAGCCCCCGGAGAGGGTGCGCATGGGGCCGTGATGCACCTCGGCGGGGATCCCCAGCCCCTCGAGGATCGCCCCGGCCCGGGCCTCGGCCGTGTAGCCGTCCAGGCGCTGCACCGTCTCTTCCAGCTCACCGAAGCGGTCGGCGTCGAAGTCCCCCCCGGCCGCCGTGTCGGCGAGGAGCTTCTCCTTCTCCACCATGGCATCGTAGAGCTCCCGGTTCCCCATCATGGCCACGTTCACGATGGTGGCCTCGTCGTGGAGGAACTGGTCCTGCCGGAGCACGCCCAGGCGGGCGCGCTTCGGCATGGCCACGGTTCCCTCCGTCGCCTCGACGTCGCCAGTGAGGATGCTGAGGAGGGTGGTCTTTCCCGAGCCGTTGGCGCCCACGAGCCCGTAGCGCTCCCCCGGGTTCAGCTGAAAGGTGGCACCCTGAAAGAGCACGTGGTCGCCGTAGCTCTTGGACAGGTTCGAAACGGAAATCATGGGCGGGCTTCCAGGTAGCGGCGACCGGTAGTCATGAGGCGGGTGAAGGCGGGTTCGTCGGCGTCACGCACGCTCCGGGCCACGTCGGCCACGGCGGCCTCAAGGGCCCGGAGGGCTTCGTCGCCATGGTCGTTCAGCGCCTGGATCTCGTAGTAGAGATGCGGATTCTCGGAGGCCACCCGGGTGGCCACCTCGAGCTGGGCGTCGAAGGTGGTGCTCGAAAGTCCCCGGAGCACCGGGGCCGCCTCGCCGCTTCCGGCCAGGGCCGTGAAGAAGGCGATGTTCAGGGCGTGAGACAACCCCAGCACGTAGGCCACGAGCCGGTCGTGCTGCTCAAGGGGCATCTCGATCTGGTCGACCATGGTGGAGTCGAAGAGGGCCCGGGCCTCGGCCGTGGCTTCGGGATGCCCCGCATCGCAGAAAAGCACATGGCGTCCCGAAAGGAGCCGGGTGTCAGGCCCGAACATGGGATGGATCGACGTGACCCGGCACCCGGCATCGGCGAGGGCGGCGAGCCCCGGGCGAAGCGGCGACTTGAGGGAACCGACGTCGAAGACGAGCCCCGGAGGCCGCAGGTGGGCGAGGCGGGTGAGGATGATGCCCGAGGCCGCAAGCGACGCGGAGACCACGATGACGTCGTGGTCGAGGGGGTGGGCCGGGGCCTGTCCAGGGGCGAGGGCCGGGCCGTGTTCCGGGACCTCGGTGGCGGACGCACCTCCGGATCCGTCCCATGTGGCCGGCGCCACGAAGCCGTACCCGGCGACGGGCCCTGCTGGATCGCTCACCTCGACGTCGTACCCCTGGGCATGCAGGAAGTCGGCGAACCACCGGCCCATCTTTCCCGCTCCCCCGATGACCAGGGCCCGACGCCCCGACCCCCCTGCTGCCGCGCTCACCCGGGCATGCTCCTGCTGCTCGAGGGAGGCGCGAATGAGAAGGCGAAGAATCTCGTCCGCCAGCTCCGGGTCCAGCCCCCGAGCGGCCGCGTGATCCCGCACGCCCTCCAGAACCTCCTTTTCCCGACGGAAATCCCGGAGCGGTCGGCCGGCCTCGAGCTTTCGGGCTCCGATCTCGGCCACCAGGGCCTGCCGCTCGGCAATGGCGTCCACAATGGTACGGTCCACCTCCGAAAGTTGTCCACGGAGTTCCTCGATGGTCACGCCTCGTCCCTCCTCTGCTCGGATCCGGTTCCGGAAGTACGGGTGAAGCTCACGCAGGGGACCTTCCCGGACAATCCCCGCCCCGCGGACCGGTCCAGGGGCCGCGCCAGGGAACCCCGAGGCTCTCCTTCTCCCTCGCATGTCCCAGGCCGTCCGCAGGTTGCACCCCCTCCCACCGCCCCCCCAAATTGCCGACGAATTGTCGTGGACGGGTCCTGAGCCCGTCGGTTGTAGTGTCCTCCGATCCTGCTCCCGAATCGCTGACCATGGGGGGAAATGTGCCCGCTCTTCAGTTGGCCGCAATCCTGGGTCTGGCTGCGGCCGTCGTCGCCATGCTCCTCGTCACGCAGACGAAGCATCGTGTCTCCTGGCCGGGCTGGCTGGTACCTGCCGTGGCCTGCGTCCTCATGGCTACATGGACGGTCCTGGCCATCGCGGTCGAAGGGCCCACCGCCTTCTGGTCCCTCTACACGGAATCGCTTTGGGGGATACAGGTGTGGTACGACCGGCTGATGAGCGTGACGGCCGCGTTCTTCCTCCTTCAGAATCGGGCCCGAGCGGCAGGGCTCACGTCGGAGGTCTGGGTGCTTCTGGTCATTTTCACCGGCAGCATGGGGCTGCTCGTGATGCTGGCGCAGACGGTCTACCTGGAGCGCAAGCAGACCGACTGAGGTGACCCCACCGGGGAGGGCAACTCCGATCCTCGGGGGTCGCCGGGGAACCTCCGGGCGGGCGCCCCTCTAGAAGGAAGGGGTAATCGCGCGTCCCCGACCGAGCGACCTGCCTCCCCCGGAAGGTCAGCAGCACTGCTGACCAGGAGCCCCACCATGCGGCACCTTGCCTGTGTCGTCGTCCTCGGGCTGGTCCTCCCCCTGATGCCTTCTTCCCCTGCCGAGGCCCAGCTGAGCTACGGTGGGCACGTGGTGGAAGCGCGGGATGCTTTTGGCGGAGCCCGTGGACTGGGCGCCCGGGTCGGGGTTTCCGTTCCCCTCCTCCCGCTTCGGGCCTACGGGACCGCGGAATACTTCCGGCCGGACTGCGGGCCCCTGGATCGATGCGGGCTGTCGGGCGTCTCGCTGGATGTGAACTACGCCATCCTCCCCATCCCCCTCCTGTCACCCTATCTCACGGGGGGTGTGGTGGCGCGGCGCGTCCACCCGGGCCCCGCCGCGGCGGGCCTCTCCGGCGACGGGGAGGCGTTCACGGACCGGGGCGTCCACCTGGGGGTCGGAGTCACCGCCGGGGTCGTGGGCTTCCGCCTCTTCGGAGAGGCCCGGTACGAGTTTGTCCGGGCTCCGGAGCGGCAGGTCGTGATGCGCATCGGACTTCTTCTGGGGTCCTGACGCCTGCGGGTCTGGCCCCGCCCGTGCGCTGACCCCGCCGGCACGCCGACTCTTCCAACCTCCGGGATGCGTCACACCTCGCTGCCGCCTACCTTTCCCGCCCGCGTCCGGGGATCGGCTTCTCGGGCCCGAACGTTCCTTCGCCTCCTCCACGAACATCCGTCCACCCCACCGCCATGCAAGCCTGCAGCTGCACCGAGCATCACACCCCCCTCCGGGTCGTCCTCACCGGAGGCCCGGGGGGTGGAAAGACCGCCGTGCTGGAACTCATCCGCATGGCCTTCTGTCACCATCTCCGCATCCTCCCCGAGGCCGCCGGCGTCATCTTCGGCGGGGGGTTTCCTCGCAGTTCCCAGCCCCTGACCCTGCGGGCGGCCCAGCGCGCCATCTACCACGTGCAGCACGAGCTGGAGGCCATGACCCAGGGGGAGAACCTGGCCCTGGTCCTCTGCGACCGGGGGACCATCGACGGGCTGGCCTACTGGCCCGGACCCACCGACTACTGGACCGAGATCGGCACCACCGCCGAGGTCGAATTCGCCCGCTACGACGCCGTCATCCACCTCCGAACCCCCACCCTGGACGGCGGCTACAACCATCAGAATCCCCTGCGCATCGAGACGGCGGCCGAGGCGGCCCGCATCGACGCACGCATCGCCGACCTCTGGAACGCCCACCCGCGGCGCTTCGAGGTTCCGGCCCACGAGGATTTTCTCCAGAAGGCCTACAACGCCATGGCCATCATCCGGACCCTGGTGCCGCCTTGCTGCCCTTCGTCGGGGACGCTCAACGGGCGATGAGCCGGGGCGGTTCCCGTCCAGCTCGCCTCAGACGAGGATCAGCCCCGGCCAGATCAACCCCGGCCCGGATCAGCCCGGCTCCGGATCAGCCCGGCTCCGGATCAGCCCCGGTTCCCCGCCAGCATCTCCCGCACCTTCTCGCCAATGAAGGGAAACTCCCACTCCTCCCCCTTCCAGGCCTTGTACATGAGAAGAACCCAGGCCGCGAAGCCCACGAGGGCGAAGGCGAGGGAGAGGAGAAGCCCCACCAGCCAGCCCAGGATGGGGATCACCCCGAGGATCGCGGTGACAATGGAGAGCGCCACGGCGCCCACGATGAACACCGCGCAGACGCCGATGGACTGGGCTGCGTGGAACCGGACGAAGGGGTCCTTCTTCTCCAGGACCAGGAAGAGGACCCCGGTGATGATCCCCAGCAGGTAGGTCAGGGGCCCGGCGGTGGTGGAGGGGAGCCCGGTGGAGCTCGCCGTGAGATCGGTGGAGGGGACGTGCGGGTCGTGGTCCATGGTGCTGCCTCCCGGAGGACATGGGCGATGTGCCATTCCGGAGGGGTAGCGGGGCGGAAGTGCCGGCGCAAGGTAAACCAGGTTCCGGTGGAGGCCGGAGGACCGAGCCTCACCCTTCTTGTCTGAGGGCCTTTCCGGTCCTAGAGTGGACTCGCCAGTTCCGGACCGTCCAAGGGCGCCCGAACGCCGTCCACGGGAAGCGACCCACACCTCAGGAGTAGACGCATGTCTGCATCAACCCGTCGGCTCGGGATCATGACCGCCGACCAGTTCAAGAACCGAACGAAGGCGAGCACAAGCGTCTGCGGATTCTCCTCTCACTTCAAGAGCCGGGGTTCGGACATGATCGAGGTGGATCAGGCCCTGGCCACCTGGGACGCCGTTCATGGGGGTGGAAAGATGGGGATGGTGGAGC
>SKNW01000075.1 GCA_007120305.1 Gemmatimonadota bacterium | reverse complement strand
GCCGGCTCCGCCTCCCCTCCCGGCCGCGTCCAGAACAGGTTGCGCGGGAGCCGGAGGTACCCGGCCGGCGCAGGGAGATCGCCCTCCCATCCAGCCGGGGCGGGGTCGGCCTCCACGAGGTAGCGGGCCATGGCCGGCTCCACGTCGAGGAGAAGTCCGGGGACCGCGTCCCCCCGGAGAAGGTGGAAGGCATGAAAGAGGAAGAGGCCAAAGGAATGGAAGAGTTCCGGCGAGGAGGCCTCGTCCTCGGGCCGAAGATCCTCCAGCGACGCCCCCACCTGGGCCAGGAGAAGGAAGATGCCGGGATCGGCAGGATCGCGCCCCCGAGCCCGGGCCTCCTCGGCGATGGCGCCAAGTCGTTCATCGGCCCATTTCGCGCCGGGAAGTCCCAGGGCGAAGGGGGTGGGCCGTGTCGATCCGCTCATCGGTCCTCTCCGGTTCCAGGTGCAGGGGGCGGGCCGCCGGCGGCCCGCCCCGGGCGTCCATCCATGGGCCCCGGAGACCCTGGCGCCTCCCCGATGCGCCGGGCGTCGGCCTCCGACTCCACCAGGTCGAGCTCCTTCGCATCCCCGGGGGTAAAGGCCCGCCGCAGGCGCGCCAGGAAGGACCGTTCACGCACCAGGACCAGCTGGAGCCACCCTCCCGCCATCTCCACCCCGTGGATCCAGATCCAGTGGATGTCCCCCAGCTCCTCGGGACGGGGGATGGACCACCGGGCACCGTCCCATTCAAACTCCACCGTCTCGGCCGCGGCAAAGGCCTCGTCGGTCCATCGCTGTTCCAGGTAGACGTCATATTCCACCCGGTACACCCCCTCGGCCAGGGGGAGCCCGTACTGCCAGTACCAGGGGTCGAAGACCTCGCCCTCGCTCCGCTTCCAGGTCTCCTCCATGGCGTAGTCGAGCCCCTCCAGGGCATCGTCCTCGGCCAGGAACTCCAGGTGGTGACGCAGCTCGTGGGTGATGGTCTCCCAGAGCTCCTCTTCCCAGTCGAAGCCCTCTCCCCGCTCCGCCACCTTCCGAAAGGACCCCCAGTAGAGGGCGAGGATGGACCGGGTCGTGTCCGGTCCCATGTAGCCCGAGGGGTAGGGCTCGGTGAAGCACATCCCCAGCGTGTAGTAATCCGGATGCTCGGGATGGACCTCCGGATCTTCCTTCACCACGACGCCATCGATCCCCTCCTTGTAGGCGTCGGGGATCTCGGCCCACATCTCGTGGGCCCGGGATTCGAAGGTGGCGAAGTCCATCAGGGGGTCAGGTCTCCTCCGCCCGGTTCAGGGTCCGGGTCACGAGGAAGCGGTTGATGCCGATGAGGACCCCGAGGACCACGGCCCACTGGACGACGACGGTGCCAATGTTGTAGGTGGCGAAGGGGGTCCAGTTCTCGGCAAAGCCCGTCCCCCGGACCTGCCAGAGCCACCATGCGATGAGCACCACGGCCTGCACCACCACGAGGCGGATGGCCCAGTCCCACCAGGCCCCGATGTGAATGTCCGAGTGGCCGGTGTTGATGAACTCGGCCCGCCACTTCGAGACCCCGTACTTGAGTACGGCCAGGGCAAAGAAGAAGCCCGAGAGCATGAGCCCCACGCCCCACACGAAGTCCTGGTTCCCGAACACGTCCATGGAAAGGGCGCTGGGAATCCCCATGAGGAGGCCCCCCGCACCCACGATGGCGATGGCGCGCTGGCGCTCGATCCCCAGGTCGATGAGGACCCTGCTCGCCAGTTCGATCATGGCGATAAGCGAGCTCCAGGCCGCAAAGACCAGGGCCAGGAAGAAGATGACGAGGAAGAACTGGCCGAAGGGGAGGGTCGCGAAGAGCTGGGGAACCCAGATGAAGGTGAGCCCCTCGTTCCCGGCTCCCGTGATCTCCGCCGCGGCCCCCGGCATCACCGAGAACACGGTGCAGAGCACCATGATGCCGGCCAGGAGCGACATGGCGTTGTTCCCGAAGCCGATGACGAACGCATTCAGCGCGGTGTCGGCGCGCTGCCGCATGTAGATGGCGTAGCAGAGGACGAGTCCCCATCCGGCGCCCGTGTCCCACGCGTTCTGGGTCAGCGCCTGGAGCCAGATCTCGTAGGACGCGAGGTCGGACCAGGTGGGGGTGAAGAGGAAGGCAAGCCCCTCCATGGCCCCGGGAAGGGTCACGGCCCGCACGGCCAGCACCACCACGAGGATGACCAGCGACGGGATCAGGAACCGGGCCGCGGTCTCGATCCCCCGGACCCCCCGGGCCACCACGAAGACCCCCAGGGCCATGGCGATGGCGTGGGTGAGCACCGCCTGCCCGGAGGACGCGTACCCCTCCCAGAACGACCCTGCCGGCGTGTCGGGGACCTCCCCCACGATGGCGGCCCAGAAGAAGCGGATGGTCCACCCCATGACCACGGAGTAGTAGAACATGATGGCGGTGGCGGTCCACGCGACCCACGCGCCCATCCACCCGAACTTCGGGCCCATGGTCTTGGCGAAGGCCCCCACCGGACCCGAGCGGGTCCCCTTCCCCATCCCGAATTCCAGGATCAGGAGCGGGATGGACCAGAGGAGGAGAAAGACCACCCAGGCCACGAGGAAGGACCCCCCCCCCTGCGTGGCGGCAATCCGGGGAAACCGCCAGATGTTCCCCGTTCCCACGGCCATCCCCACCATGGCGAGGAGCATCCCCCACCGGGAGGAGAAGACCACGGAGCGGGAAGCCCCGCCCGCCCCGCTGGCTCCCCCGCTCCCCGCACTCACCCGTGGATCCTGTCCAGGAGCCAGCTGCGGACCTTCCCGGCGTCCACCCGGACCTGCTCCAGCGTGTCGCGGTCACGGATCGTCACCGAGCTGTCCTCGGCCGTCTGCCCGTCCACGGTGATCCCGAAGGGCGTTCCGGCCTCATCCTGCCGGCGGTAGCGGCGCCCGATGGACCCCGCCTCGTCGTAGAAGGAGGGGATGGACGCGGCTCGGAGTTCGTCGGCGAGCTTCCGGGCGAACTCCGGCTGTCCGTCCTTCTTCGTGAGCGGGAAGACCGCGGCCTTGATGGGCGCCACGGCGGGATGCAGGCGGAGCACCACCCGGGTGTCCCCCTCCACCTCCTCTTCGTGGTACGCATCCGCCAGCAGCACGAGGACCGTCCGGTCCACCCCCACCGCCGTCTCGATGACGAAGGGGCGGAAACGCTTCCCCACCCCGGTGTCGATGTACTCCAGGCGCTTCCCCGAGTACTCCTCGTGGCGCGCCAGGTCGAAGTCGGTGCGGTTGTGGATCCCCTCCAGCTCCTTCCAGCCGAAGGAGAACTCGTACTCGATGTCCACGGCCTTCTTGGCGTAGTGGGCCAGTTCGTCGGGGCCGTGTTCGTGGAACCGGAGGCGCTCGGGGCGGATCCCCAGGGACTGGTGCCAGGCCATCCGCTCCTCGCGCCAGTACTCGAACCATTCATCGTCGGAGCCGGGCTCCACGAAGAACTGCATCTCGGCCTGTTCGAATTCCCGGGTCCGGAAAATGAAGTTCCCGGGCGTGATCTCGTTGCGGAAGGCCTTCCCGATCTGGGCGATGCCGAATGGCACCTTCTGGCGGGAGGCCGTCTGCACATTCAGGAAGTTCACGTAGGATCCCTGCGCCGTCTCGGGGCGCAGGAAGATGGTGGCCGCATCCCCTTCCACCGGTCCCATGAACGTCTTGAACATGAGGTTGAAGAGACGGGGCTCACCCAGCTCGCACTCGTCGACCTCGCCCGGGTGCTTCGAGGGCTTCCGCCCACAGGCCTGCATGGGAAGCTGGTCCTGCCGAAAGCGCTTCTTGCACGTCTTGCACTCCACCAGGGGATCGGTGAAGCCCTCCACGTGGCCCGACGCCTCCCAGACCCGCGGATGCATGAGGATGGCCGCGTCCAGTCCTTCCACGTCGTCGCGCTGGTGTACCATGCGGGACCACCAGCGCTCCTTCACGTTCCGCTTGAGCTCGACGCCGAGCGGGCCGTAGTCCCACACCGAGCCGGTGCCTCCGTAGATCTCGGAGGACTGGAAGACGAATCCGCGTCGCTTGGACAGCGACACGAGCTTCTCCATCAGGTCATGCTCGGCCATGGGCGCGCCAGGTCGTGAAAGGGGGAAGGAGCCGGGGAAACGGCCCGAAAGCTAGACCGGCGGGGGAGCAGGAGCAACCGAGCCGGAGGCCCATGGCCACCCGGGGTGAATCGGCCTCTCGCCGGCCGGGTGCGGCATTGCCCCACCGCGAACCCATGACGTACGTTGCGGAGTATGTATGGGGACGACCTGTTCGTCTCTTCCCCGCCTCCGCCCACCTCGGCCCTGTACCACGGGTCGACGCCAGGAGAACAACCGAATGCTGAGCTTCACCCCGCGGGCCCGCGACATGGTTCGCTCTTTCATGGACCAGAGCGAGGGCGAACTCGAAGCCCTTCGCATTCACGTCACCGGCGGCAGCCCGGTGGCTCCCTCCTTCGAGCTGACCCTCGTGGGCCCCGACGAGATGGCGGAGGACGACGTGCGCGTCGAGGCCGACGGGGTGGTGGTCCTCGTGGATCCGACCAGCGCCCTGCGACTCGAGGGCGCGAAGGTGGACTTCGTCCAGCGCGTGAACGAGACCGGCTTCGAGATCACTCCGGCTGCTCCCCAGCCCACCGTCAAGGCCCCCCTGGGTGCCATTGCCGAGAAGGTTCAGGAGCTCCTCGACCAGCAGGTGAACCCCTCCATCGCTTCCCACGGGGGCAAGATCCTGCTGGCGGATGTGAAGGGGACCGAGATCTTCATGGAGATGACCGGTGGGTGCCAGGGATGCGCCATGTCCCGCATGACCCTCCGCCAGGGCGTGGAGAAGATGATCCGCCAGGCCATTCCCGAGATCACCGCCATCCACGACATCACGGACCACGCCTCCGGTGAGAACCCCTACTTCACCGACTGAACCGGGAGACCCTCTCTCCGACCGGGTCCGCCGTCGGATCCAGGCTCCCCGTTGGGTCCGGGCCTCGCTCGTCCTTCTGGCCCTCGGCGGGATGGCCGCCTGTGCCCCGTGGGGAGGGAGCGGCGGGACCGCGATGGAGACGCCGCCTCGCATTGGACCCGCGAACGGCGCAGTCATGGTGGCAGGGGGAGGACGACTCGGCCCCGAGATCTGGGAGCGATTCGTCGAGCTCGCGGGAGGGTCGAACGCCCGCATCGTCATCATTCCCACGGCCGGCACCGAGGAGGAGTTTCCTGAGGGCTGGCCAGGGTTTCTCCCCTTTCAGGAGGCGGGCGCGCACAACCTGCGGGTGCTCCACACCCGGAGCCGGGACGAGGCAGATTCGGAGAGCTTTGCCCAGGTGCTCCGCCAGGCCACCGGTGTCTGGATTCCCGGAGGGCGCCAGTGGCGACTGGTGGACTCGTACCTGAACACCCGGGTGCACGACGAACTCCGGGCCCTGCTGGAGCGGGGTGGGGTGGTGGGGGGCACCTCCGCGGGGGCCTCCATCCAGGCCGAGTTCCTGGTTCGGGGGGACCCGGCCACCAACCAGATCATGGTCTCTCCCGACTACGAGGAGGGCTTCGGCTTCCTCACCGGAACGGCGGTGGATCAGCATCTTCTCACCCGGGCCCGGGAGAACGACCTCTGGGAGGTTCTCCAGTTCCGTCCGCACCTGCTGGGCATCGGGCTGGACGAGGGGACGGCCCTGGTGGTTCGGGGCGACCGGGCGGAGGTCATCGGGACCAGCGACGTCCTCTTCTACCTCCCCTCCGATCTCACCCGCACGCCCCGGATCGTGAAGGCCGGCACCGTGGTCGACCTGGCGGACTGGAGCACCAACGGGAGCGTGGCTCCTGTCGAGTCCTCGGTTGGCCCCGACGACCACCGGAGCCTTCGCTGAATTCGCCGGGCCCGGTCCCCCGCCTGCGCCTCGCTGACCTGCCCCGCCCCGGGACCCGGGCCCTTGCCGTCCGCATCGTGCCCGCTGCCGAGCGGGCGGTTCGTTCCGGTCACCCCTGGCTCTTTGCCTCCTCGATCCGCGAGATCAACCGCCGGAGCGTGCAGGGGGACCTCACCCAGGGGGACCTCACCGGCGCCGAGGGTAAAGCCGGGGATGCCGCGGTGATCTTCGATCGGAAGAACCGATTCCTGGCCGCCGGGCTCTGGGATCCCGACGGCCCCATCCGGATCCGCATCCTGACGGTGGGCAAACCGGCACCCATCGGGGTGGACCTCTTTCGGGAGCGGATCGCCCGGGCCCTCGAACTCCGGGCCCCTCTCCTGGGCGATGCAGCCACCACGGGGGTTCGCATCCTCTACGGCGAGGGGGACGGCCTGCCGGGCGTCGTCGCCGATCGCTACGGAGACCACCTGGTCCTCAAGATCTACTCCTCCGCCTGGGTCCCCCGCCTGGCGGAACTGACCGAAGCGCTGGAGTCCGAACTCGCACCGCGAAGCGTTCTTCTCCTCACGGCCCGGAAGGTGGACCAGGCCCCCGGGATTCTTGCGGGCGACTTCCCGTCGGACCGGACCCTCCCCTTCGTGGAGTCGGGCCTCCGCTACGAGGCTCACCCCCTGGAGGGGCACAAGACAGGGTTCTACCTGGACCAGCGCGACAACCGAGCCCGGCTGGCCGCGCTGACAGGCGCCCGTGTGCTCAACGTGTTCAGCTACACCGGGGGCTTCTCGCTTGCGGCAGCCCGGGGTGGGGCGCGGGAGGTCACGAGCCTCGACGTGAGCGAAGCCGCCCTGGCCCAGGCGCGTCGGCATTTCGACCTCAATTCCCACCTCCCCCCGGTGGCTGCCTCTCGGCATCGCACCCTTCAGGGCGACGCCTTCGAGGCCATGGAGGGCCTGGCCCGGGAGGGGCAACACTTCGACACGGTGGTGGTGGATCCGCCCTCCTTTGCGAAGGAGGCTCGCCAGGCGGCCGGCGCCCTGGACCAGTACGGACGCCTGACGCGGCTCGCCCTTCGTCTCCTGGCGCCCGGGGGGCTCCTCCTCCAGGCCTCATGCTCGAGCCGCGTGGCCGCCGAGGACCTGTTCCTGCGCATCCACAGGGAGGCCCGCGCGCTGGGGCGTCCGCTGGAGGAGGTGGAGCGCACAGGGCATCCCCTGGATCACCCGGTCCGCATCCCCGAGAACGCCTACCTCAAGGCCCTCCTGGCCCGGGCTCCGTAGGCGCCACGGCGACCACGTCCTCGGCGAGAAGGGCCTCGATGGCGGGGGACAGCTCCCGGAGGATCTGGGTGGGAAGGGCCGAGGTGAAGCGATAGGCATCGGCCTGGTCCCCGGGGACGTAGGCGCTGATCACCCCGTAGTACCGGTCCCCGATGAAGAAGACGAAGGTGGACGTCCGATTCACGCTCCGGGATTCCACGAGGCGGCCTCCGGGGGCATACACCCGGAAGCGGTTGTCCCCGGTTCCCGTCTTCCCGCCCACCGTGAGAGGCCTTCCCTCCTGATCGCGGAGGACGCCGCGCATCCGGCGGGCCGTCCCCTCCTCCACCACGTCCACCATGGCCTCGCGGAGGATGGTGGCCACGGCAGGGTGCATGACCCGGACGCCCTGGACGCCTTCGCGAAGGAGGCGGGTCTCCCAGGGCGTGCCCTGGGCGAAGTGAAGCTCTTCCACGCGGAAGGTGGGAAGCCGGATCCCATCGTTCAGGATGATCCCCACCATCTCGTTGAGGGCCGCCGGCCGATCCCCGGAACTCCCGATGGACGTCCCCAGCGAGGGAACGATGTTCTGGAACGGGTACCCGAGGCGCTGCCATCCCCGAAGGATCTCGGTGAAGGCCTCCACCTCCAGCAGGGAACGGATGCGCTGGTCCTGGGCCCCCACCCGGCTGGTGCGGAAGAGCCACCGGTAGACCTCCTGCCGGGCACCTTCCGAGGCCCGGATGGCGTCTGCCCCCCCGGCCTCCGGGTTCTCCAGGAAGAAGCGGGCCGCCCAGAGCTCCAGGGGGTGGACGTTGGCCAGGTATCCCAGGTCCGCCAGGTCATGGGGAGTGGGGTCCGCCCGGCGATAGAGGTCGGCGATGGCCGCCTCGTTGAAGCGATCATCGGGAAGATTCCCCCGGAGCACCCGCTCGAATTCCTCCACGGTGGGGTCGGGAACCGCGGTGATGTAGGCCCAGGCCATGCGCTGGGGAGCAAGACGCCGATCTCCGAAGAGGGCCGTCAGGATCTCGGCCCGGGTCCGCCCCCGGTACTTGGGGATGAACTGGTTCAGGAACTGGATGCCTTCCCGGTCGGCGAACCGCTCCAGGTACTCCTGGCGAAGCGGCGTATCCCGCTCCTCGAGAACGAAGGCGGTGGATCCGGGGACCCGGTACATGTAGTGGTTCACCACGTCCCGCATCATGCGGACGAAGACCAGGTTCACCGACTGGCGAAAGGCCACGGTCACCGTGATGGCCTGCTGGTCGTAGGTGAAGTCGAAGTTGGAGAAGGTCTGGACCCCGCCTCCCGTCACGAAGCGTTCCGCGGGGTTCGCCGAGTAGATCCGGTTCATGGCAGCCCGGAGGGCATCCTCCGTGGACTCGCCGGGAAAGGCCAGGACGCGGTCCCGAGCCCACGCCGAGAGGCGGTCCTGGGAAGCAATGGGAAAGCGGCGGACCGAATCGGCGGGCATGGCCTCGAACCGACCGTGGAGTTCGGCGAGGATCTCCAGGTAGCTGGCCAGGGTCCGCAGCTTCGCCGTGGAACCCAGCTCCAGGCGGGCCGACTCGTTCAGATTGAAGGGGGCGTCCAGGTTGTCGGCCTGGATCCGGACCACGTTCCCGAGAGGGGTGCGCTCGTGAAGCGACACCGAGTAGACCACTTCGCCCGGGTCCCCGCGGTCCAGGAGGCGAAACTGGTCGAAGCCCCTGGCCGCGATGAACGTCGGGTCACGGAGGTCCCGGAAGAGCTGGGTTGCCCGTGCCTGGGCCTCCGCATCGATGGTGGTCCGGGCCAGCAGGTCGATCCGGTCCAGGTCGTAGAGTCGCGGCACATCCAGGAGACCCAGGAGGCCGGTTCGGACCGTGTTCACGGCTTTCCGCTCGACAAAGTCCACGGGTGGGCGATCGGGAGGGAGAATCCGGGGGTCGGTCCGCTGAGCCAGGGCGGCGCGTGCCAGGGTCGGCTCGATGAGGCCATCGGCCTCGAGCAGGCCCAGGTACCGGTCCGTGAGCCGAGCCAGCGCCTCGTGTCCCTCGGATGTGGTCAGGAACCAGGAGGGACGGCGCTGGGCCAAGAAGAGACTCAGCACCTGTCGGTAGATCCGGGCCACGTACTCCACGTCGTCGCTCGGGTCATCGCCGAGCAGGTCGTCGGGGGCGTTGCCGCGCTGGGCAGGGTCGCCCTGGGGGTCTCCCCGCGGGTTGCCCGATTCCTCGCCCGATTCCTCGCCCGGGCGATGGGCCACCTCGCCCACCGGAATCAGCGAGGGAACCGGCCGCCACCGGTTCGGCGTCACCTCTTCGGGTGCCGGGATCGGTCCCACCCTCCGGGCCGGAAGACGGAAGAGGGCCGCCGAGGCGACGGCGGGATCGGTGCCGTACCACGCCCAGAGGCCGTCCGGAAGGCCGGCGATCTCGCCCTCCCCGCGAATGGCGGCAAGGGGAACCGAGTTCACGTAGCGGAGGACAACCCGACGCCTCGCTTCCAGTGTCTCCTCCCCATCCATGTACGCCCGGAACGACGCGGAGGCCATCTGGAGAAGCTTGTCGCGGGGGGAGGACGTGAGCCCTTCCGGCGCGTGACGGTACTTCTCGATCTGGGTGGCGAGGGTGCTCGCCCCGGCCACGCTCCCGTCCCGCCCCAGGGAGCGAAGCCCAAGCTCGGTGGCGCTTCGGACCAGGCGCCCCCACTCCACCGCCGGGTTCCGGAGGGGAGCGTCGGGGTCGAGCGCCGTCCGGTTCTCGATGTGGAGCAGGGTCTGCCACACCACCGGGGGGATCTCCTCGAACGTCTCCCATACCCGGTCCGGCGTGCGATGCCGGAAGAGGAGCACACCGTCCCGGTCCTCGATGGTCAGCCCCCCCTGGTCCTTTTCCCGGTAGATCGGGAAGAGGCCGTGGTCCGCGACGAGGGTCCGAAGTCGCTCCGAGCTGCGGGCCTGCTCCACCACCCGGAAGCCACGGCTTTGAGCCAGGGCCACGCGGGCCGGAAGCTCGGTGTACCCCAGGCGGAGATCGTACGGACCCTCCGCTGGCGGCAGCAGGGAATCGGCCTCCCCGTCCTCGAGCCAGACGGCGATCTCGGCGGCGCGGGGGGCCAGGAAGCGGGCCTGCAGGGTGGAGGTCCGCATCTCCTGCAGAGCGAGCCATCCCCCCACGATCACCAGTCCACACACGGCCGCGATCAGGCCGGCGAGGATCCGGCGGCGCCGCCGAGGGGAGGGAGGGGTCACGGTCGTTCGGCGGAAGAAGGTGGGGGGAGGGATGGAGGGTGAGCCGGCATCCCGGAAATCTCGTCGGCCACCATCATGGGAATCGGAGCATCCAGGATGCGGCGTACCATCCTGGCCAGATCATCGGCACGAACAGGTTTTTCCAGGTACTGTTCCACGGCCCCAGGGGCCGCGGCCCACTCGACGGCCTTCCGGACGGTTCCCGAGAGATAGAGGGTTCTGGAGGGCCCCCGTTCTTCCTGCAGTCGCCGGCTCAGGGAATACCCGCTCAGACCCGGCATCACGAGGTCGGTGATCATCAGGTCCAGGCGATCCAGAGAACGAGCGGAGGCCAGGGCGCTCTCGCCATCCGGGGCTTCCACCACCCGGTAGCCCAGGCGGCGAAGCAGCTTGCCCAGCGCCCGTCGGCTCTCCCGGTCATCGTCCACCACGAGAATCTGCTCGTTCCCCTGCGGGAGGGGAACCCCGGAGGTCACAAGAAGGACCTCCGAGGGCTCCTCGCCGGAAAAGAGCGTCCCCGGAACGCGCTCCGCCTCCCCCTCCAGCACCACGGTGGAGGTGGGAGTGGCGTTTCCCCTGCCTCGCCGCGCGGCCGTGAACTCGCTGACGACCGGGGGCGGGGCGGCGATCCGGTGAGCATCTCCCCCGGCGTCGAGGGATGCCTGAAGAGCCTGCTCGGCCGCCTCAAGCATGGCCTCCGGCGATGCCATCCCCGGGGCGTACTGGGCAATCCCGGCCGAAAAGGTCAGGGTGCCCCCCGGGAACTCTGCCGCCTCGAGCTGACCCCTCAACCTTCCGAGGAAGATCTCCGCCCCGGCACTGGAGCAATGATAGAGTACGCTGACAAACTCGTCCTCGCTCCAGCGCGCCGACAGGTCCATCCGACGCGTCACGGTCCTCAGGGCTTTCCCGAAGGCCTGGAGGACCTCGTCGGAGGCCCGCTCCCCCGGTTGGCGGTTCAGGCCCTCCACCGGATCCGGATCCATCATCACGAGAGTGACCGGGTCACCTCGCACGGCCGAGGCGAAGGCCGCTTCGAGAAAGACAAGGGCGTGCCTCCGGTTGGGCATCCCGGTCATGGGGTCCGTCAGGGCCATGGCCCCCTCGACGGCAGAGTCTCTCTGCAGGAACTCCGAGACCAGTCCCGCACCCAGGCAGATCGCCGCGTAGGTCGCGACCATCCAGAACACCCCCGGGGACCCGGCCGTGCCATCCATCCCGCCCGACGCAGCCAGGCTCGCCAGCACGAGCGCAACCACCCCGATCAGCAGAGCCACCGCGGCCCCTTTCCACCCGCGGTAGTAGCCGAGGAGAAAGGGGGGGATGAGGACGGGGAGCCAGACGAACACCCCGGCATCCCGGGACGCCCAGTCCGGGGCCAGGACCGAAACCAGGACGGGGATGGCAAGGGCCAGGAGGGAGAGTCCCCACCCCGGCAGGGGCACGGACGCATCCGTGCGGCTTCCGCTCGGGTTCACCTCAACGCCTGGCATCACCACGAAAGAGGCCCTCCCGGTCTCGTATCAGGAAATGGTGCGCCGACCGCTCCCCGGCCGCCATGGCGACGACCGGGGATCCGGACGGCAGGGTGGGGCCTCAGTTGCTGGCCACCACCGGTTCGTTGTTCACCAGGTACCCCGAGAACCAGTCCACGTATTCGTGCAACCGGCGGACCAGGAGCCAGGGCTCACCGGTTCGCGAGAGTCCATGGGCCGAATCCGGGAAGAGTACCATGCGAACCGGGACGTCGTGCTTCTGGAGGGCACGGAACCACTGCTCCCCTCCCTCCAGCGGCGTCCGGTAGTCGTTGATGGAGTGAATGATCATCGTGGGCGTCTTTACCCGGTCCGCCCATACGATGGGGGACAGGGCCATGGCCAGGTTGTAACTCCCTTCCTCCGTGCTCAGGAAGGGCCAGGGCATCCCGCCGAACTCGGACTCCACCAGGCCGGATGCGTCGGAAACGCCGTAAAACGAAATCCAGTTCGTGATGGATCGATCCGTCACCGCCGAGGCAAACCGATCGGGGAAGTGCGCCGTGATCCAGTTCGTCATGAAGCCACCGTACGAACCGCCGGTGATGCCGAGGCGGTCCGGGTCGGCCAGCCCCCGTTCCACAACGAGATCCACGGCCTGCAGCACGTCCTTGGTGTCGTCGATTCCCCACGCCCGCAGGGTGGAGAACTGGAAGTGCATCCCATACCCCGAGGAGCCCCGGGGGTTGGTGTACAGGACGAACATGCCCCGGGCGGCGAGCATCTGGAACTCGGGGAACCAGGTGTCCGCATACCGGGAATGGGGCCCGCCGTGGATGTAGACCACCAGCGGGTAGCTCCGCCCCGGCTCGTAGTCCACCGGGTAGACCAGCCAGGCGTCCAGGTCAAAGGCATCACCTTCGGGGGCGTCGTTGGCCAGCATCCACTCCACCCCGCGGTCCGGGAGCTGATCAAGCCAATCCCGGTTGTGCGGCACCCCCGGGTAGGTGAAGTGCTCCACGGTGGAGAGCCGGACCTGGGCCATCCAGTTGCGGTTCACCTCTGTCACCTGGCGGGCGTTCCGCCCGTCCAGGTCGGCGACGAAGGCCTCCCACGGTTCCTCGGGCGTGGTGCGCACGTAGGCCATCTTGCCGCGGGCCACGTTCAGGTCAGTCCCCGAGAAGGTGTGCCGCCCCTCGGTAACCTGCTGGACCGGTCCACCGGTCGCCGCCACGCGAACCACCTGGTCGGTCCCGCCAATGGCGGACTCGAAGAGGAGATCGCGGCCATCCTGGGACCAGGTGGGCGATCCGATGGAGTAGACCCAGTCCTCGCGGGCCAGATCCCGGGAACTTCCGTTCTGGAGATTCACCACGCGGATGAAGGGGTCCGTGCGGGAGGCCGCCGTCTTTACAAAGGCCAGGCTCCGTCCATCGGGGGCGAGGGTGACCCCCCGAACCTGACCCCGGACCCGGTGGAGCTCCTCCGGCGACCCACCGGCCACAGGGATGCGGTAGATCCCGATTTCCGGCGGCGGTGTGTCGCTCCACGACTCGGGGGCCTCGTGGCGATCCTCGGGGACGGGGGTATCCTCCGATTCCGTCTCGGCCTGGGTGTGGTTCACCGTGTAGAGGATCCATCGGCCGTCCCGCGAGAACTCCTGGAAGCTCTTGTTCACTTCGTCGGAGGTGATCTGGACGGCCTCCTCCCCTTCCCGCAGCCCGTCGGCCGGGATCCGGAAGAACTGGGTGAAGGTGTCGCCGTTGCCTCCACCACCGCCGCCGAACGCTCCACCGCCCCCTCCCCCCCCGCCCGGCGGGACGAACGCGAAGGTGTTGTCTCGCTTGTAGACCGAGTGCTCGATGACGTAGATGTCGCACTGCCGCTCGGCCTCGGTCTTCGCCCGGGTTGCCGGGTCGGTGGCTGAGGTAAAGGCCGGAGGCCCTGAAGGCCAGCAGCGCTCCTCCCGGTTGCTGGAGGGTGCGGCCGATCGCTCCGGGGCTTCGGCCGACTCGGCCCGTACCTGGCGGGTCACCAGCGCCCACTCACCCGAGGGGTGGAAGGTGAAGCCTCCCGTCAGTCCGGGAATCCGGTAGGCCTCGCCCCCGGGCTCGGAAAAGTTGAGGAAATGAACGCCACTCTCGTTTCCTCGCGTGGTGCTGAAGTAGACCCTCCGACCGTCCGGCGTCCAGCTGGGGTTCGTGGAGTTGACGCCCTGGGTGCTCAACCGCTGGCTGCGCCCCGTTTCCAGATCGGACCACCAGATGTGGGTGATGCGATCGTTCTCGGCACGCCGGACGGTCTGGACGGTGTACAGCAGGTGGCGTCCGTCCGGCGAGAGGGCAGGACTCCCCAGGCTCTGCACCCGGTAGGTGTCCTCGGGCTCGATGGTCCGGGTGTCCTGCGCCGTCAGGTTGACGGGCAGGAGAGTCAGGACCGCGAGACCGGTCAATAGGCGTCTCATGGCAACGTCCTCGAGGGGGAGAGGCCGCACGGGGCGGCGGTCAGGTCGGAGAGGCATTCCGCGGGAGCACCGGATCGCCCGGGCACCCCACCGAAAGGGGGTCGGGCCGAAGCTCCGGGCACGTCGACGCAGGCGGAACACTGGAACGCTTGAACCAACATCTTAGGGCGCCGGTGGAACCTGCGTCAATCGAAGAGGGAGGGCTGAAGGGGGGGCGGTCCCCCCTCCTCCCCCGGGGCGGGCTCTACCAGGGAGGGGTCGTCGTGGACCGGGCGGTTCACCCTGGTCGAAACCGGGTGGGCCCGAAAGTCCTTGGAAGCCCGCACCGCCGCCTCCACCACGCTCCGCAGCAGGGGACCGGGTCCGCTCCTGGAAAGCGTCGGAGGACCCTGCCCCACGTCGCCGTCGAACCAGTCGTGGCGAAGTTCGGGGACGACCACCACGGGCATGCGGTGGTGAAGGGAGCGGACTTCGCCCGCGGCCTCGCAGGTGAGAATGGTGAACGTCTCCAGCTCAGGCCCCCCTCCGGGGGGGTGCCACTGCGCCCGAATCCCCGCAAAGGTGAACACGGCGCGCCCGGGAAGATGGATCCACCAGGGCATCCGGGTCCCCGACGGCCCCGACGACCCGGTTCCCTCGCTCTCGGACCCGGGCCCGCGACCTGGGAGAACCCACTCGTAGAAGCCATCCGCGGGAACGAGGCAGCGACCGGTACGAAAGCCGTCCCGGAACGAGGGCTTCGTCGCCACGGTCTCGGACCGGGCGTTGATCAGCCGCCCGGCTCCTGACGCATCGTCGGCCCACGAGGGGACGAGGCCCCAGCGAAGAGGCCGCACCCCCGTGGCTGTCCAGACCGGGGCCGCCTGCGTAGGAGCGAGGTTGAACCGGGGCCGGGGGTGATCTGCCAGGAGAAACGGGACGCCCAGGGCGGCAGACAGCGCCTCCTGGTCCACCGTGAGGGTATAGCGACCACACATGCGGCCTCCTCGGAGATGTGCGGATCGGAATGAACAAATGCACTCGCCCCACCGTAATGGGAGGCGCATCGTGCTCCAAGGGGTTCCTCTGCGGACTCCGGCTCAATTCGCCGATTGAGCTTCCATCGTTCCCACCGTTCGAGGTCGAACCGTGTTTCTGCCCTTTTGTTCGCCGCCTCTCCAAAACTGCGGCTCCCCGTCCCGCCCACGCATCCACCCATGGGCGCCGGTCATGGTCCTCGCCCTCGCCGGCGCCGGCGCCGGACTTCCGGCACCCGTGACGGCCCAGGCGCCAGGATCCGCCGCGGGATCCGGCGCGGGTTCCGGCGCCATCCCCCACGACTCGTATCACCTGGACAACGGGCTGCACGTGATCCTGGCCCCCGATCCGAGTGCCACCGCCACGGCGGTGAACCTCTGGTACCGCGTGGGGAGCCGGGACGAGCGTCCGGGGCGGTCGGGGTTCGGGCACGTGTTCGAGCACCTCATGTTCCAGGGGTCGGAGAATGTGGCCGAGGGCGAACACTTTCAGTACGTGGAGCGCGCCGGCGGAGACCTGAACGCCTCCATCACGGAGGATCGGACCAACTACTTCCAGACCGTTCCCCCGGAGCGGATGAACCTCGCCCTCTGGCTGGAAGCGGACCGCATGCGGTCTCTCCGGGTCACGGAAGAGAGCCTGCGGCGCGAGGTTGAAGTGGTGAAGGAGGAACGCCGGCTCAGGATCGACAACTCCCCCTACGGCACGAGCCAGCTCCAGGCGGCCTACTACGCCCCCTACGATGCGGAAGGGTGCTTCGCGTATGCCCACTCGGTGATCGGATCCATGGAGGACCTGGAGGCCGCCGAGCTGGCCGACGTCCAGGACTTCTTCGACCTCTATTACGCCCCGAACAATGCCACCCTCGTGGTGTCCGGAGCCTTCGACAGCCAGGAAGCCGCTGCGCTGATCGAAGAGTATTTCGGCCCGATTCCCAGGGGAGGTGACGCCCCCGAAGTGGACTGCGATCATCCCTTTGTGCATCTCCCGGTGGAGGAGCGCATCCACGACCCGAACGCCCAGCTCCCGGGCGTCTTCGTCTCCTACGGCGGCGTTGAACACCGCCACCCCGATGCCCCGGCCCTCACGGTCCTGGCCGACATCCTGGGAGGCGGGCAGAGTGCCCGGCTGAACCAGCAGATCGTGCGGGGGGCCCAGGCCGCTCTCCAGGCCGTGGCCGTCCACAGCCCGCGCCTCGGGCCAGGCCTCTTCCAGTTCATCCTCATCGCCAACCAGGGCGTCGAGGGGGACGAGCTTCTGACCCTGCTCGATGCGGAGATCGAGACCCTCCTCTCCGAAGGGGTTACCGATGTGGAGGTGGACCGGGCACGAAACCGCGCCCTGGCCTCCACCGTGCTCTCCCGCCAGACGGCCATGGGCCGGGCCGAGGCCCTCCAGTCCGCCAACCATTTCCATGGAACGCCCGACGCCGTCACCACGGTGGTTGAGGCGATCCAGGCGGTGACCCGGGAGGATGTGAACCGGGTTGCCCGAAGCTATCTCCGGCCGGACCGACGGGCTGTCATCTTCACCCTCCCGGGTACGGGGCCCGCCGTTCCGGAATCCGCGGAATCGACCGGCCAGACAACGAGCCAGTCGACGAGCCAGGCGACGAGCCAGGCGTCGGGCCAGGCGTCGGGCCAGGAAGGAGGCGACCGATGATGCGCCGCCCCGGTACCATGCTGGCCACCACGCTTCTCGTGGCCGGGTCCCTCGGGCTTCCCGGACTCGCCGCGCTTCCCGGAATCCCCGGAGTTCCCGGGGTTCCCGCGACGCTCTTCTCCCTGCAGGCCCAGCAGGAACCCCCACCTCCGCTGGCGCCCCGGCCCATCGAGTTTCCGGCGTTCGAGCGATTCACGCTTCCCAACGGCATTGAGGTCGTGATCCTGGAGTACGGAACCCAGCCGCTGGCCAGCATCCGACTGTACCAGCGCGGGGGAGGCAGCCTCGCACCCGCAGACCGGGCCGGGCTGGGCGACCTGGCGGCTACCCTGCTGACCCGGGGCACGACCACCCGGTCGGCCGTGGAGATCTCCGAAGCCATCGAGGGGGTGGGCGGCTCGCTCTCCTCCGGGTCCGGACCCGATTTCCTGAACGTTTCGGCCACCGTCCTCACCCACCACCTGGAGGTGGCCTTCGAGCTGCTGGCCGACGTGGCACGAAACGCAAGCTTTCCAGAGGCCGAGGTGGAGCTGGCCCGCCGTCAGACTCTCTCGGGGCTGCAGGCCCAGCTGGGGCAGCCCCAGGCCGTGGCGGGCCGGCTCTTCCGCCGCCTCGTCTACGGCCACGATCACCCCTACGGCGTGAGCCCCACTCCCGAGTCGGTGTCGGCCATCACGCGGGACGACCTGGTCCAGTTCCGGGATCGGGCCCTGCAGCCGGAGGGAGCCCTTCTCCTGGTGGCCGGCGCGGTGGAGCGAGACCGGGTGCTGGCGCTGGCCGAACGCCATCTCGGCGACTGGGTGGGTGAGCCGGCCGCCGCCCCCCATCTCGATGCCCCCGCAGCGCCGGAGCAGACCCGAATCCACCTGGTACATCGCCCCGGCTCGGTTCAGTCCGTGATCCTGGCCGGCCAGCCGGCGGTGGCGGGGGACGACCCCGACTTCGCCGGAATCGAGGTGGCCAATCGCATCCTCGGGGGCGGGGCCGATTCCCGCCTCTTCCGCATCCTCCGGGAGGAGAAAGGCTGGACCTACGGGGCATTTTCCGGGGTCACCCGCCCGGTTGGCACCGGGGTCTTTCAGGTCTCCACCGAGGTCCGCACACCGGTTACGGACTCGGCCGTGGTTGAGATTCTTCACCAGATGGACCGGGTCGGGGTGGAGCCGATTTCCTCCGAGGAAATGGACGCCGCCCGGAACTACCTGGCAGGGAGCTTCCCGCTCCAGCTGGAGACGGCGAGCCAGGTGGCCGGGCGTCTCGCGACAACGCTTCTGCTTGGACGGCAGGTGGAGGAAGTCAGCCGCTTCCCGGAACGCATCCGGGCCGTCACGCCCGCCGACGTGCAGGCCACGGGCATCCGGATGATGCGGCCGGAACAAAGCGTCGTCGTCGTGGTGGGCGATGCCACTCAGATCCTGGAAGGGCTCGACGCCATTGCCCCGGTCACACTCCTGGACCTCCAGGGCGAGGAACTGGACCGATCGGAGGTCCTGTCTCCTCTTGCCGAGATCGTCCCCTGGGACGCCTCCCGACTGGAGGAGGGGGTCCGCCGGTACGAGCTCCGGTTCGACGGCAATCCCGTGGGCTCGGCCACCTACCGGCTCGAGCGACAGGGCGATGCGTGGGTGGCCACCACCACCGTCTCGCCGACCATGGGGGGCGGACAGGAGACGGTCCTGGTCTTCGATGCCACGGACTTCACCCCCCGTTCTCTCCGGCAGAACCAGTCGGCGGCCGGGCTCGAGCTGGAGGTGGAGCTGGAGGTCGTCGGTGGCCGGATCGTGGGGCAGGCGAACCTCCCGGCCCAGCTGGGGGGCGCCCGGGACGTGGACCATCCACTGAATGAACTCCTCTTCCCGGGAATGGACGAGTTCGTCATGGCGGCCTCCGAACTCGCCGAGGGCGTCAGGTTCCGGATTCCCTACCTGGACGTGGTGCAGGGCCAGGCCATCACGCTGGACGTCCGGGTCATCGGACGGGAGGTGGTGGAGGTACCCGCCGGATCCTTCGACGCGTGGAGGGTGGAAGTGGGCACGGCCCAGGGCACGCTGACCCTCTTTCTCCGGGCAGAGGGCCCGCACGTCCTGGTGAAGCAGCTCTTTTCCGGCCAGCCCGTGACGCTGGAGCTGACGGGCATCTCCCCGCTCTGAGGCGCCGTCCTGCGCGTGGTCCGAGACGCCGCCTCGCGGGGTGGCGCGGGCGGGGTGGCGCGGCATGGACCGAGCGGAACGAAGGCACGGCACCAACGAACGACGGCCGGGGGGAGAACCCCCGGCCGTCACTGCATTTCCTGCGCTCGCTAGAAGGCCGCTGCCCTGGAGCGCTGAAGCCGGTTCGCCGCGCCTCAGCCCCCTCCGCGTCGGCGTGGGGGTGGAGCGCTGGCACCACTGCCGCGGCCGGCCTGGGCGGGCGGTCGGCTGGCGGCCGGTGCGGGAGCACGACTGGCGGCCGGAGCGGGAGCGCGACTCGCGGCCGGTGCGGGGGCACGGTTCGCAGCCGGTGCAGGGGCACGGTTC
>SKNW01000035.1 GCA_007120305.1 Gemmatimonadota bacterium | reverse complement strand
GGTCAGGCGTGGTCGGCCTCGCTGCAGGGGGTGGAGGGGGTGCCGATCCGGGTGGAAGCCCAGGTCACCACCGGGATCCCGGCGCTGTTCATCGTGGGGCTCCCCCGGGGCGCGGTTCGGGAGGGACGGGACCGGATCCAGTCCGCCATTCGCAGTCTTCCGGGGGCCCCGGCCGATGCCCTCAAGGTGACCATCAACCTGGCGCCGGCCGACCTCATGAAGGACGGGTCGGCCCTGGACCTGGCCATGGCCATGGCGTTCCTCGCCGGTGCTGGCGTCGTGCCGGCCAAGCCCCTGGGCGAAACGGCCCTGGTGGGAGAACTGGGGCTGGACGGCCGTCTGCATCCGGTTCGTGGCGTGCTCCCTCTGGCGCTTGGATGCGCCCAGGCGGGCCTCGCTCGCCTCGTGGTCCCCCGGGCGAACCTCGTGGAGGCGGAGAGCCTCTCGGGTCGGATCGATCTGATGGGGGCCGACTCCCTGGCTGACGTGGTGGCATTCCTCCGAGACGGGGAGCCCCTCGCCTCCTCCGCGGTGGGGGAAGGGAGGAATGGATTCGGACCCCCTTCATCGGGGTCCGGGGCCCCACATCGGTCGACACCGGCCTTCCGGAGCCGCCCGAGCGGCAACCCCGGAACGGGGGGGATGGATCTCGCGCAGGTGCGCGGTCAGGCGATGGCACGCAGGGCCCTGGAAATCGCTGCCGCCGGGGAGCATTCCATCCTCCTCGCGGGGCCTCCGGGGGCGGGAAAGACCCTCCTCGCCCGTTCTCTGCCCGGACTGCTGCCGGACCTGGATCCGGAGGCGGCCCTGGAGGTGACCGCCATTCATTCGGTGGCCGGGCTGCTCCGGGTGGGGGAGGGGCTGCTCTCCCGCCCCCCCTTCCGGGCCCCGCATCATGGCGCGTCCCAGGGCGCCCTGGTGGGAGGCGGGACCCCCCTCCGCCCGGGGGAGACGACCCTGGCCCACCGGGGGGTCCTCTTCCTCGACGAGCTGGCCCACTGGACCCGCCCGGCCCTGGAAGCGCTGCGGGAGCCCCTGGAGTCGGGGGTTGTGGACGTGATCCGAACCGGGCAGCGGGCCCGGTTTCCCGCGCGCTTCCTCCTGGTGGCCGCCATGAATCCCTGCCCCTGTGGCCACTTCGGCTCCCCGGGAGGGGCCTGTACCTGCGATCCGTCGGTGGTGCGGCGCTACCAGGCCCGGATCTCGGGTCCCATTCTGGATCGCATCGACCTCAGGGTGCGACTGGAGCCCCCGCCCGCTGCCCTTCTCCTTGGTCCCGGCGAGGAGGAGGATACGGATACGGTTCGGCGCCGTGTCGAAGCCGTGCGGCGCCGGAATGCGCCGCCGGAGACCAGAGGAGGTATGGCCGCAGGGGGCATGGCCGCAGGGGTCGGGGCCGAGGGCGTGGGAGCTGACAGGTCCCTCCCCCCAAGGACCCCGGAGGCGACCCGGCTACTCGCGGAGGCCGCCGGGAAGGCGGGACTCTCCGGGCGCGGCGTCATGAGGATGCTGGGGGTGGCATGGACCATTGCCCGGCTCGAGGGCGACGACCGGGTTCGGGAGCCGCACGTCGCCGAGGCGCTCCAGTTCCGCGGGCTCTGATCGGCGACGCTGGCCGGAGCGGTGCGGGCGGGCGGGTGGTTGTCGGGCGAGGACGGATGGCGTACTCTTCCCTCCTTTCGGATCCCCGGCATTCCTGCCCTCGAGCGCCATGCACTATCTGGATTACGCTGCCACATCTGCCGTTCGTCCGCCCCAGGTGGTCCAGGCCGTCCACGACTTTCTGGCCAACGTGGGAGCCTCCCCGGGTCGGGGGGGGTACGCGCGGTCCGTGGAGTCCGGGCGCATCGCCTTTCGGTGTCGACGGAGGGTAGCCCAGGTCATGGGGCTTCCCGGCGACCCCGGCCGGGTGACGTTCATGCTCAACGCGACCCACGCACTCAACACGGCAATCCACGGCGTCCTGGGTCCGGGCGACGCGGTGGTCATCACGGCTTTTGATCACAACGCCGTCCTGCGGCCGGTCCATGCCCTGGCCCGCGCCCGCGGCATCGAGGTGCGTCAGATCCCCGGGGCCCCCGACGGATCGCTGGACATGGAGGCCGCCGCTCGCCACCTGGAGGGTGCCCGGCTCCTGGTCGTGAACGCGGTCTCCAACGTCCTCGGCACGGTGCTTCCCCTCGGGGAGCTGGCTGCGCTGGCCCGGGAACGCGGTGCGCTGGTGCTGGTGGACGCCGCCCAGTCCGCCGGGCATCTTCCCCACGATCCCGCGGGGCTCGGGGCCCACCTGGTGGCCTTCACCGGGCACAAGAGCCTCCTCGGACCCCAGGGGACCGGCGGACTCTGGGTGGCGGAAGGGGTGGAGGTTCTCCCCTTCTGTTCCGGGGGAACCGGGGGGAACTCCCGCCTCAGGGAGATGCCGGACGCCTACCCGGATCACCTGGAGGCCGGCACCCCGAACGCGCCCGGCATCGCGGGCCTCCTCGCCGGATGCGAGGTCGTGCTCGCCGAGGGAGTGGAGGCCATTCACGCCCGGGAGGCCGCGCTCAAGGCGAAGCTGCACGACGGACTCTCGGCGATCCCCGGGGTGCGGGTCCTGTCGCCGCCCACCCTGGGGCCGGGTGGTGCGCTGGTCACCCTGGTGGTAGACGGACTGAGCCCTGCCGATGTGGCGCGGCAACTGGAGGCGGAGTGGCAGGTCCTGGCCAGGGCGGGACTGCACTGTGCCCCCGAGGCCCACCGGATCCTGGGGTCGCTTGAGACCGGCGCCCTCCGGCTTTCCCTGGGCTGGGCTTCAACCGAGGAGGACGTGGACCAGGCCCTCCGAGGCGTGGATGCCATTGCCACCTCCCTCCGCGCTCCGGTCCCCGGTGGGGTCCCGGCCTGAGCGGTCCGGTTTTTCTGACCTGAATGCCCACGGTAGTCCATGCGACTGTTTCTTGCCCTTACCTTTTCCGATCCCGAGCGCGCCCGCATCCACGAGGCGGCGGAGCCCCTGCGGGCGTCGGGTGTGCCGGTCCAGTGGCTCGCCCCCGACCGATTCCACCTGACCCTCAAGTTCCTCGGCGACGTTCGCAGCGAACGGCTCCCTGGCCTGGCGAAGGCCGTCGGCCGGGTGGCGGGTGCCACGCGGGCGTTCACGCTTCGCCTCCAGGGGTTCGGCGCCTTCCCCACGATTCGTCGGCCCGAGGTCCTCTGGCTGGGTGCGGATCCAACCCCCGCTCTACGGTGTCTGAAGCAGGACCTGGAGTGGGGCCTTGCGTCCCACGGCTTCGATCGGGAGACCCGGGCCTTCCACCCCCACGTCACCCTGGGGAGAACTCGGAAGGAAGAGGGGGCCGGTGCCTTCCGGGGGCTGGATGACCTGGCCGCGAGCCTGGACTTCGCCCTGGACATCCCGGTTTCCTCCGTGGACGTGGTCCGTTCTCACCTGAAAAAGCAGAAGGATCGGTACACGATCATGGAGAGCCTGCCCCTGCGAAGTGTGCCGCCGCGGAGCTGAGGAGTACGTCGTACATGAGTGGATGCGTGGGAGGATGCCTGGGGCGGACGCTGGCCCTGGTGCTCCTGGCCGGGATCGGCCTGGTGGCCTGGCAGTGGGGTCCAGACCTCGCGGCCGGCGTGCGGGGGCTGGGGGTGGGCGTCCCGCCCGGGAACGGCGCCATGGAGGCACCGTCAGAAGCGCTGGCCGGCGAGGCCGAGCGACAGCTCGAGGGCCTTCTGGCCGGAGGGGTCGACGTCGTCTCCCTCTCCGCACCTGAGATCGAGAGTCTTCTCCGCTTCCGTCTTCCCATCGCCTGGCCCGAGGGGGTTTCGGATCCGTCGGTGCTTCTCCGGGACGGCGACCTCCTCCTGGGCCTGCGCCTTGCCCGGGAGCGACTGCCGGCCCTCCCGGAGCTGGAGAGCGTGCTCGCCTTCCTCCCCGACACCGTCCCGATCCAGTTGAGAGGACGGGTTCTGGCGCTGGGTGGAGGAGAGGCTGCCCTTCTGGTTCACCGTATCGAGGCCTCCTCCATTCCCATTCCCCGGCGTTTCTTCCCACGCATCCTCGAAGGAGTAAGAGGGGTCGCTCCTCTCGATCTCCCTCCGGAAGCCTTCTTCCTTCCCCTCCCCTCGGGGATCCAGTCCATCCGGGTGGAGGGAGACCGGCTCATCCTGGCCCGGCTCCCCTGTCCCGCCGGTTCCCCCTGCTGAACCGCGTTCGAGCCGAAGGAACCCCCGTGGCCCGACTCCTCATCGTCGACGACGAGACCTCCATTCGGAACGTCCTCCGCCAGCTCTTCGAGTACGAAGGCCACGAGGTGGGGATGGCGGCCTCGGGTCGCGAGGCGCTTGGCTCCCTGGAGGAGGGTCCCGTGGACGCCGTCTTCCTCGATGTGAAGATGCCCGGTGAGGATGGCCTGGATATCCTGGCAGAAATCCGGGAGCGGCATCCCGGCACCCAGGTGGTCATGATCTCCGGGCATGGTACCATTGACACCGCGGTGGAGGCCACGCGGCGCGGGGCGTTCGACTTCCTCCAGAAGCCCCTCGATACCGATCGCCTCCTTCTGACGCTTCGGAACGTGCTGGACCGGAGGGGGCTCGAGGCCTCGGTGGAGGCGCTTCGTTCCGAGGTGGAATCCCATCACGAGATCATTGGGCGTTCCCCGGCCATCCGGAGTGTGCTGGAGCGCATCGAGCGGGTGGCGCCCACCGACGCCCGGGTCCTGATCACGGGAGAGAATGGCACCGGGAAGGAACTGGTGGCCCGCGCCCTGCACCGACGGTCCCGCCGGAGCGACCGGCCCTTCGTGGAGGTGAACTGCGCCGCCATCCCCTCCGAGCTCATCGAGTCGGAACTCTTCGGCCACATGAAGGGATCCTTCACCGGGGCCGTGCAGGATCGGCCCGGGACCTTCGAGCAGGCCGACGGAGGGACGCTCTTCCTGGACGAGATCGGTGACATGTCGCTCGCGGCCCAGGCCAAGGTCCTTCGGGCCCTTGAGGAGGGGAAGGTCATGCGGGTCGGCGGCCAGCGGGTCCACGACGTCGACGTCCGGGTGATCGCGGCCACCAACAAGGATCTTCCCCGAGAGATTGAGGAAAGCCGGTTCAGGGAGGACCTGTTCTACCGGCTGAACGTGGTGCCCGTCCACGTCCCCCCTCTGCGGGAGCGGAGGGAGGACATTCCCCTTCTGGTTCGGCATTTCACCAACCAGATGGCGAATCGGGAGCGGATCCCCACCCGCAGCTTCACCGAGGGTGCGGTGGACTTGCTGGCCCGTCGTGACTGGCCAGGGAACGTGAGGGAACTTCGGAACACCGTGGAGCGGCTCCTCATCCTCTCGGCGGGCGACACCGTGACCGAGGCCGACGTGATGTTGCTCACCGTTGGCGGGGGCGCCGTCTCCGGCCTCAACCTGGACGGACTTGGCCACATGACCTTCCAGGAATTCCGGGACCAGGCCGAGCGGGCGTTTCTTCTTCAGCGCCTGCGGGACCACGAGTGGAACGTGTCGGAGACCGCGCGGTCCATCGACATGCCCCGGTCGAATCTGTACAAGAAGATCGAGCGCTTCGGTCTTACCCGCGAGGAATGACCCGGACCCGGACCCCTGCGGGTGCCCTGGACTCGAGTCAGGGTCGGGCGGATCCCACGACCCGGGCACCGGCCGGAAGGCGGTACAGGGCATCCATGGTTCGATAGTCCCGGGGGGAGAGGGCCCGGGCCGTGTTCAGTGGATACATGAGATCCTCCGGGGCATCGCTGTGCCCGAGCCCCAGTGCGTGGCCCATTTCGTGGGCCGCCACCCGTTCGAGATCGTCGGGGGTCAGGGACCGTGGCCGGCCGCCTCCTTCCGGCGGGACTTCCAATGCCAGTTCGAAACTCACCACCTCGAACTGGAACTCGGTGCCCCGAAGTTCCCAGCGCGTCGTGACGCGACCCGCCTGACCGGGACCCAGGCGTTCGCGCCAGGCCACGTGAACATGGGCGGGCGGCCCGCCCCCTGTGTCCCTGTCCTGGACCTGGAGGCGGAAGGGCTGGCCGTCCCACGCCAGAATCCCACGGACGGCGGCACGCTGAAGCTCCCGGGCCTGGTCGGCGTCGGGGACCGGCGGGAGGTCCACCCGGATCTGGAGCACCCTCGTGTCGTCCGGCCAGCGGGCCACACGCACGCCGGGGTTCGAGGCGGCACCGGCGCCCTGCCGAACTGCGGGCGCGCCGGCGCCTTCCCCGCGGGCCAGCAGGAAGTCGCAGAGGTACCCGGAGGATGGGCAGATCCGGTCCGCCGCCAGGGTGGGGAACGGATCTCCCGCCGCTCCTGCGTCCTGCGCAACCGCCCCCACATCGTGCGCACCTGGCTCGGCCCATTCCCCGGCACCGGCGACGTCCGGTGGAATCGCGGCCCGCGAGTCCCCGGGCCCGGGGCATCCGGCAAGGACGAAGAGGAGGCCTGTCAGGGCAGGGAGGACGCCGCGACGGGCTCGGGGTGCCACGGAGACATCCGGAGGAAGGGCCATGCGCGCGTCCGGGTGGGGGGAAGGACCTCAGGGGGTCGATGGGGGACCGCTCCCTCCGGCGTTGGACCGGGTGGGTGGGCGAGGGGATGGACGGAAGAGATGGACGGGAGAGGGGAACGGGTTCAAGTTGGCATGGGTAGCAGCAAGGCGTCCAGTGTACGGACACGAGGGGGCCGCGCGGGATTATTCCCGGGAATTCTGCCCGGATCCTGCCGCGGCTGGTCCGCGCCCCAGCCGACGGCACGATCGGCCTTCCATCTCCTGGAACCATTTCGGGCCCTCCCATGACAGCTGATCCCCCCGAATTCGGTCCTCCTCCGCTCGATGACGGACCCCGCGGCGTCCCGGTGGACCCGCCGTCTCCCGTATCCCCTGGCCCCCCGAGCCCCCGTCCGTCGCGGTCGCGGACCCGCGGCTACCTCCGGGTCGTGGGAGAGGCGGCCCGGTCGGTGGTTCTGGCCATTCTCGTTCTCCTCGTGGTTCGGACCGCCGTCGTCGAGGCCTTCAAGATTCCCACCTCCTCCATGGAAGGAACGCTCCTGGCCGGGGACTTCCTGCTGGTGAACAAGGCCGTCTTCGGCGCCGAGATCCCGGGGCTCCGCATGACCCTTCCGGCCATGGCGGAGCCCACCCGGGGGGAGGTCATCGTCTTCAACCCTCCCCATGAACCAAGCAAGCACTACGTGAAGCGTCTGATCGGTCTCCCCGGGGACACGCTGGCCATGCGGGACAAGCGCCTCCTCCTGAACGGGGTGGAGGTGCGGGAGCCCTATGCCCACCACTCGGACCTGAACGGCGATGCCGTGCATCCGGGCATGCAGTGGCAGGTCCGCTTCCTCGCCCAGTCCGTAAGGCCGGGGCGGTACCGGCCCTCCCGCGACAACTGGGGACCCCTGGTCGTTCCCGAGGGGGGCTTCTTCGTCCTTGGCGACAACCGTGACAACTCCGAGGACTCCCGCTACTGGGGGTTCGTGGAGCGCGAGTCCATCCGGGGACGGCCCTGGATCGTGTACTACTCCTCCGAAATGGACGAGGAGGGGCGGTTCCAGTTTCTCCGCGAGGTGCGCTGGACGCGGATCGGAGACCGGATCCAGTAGCCGGGGGGAAGCATCGGGCTCGGCGGGCCGGAGTTGCGAATTCGGGCGGAGCGTCCGATGATGAGAATCAGGTGGCCGCCGCGCGTGACCGGCGGACCGCGGTCCGGAAGCGATCCTCGTCCTCCCCCTGATGCCCCCATGAGCCTCTCCCCGCGCAAGCCGAACATCGCCGAGGGCTCGCTGGACCAGTACCTGGCGGAGATCTCCCGCTACCCCCTGATCACGCGGGAGGAGGAGGGCGATCTCGCCCGGCGCATCCGGGCAGGCGATGGGGAGGCCCTCGACCGTCTGGTCCGGGCCAACCTCCGGTTCGTCGTTTCCGTGGCCAAGCGTTACCAGAACCAGGGCGTCCCGCTGGCCGACCTCGTGAACGAGGGGAACGTCGGCCTCATTCGGGCGGCCCACAAGTTCGACGAGACGAAGGGGATCAAGTTCATCTCCTACGCCGTCTGGTGGATCCGGCAGGGGATCCTCCAGGCCCTGGCGGACCAGAGCCGAATTGTCAGGGTTCCCCTGAACCGGGCAGGGGCCCTTCACCGCATCGGGCGGCGATCCGCGGCGCTCCAGCAGGAGCTGGGGCGGGAACCCACCGTGGAGGAAATCGCCCACGGCCTCGACCTTTCGGCCGAAGAGGTGGAGGCCGCCCTCGTCATCTCGCGCTCGCATCTCTCCCTGGATGCCCCGGTGGCCTCGGGGGAGGACCAGCGACTCCTCGACTACCTTCCCGACCAGTTTGCGGAGAATCCCGAAGAGGCCGCCTACGACGCGGCGCTGAAGGAGACGGTGGAGGGGGTCCTGGGGTCCCTCGATGCCCGGGAGGCCAAGGTGCTGCGCCTCTATTTCGGCCTGGACGACCAGGAGCCCATGACCCTGGAAGAGATCGGAGACCTTCTGGGAATCACCCGGGAGAGGGTACGGCAGATCAAGGAGAAGGGGCTGGGGCGCCTTCGCCACGCCTCCCGTTCCCGGTTCCTGGGCGCTCTTCGCCCATGATCCCCGGGGCGTTGACATTTCGGTGATCCGGGTCTAGCATTGAAAGCTCTGTTATTCCGTAGCTGACCGGACTCGGATCCATGACGACTTTTACACCGAAATCCAGCGATATCAACGCCCAATGGTGGGTGGTCGATGCCGCCGACAAGCCCCTCGGTCGCGTGGCCACCGAGGTGGCGCGTGTCCTTCGTGGCAAGCACAAGCCCATCTTCACGCCCCATCTCGACACCGGCGACCACGTGGTTGTGCTCAATGCCTCCCGGGTCAAGCTGACCGGGAACAAGGCCGAGCAGAAGACCTACTTCCGCCACTCGGGGTTCATGGGCGGTGAGCGGCACATCCCGTTCAAGCGGATGATCGCCAGCCATCCGGAGCGGGTCATCGAACTTGCCGTCAAGGGCATGCTCCCCAAGAACGCCCTTGGTCGCCAGATTCGTAAGAAGCTCAAGGTCTATGGCGGCTCCGAGCACCCGCACGCGGGGCAGCAGCCCCAGCCCCTCGAGATTTGACAGGCGACCCCGGTACAGGCATTCGAATGACTCAGAACTCCGCAGACCAGGTTCACGCCGTCGGCCGTCGCAAGACGAGCACGGCCCGCGTCATTGTCCGCCCCGGCACCGGCACCTGGTCGGTGAACGGGCGGTCGCTCGAAAATTACTTCCCCCGCATGCTTCACCGGAAGCGGATCCAGGAGGCCTTCGAGGTCTCCGAGGTGACCGGTCAGTTTGACGTTGTCGCCCGCGTGCGTGGCGGCGGCATCACCGGACAGGCAGACGCCCTCCGGCTCGCCGTGGCCCGTGCCATCGTGGAGCGGGATGAGGAAGCCCGATCGACGCTTCGGCGTGGCGGTCTCCTGACCCGGGATTCCCGCAAGGTCGAGCGGAAGAAGCCCGGCCGCCCCAAGGCTCGCAAGCGGTTCCAGTTCAGCAAGCGCTAATCCCCCGAGAGGATCAAGGCATCATGGAGCAGCAGGAAAACGCGCAGGTCGGCCTCAACCAGCTTCTCGAGGCCGGTGTTCACTTCGGACACCAGACCCGCCGCTGGAACCCGAAGATGCGCCGGTTCATCTTCACGGAGCGGAACGGGATTCACATCATCGATCTCCGGAAGACCCTGGACCGCCTCCGGGCGGCGGAAGAGGTCGTGCGGAAGGTCACCCTCAAGGGCGAGCGGGTCCTCTTCGTGTGCACGAAGCCTCAGCTTCGGGGAATCATCGAAGAGGAGGCCGAGCGCTGTGGGGCTTTCCATGTCACCGAGCGCTGGCTCGGCGGAATGCTCACCAACTTCCAGACCATCCGGAAGCAGATTCGCCGCCTCAAGGAGCTGGAGCGGGGTCACGAGGAGAACGCCTTCGAGTTCTACACGAAGAAGGAACGCCTCATGCTCGAGCGGGAGCGTGAAAGGCTCTCCAAGTATTTCTCGGGAGTCAGCGACATGAGCCGGGTCCCCGGTGCCATGTTCGTTGTGGACGCCAAGCGCGAGGTCATTGCCGTCAAGGAGGCCAACCGCCTGGGCATCCCGGTCATCGCGATCACCGACACGAATGCCGACCCGGATCGGATCGACTTCCCCATTCCCGGGAACGACGATGCCATCCGCTCCGTGGGACTGATCGCCGGTGCGATTGCCGATGCCATGCTCTCCGCCCGGCGGGACATTCCCGAGGAAGATCGGCGGCGGGTGGAAGAGGCTGAGGCCACCATCTACTCGACCGAGACTGGCGAGAAGGCAGCCTCCCCCCAGCAGCAGGACGAGGCCCAGCGGCGCGTGCGCCGTCGTCGCCGTCCCCGCCCGGAGGTGATCGCCCAGCTTCAGAAACCGGAGGACGCCTCCACCGAGGCGTCGGTGGATCCGTCGGGTGGAGAGGCATCGACCCCGGAACCGGCCTCCGCGCCGGAGCCGGCCGCCGACGAGAGCTCCGCCGAGACGGAGGCGTAAGGGGGTCGGGCACGCTCTCGACACCCATGCTGGATCGGGCCCCGGTGGCCTGAGACTTCAAGAGGCGGCCCCGAGGCGGGGTGCCGGGGTGGCGACGCCCCCGCACCCCGCGGCGGTCCGCCTCTTTTCTTGACCTGAAACCAAACCCAACCGTAGAGGCTCGAGTCCGATGAGCGTGAGCGCGAAGGAAGTAAAGGAACTCCGGGATCGTACCGGGGCCGGAATGATGGATTGCAAGAAGGCCCTCACCGAGACCAACGGAGACATGGAGGCCGCCATCGACCTGCTCCGGAGCAAGGGGACCGCCAAGGCGGCCAAGCGCGCGGAGAAGTCCGCGAACGAGGGGACCATCGGATCCTACGTCCACATGGGCGGGAGGATCGCGGTCATGGTCGAACTCAACTGCGAGACCGACTTCGTCGCCAACACCGACGCCTTCCAGTCCCTGGCCCGGGACCTCGCGATGCACATCGCCGCGGCCAGCCCCGTCGCCGTGTCGGAGGCCGACGTTTCGGCCGAGCTGGTGGAGCGGGAGCGCGCCGTCTACCTCGAGCAGGTCCGGAACGAGGGCAAGCCCGAGAACATCCAGGACAAGATCGTCGAGGGGAAGCTCCGGAAGTTCTTCGAGGAAGTCACGCTTCTGAAGCAGCCCTTCGTGAAGAATCCGGACCAGACCATCGAGGAGCTGATCATCGAGGTCTCGGCAAAGACCGGAGAGAAGATCGAGGTGGCCCGCTTCGCCCGATTCGCGGTGGGCGAGGCGAGCTGACGCAGGATCCGCACTCCCCCCGGAAGCCCTCGGTTCCCGGGGGGAGTGCGGCGGGTCCTGACATCGCCATACTCCTTCCGCCTCCCTGGATCCCTGCTCCATGGCCTCTGACACGCCCACTCCCGCTTCCAGCTCCAGCACCGGGCCGGACAACGCCCCGCCGCTCGCGTACCCGCGCGTCCTGCTCAAGCTCTCCGGCGAGATGCTGGCGGGTGACCGGGGCTTCGGCATCGAGCCCTCGGTGGTGGACGTTCTCACGGAAGAGGTGAAGCGCGTCCACGAGATGGGGGTGTCGCTGGGGCTCGTGGTGGGAGGCGGAAACATCGTGCGCGGGGCCATCGCCTCCCAGAAGGGGATGGATCGGGTCTCGGCTGACTACATGGGGATGCTGGCCACGATCATCAACGCCATGGCCTTGCAGGACATGCTGGAGCGGAAGGGGGTCGAGACCCGTGTCATGACCGCCATCCGGATGGAAGAACTGGCCGAACCCTACATCCGTCGGCGAGCCCTGCGCCACCTGGAAAAGGGGCGGGTGGTGCTCTTTGCCGGGGGAACGGGGAATCCCTACTTCTCCACCGACACGGCGGCAGTACTCCGCGCCATCGAGATGGAGGCCGACGTGATCATCAAGGCCACCAAGGTGGACGGGGTCTACACGGCGGATCCGAAGAAGGACCCGGACGCCACCTTCATCCCCACGATTTCGTTCCACGAAGTGGTGACGAAGGAGTTGGGGGTCATGGATGCGCCGGCCGTCTCCCTTTGCCGGGAGAACGGCCTTCCCATTATCGTTCTCAATCTGGCGGTGTCCGGTTCGGTCGCCCGGGCCATCCGGGGCGAAGCGGTCGGAACCCTGGTTTCCTGAACTTCACGAAAGAGAAGACGATGTCGACGATCGAGAATGTTCGCCAACGGATGGACGAGTCGCTCGAGGCCGTCCGCCGCGAGTTCGGGACCGTTCGCACGGGGAAGGCCACCCCGGCTCTCCTCGACTCGGTGCGGGTTGATGCCTACGGGTCCAAGATGCAGCTCAACCAGGTGGCGTCCATCAGCACCCCCGAGGCCGCCCTCCTGCTTGTTCAGCCCTTCGACCGCAGCCTCATGACGGAGATCGAGAAGGGCATCATGTCGGCGGGGCTGGGCCTCAATCCGGCCAACGACGGACAGGTGATCCGCGTGCCGATCCCCCCCCTGAACGAGGACCGGCGCCGGGAGTTCGTCAAGCTCCTCTCCAAGATGGCGGAAGAGGGGCGCGTCTCCATTCGCCAGGCTCGTCGGGAGGGGAACGACGCGGTGAAGGCCCTTCAAAAGGATGGCGAGCTGTCCGATGACGAGGCTCGGCGGACCACCGACGAGATCCAGAAGCTCACGGACCGGTACATCGCCCTGCTGGACGAGTCCCTTGCGGCGAAGGAGAAGGAGGTCATGACGGTCTGAGGAGCCGGCGTCCACCTCCGGACCGCCAGGACCCTCGACCTCTTCCTCGACCGCCCGCCGTCATGAGCGATTCCCCCGTGACCTCCCCCGATTCCGACCTGCACGACGTGCCTGTGCCCCGGCACGTCGCCGTCATCATGGACGGCAACGGTCGCTGGGCGCGGGAACAGGCCCTCCCCCGGCAGGAAGGACACCGGGCGGGGATGGAGGCCGTGCGGGAGGTGATTCACGGGGCGGTGGAGGCCGGGGTCGAGATCCTCACCCTCTTCGCCTTCAGCACCGAGAACTGGTTTCGGCCCGAGGAGGAGATCCTCTCCCTCATGGCCCTTCTCCGGCTCTACGCCGATCAGGAAAAGGACGAACTCCGGGATCGCAGCATTCGGGTTCGCGTGCTGGGGGATCTCACGCCCATGGCGGAGCCTGTCCGTGATGCCATCCGGCGGATCGAGGATGCCACCCGGGACTGCGACCGACTCCTGGTGAATCTCATGATCTCCTATTCCGGCCGTGCCGAACTCGTCCGCGCCGTTCGGGCCCTGGCCGAACGCGTCCAGCGGGGGGAACTCGAACTCGACGCCATCGAGGAGTCCGACGTGGATGCCGTCATGGATACCCGGGGGCTTCCGGATCCGGACCTCCTGATCCGTACGTCAGGCGAATTCCGCATCTCCAATTTCATGCTCTGGCAGCTGGCGTACACCGAACTCCACTTCACCCCGGTGCTCTGGCCGGACTTCACCCGCGAGCACCTCTTCGAGGCCGTGCGCGAATTCCAGCGACGGGAGCGGCGCTTCGGTCGGGTCCCCTCCGCCACCTCGTGAGGGTCTCGCTCCCTGCGCGTTCCGCGGCGCCATCCCTCGCGGTGCCACCCATGAGGACGCCGTGAGCGGGGGGACCTCCCGCCGGTCTGGCGGCGACCTGGGACGACGTCTCCGGGTGTCGGCCGTGGGGATTCCGGTGGGCTTCGCGGTGGTCTGGGCCGGGGGGTGGGTCCTCCTGGGTGTGCTCCTGGCCCTGGCCCTCATCGGGACCCACGAGGTCCTGGGCTTTGCCCGAGCCCGGGACGTGCGCCCCTTCGGCCCCCTGGCCCTCCTGGCGTCCGCCTGCCTCCTCCTGGCCGCACCACTCTCCGGCGGGACGCCCGAAACGTGGGCCCTCACCGCCGTGGGCGTCCTCGTGGCCACCGCCCTCCTGGCACTGGCCGCCACCGTCTTCCTCCGGGGACCTGCCGGCGGACCCCTTGCGGCGGCGGCGGTGACGGTGCTGGCGCCCCTCTACGTGGCCATGCCCCTGGCCTTCGGATGGTTCCTCCGGCACCATCCTGCCTCGGCATGGGAACTGGCGGCCTGGGCCGGGACCGGGCTCGTCCTCCTGCCGATCATTGCCACCTGGCTCGGGGACACCACCGCCTACTTCGGCGGACGCGCCATGGGGCGCCGGAAGCTTCTCCCTTCGGTGAGCCCGGCAAAGACCGTGGAGGGTGCGTTCTGGGGGCTGGTGGGATCGGTGTCCGGGGCCCTCCTCGTGACCGCGTTCCTCTTCCCCGTTTTCGGCGGAGGGGAGCCCCTTTCCCTGCTGGCGGCGGCCCTCCTGGGCCTTGCCATTGGCGGGGTGGCCCAGGTCGGGGACCTGGCGGAATCGGCGCTCAAGCGAGAGGCCGGAATCAAGGATTCCGGGGCCATCCTTCCCGGCCACGGAGGTGTTCTGGACCGGTTTGACGCCATTCTCTTCACGCTCCCGCTGACCTGGCTCCTCCTTCCCTTCTTTCTCGGATGGGGAGGATGATCGACCCTTCCCCGGTCGCCAGCTCCAGGACCGATGCACCCACCAGCTTCAGGACCGAAGCACCCACCAGCTCCCGGGGCGACCGTCCGATCCGGGTGGCCCTTCTGGGCTCCACCGGCTCCATCGGCGAGAGCACGCTGGCCGTGCTGGCCCGGCACCCTGGTCGCTTCCAGGTACGGGCGCTGACGGCCAACCGGTCCGTGGAGGCGCTGGCCCGACAGGCGGCGGCCTTCGGGGTGGAGCGGGTCGTGGTGGCGGACGAGGAGGCCTTCCGGCAGATGGCCTCCCCCCCCCAGGGGTGGAAGGGCGGCCGTGACGCCGTGCTCGAGGTGGCCGAGGATCCGGAGGTGGACGTCGTCCTGAACGCCGTCGTGGGCTTTGCCGGGCTGGAGCCAACCCTCCGCGCCCTCCGCGCCGGAAAGCGGGTGGCCCTGGCCAACAAGGAGTCGCTGGTGGCCGGGGGGCCGCTGGTGCTGGACGCCCTCCGCAGCGGCGGGGGGCATCTTGTCCCCGTGGACTCCGAGCACTCCGCGATCCTCCAGTGCATGGAGGGCTCCCGGGAGGGCTCCGTGCAGCGGCTCATTCTCACGGCATCCGGAGGACCCTTCCGAGGCCGGACCGCTGCCGATCTGCGCGAGGTGGGCCCGGGCGCCGCCCTCCAGCATCCCACCTGGTCCATGGGGGCCAAGATCACCATCGATTCCGCCACCCTGGCCAACAAGGCGCTCGAGGTCATCGAGGCCCACGTACTCTACGGTCTCGGCTATGACCGCCTCGAGGCCGTGGTGCACCCCCAGTCCATCATCCACTCCTTCGTGGAGTTCGTGGATGGATCCGTTCTGGCCCAGCTGGGGTTCCCCACCATGGAACTCCCGATCCTCTATGCCCTGACCTGGCCCGAGCGCCTGGACGACGCCCCGTTGCGCACCTTCGATCCCCTTCAGGCCTCTCCGCTGACCTTCGAAGCCGTGGACGAGGAGGCCTTCCCCCTCTTCCGCGTGGGGGTGGACGCCGGCGCCCGGGGAGGTGCGGCTCCCACGGCCTTCAATGCCGCCAACGAGGAGGCGGTCGCCGCCTTCCTGCGCGAGGAGCTTTCCTTTCCCGGCATGGCGGACGCGGTGGCGGCGGCGGTGGATGCCGTGGGGGGGCAGGACCTTCGGACCCTGGACGATGTACGAGAGGCGGACGGCGAGGCACGCCGCGTTGCCCGCTCCTGGATTACCCGCGAGGGGCCGCGAGCCCCCGGAGCCTTGCTGCACCCATGACCATTCTCGCCACCCTCGTGGTGCTGGGCGTTCTCATCTTCGTGCATGAGCTCGGCCATTTCTGGGCTGCCCGGTCCGTTGGGATCCGGGTCGAACGGTTCTCCATCGGACTGGGACCCCGGGTGTACGGGTTCACCCGAGGGGACACCGAGTTTGTGATCTCCGCCATCCCCCTCGGGGGATACGTGAAGATGGCCGGGATGGACGACGAGGTCATGGAGCGGATCGAGGGGGGGCGCAGCGACGATCCGGACGAGCCCGGAGCGGACTCCCCGGAAACCCCGTGGCCTGCTCCGGCCCGCGCTCCGCACGACCCCTCCGGTGACTTCGACGCCAAGCCCGTGTGGGCCCGGACCTGGGTGATCTCGGCCGGCGTGGTCATGAACCTGATCTTCGCCTTCGTTGCCTACACCGTGGTTGCCGCCGGGTGGGGGAGCGCAGAGAGCGACACCCTCCGGCTGGGGGACGTTCGCGCCGAGCTCCTGGAGCCGGGCACGGCCGCCCTGGCGGACATCCCGTCGGGAGTGGACCTCGTCGCCATCGGGGAACGGTCACCGGAGCACTGGGGGGAGGTTCGCGAGGCGTTCCTGGAACTCCCAGCGGGGCCCACCCTCGTCCGGTTCGCCGGGCCTTCGCAGGACCCCGGCGCCGGCCTGGTGGACGGATCCGTGGAGGTGATGGTCCCCGAAGACCGGGAGGCCAGGATCCGCATCCTCCAGGCCCTGGAGTCCTGGCTGGACCCGGTGGTGGGGAACGTGGAGCCGGGGACGCCGGCCGCCCGCGCGGGCCTCCGGGCCGGAGACCGGATCCTCGAGGTGGATGGCATCGTGGTGGAGCGCTGGTACCCCTTCACCCGGCTGATCCAGGCCCGTCCCGACACGCCCACGACCCTGGTGGTGGAGCGAAACGGCGACCGGGTGGAGCTCGAGGCGGTGCCCGATGCGACGGAAGCGCTGGATGCGGCCACCGGCGAGGTCCGGACCATCGGCCGGATGGGTGTGCTCCCCATGCCGCCTCCCACGGCGTGGGCGCGGCTCTCTCCCGCCGATGCCGTGGTCTACGGGGCCCGTCAGACCTGGGGGGTGACGGTCTTCATCGTGGACTTCCTGGGGCAGCTGGTCACCGGGCGCGCATCCCCCAGGAACCTGGGAAGCATCGTGACCATCGGTGAGATCTCGGGCCAGGCCGCCGCCGAGGGCCTCCCGGTCTTTCTCTCGTTCATGGCCCTGCTCTCCATCAACCTGGCCATCCTGAACCTCCTGCCGATCCCGGTCCTGGACGGAGGGCACCTGGTCTTCCTGGCGCTGGAAGCCATCCGTGGGCGGCCGGTGTCGGTGGAGCAGCGGATGCGATGGAGCCAGGTGGGCTTCGTGATCCTCATCGGGATCATGGTCCTGGCGCTGGGCAACGACTTCATGCGGCTCTTCGGCCTCTGACCGTGAGGGGGGATCAGAGGAGGGAGAGCTGACCCGCCTGTCCGGAGGTGCGCCGAAGCCGCAGGAGGTCCAGGAGTTCGGTGGGCGCCTCCTGGTCCGCCACCCCGAGCCATCCCTCCCACTTCGCATCCCGGAGAACCTTCCCCACCACCTCCATGGCCCGGTCCGGTGCATTGCACTCGGCCGAGAGGTGGGCGAGGAGCACCCCGGCGAGCCCGGGATGCAGGAGCTCCGCCAGGAAGCGGGCCGCAGCGTGGTTCGAGAGGTGCCCGTGGGAGGAGGCAATCCGCTGCTGGACCGAGGCGGGGTAGGGTCCCGCGCGAAGCAGCCCTTCGTCGTGGTTTGCCTCGAGGATCAGGAAGTGGCAACCTGCCAGCGCATGCCGGACGCCGGCCGTGGGGCGCCCCAGGTCGGTGGCCACTCCCACGCGCGTGCCGCAGTGGCTCGAGGTGAGCGTCACGGCCACCGGGTCCACGGCGTCGTGCACCGTCAGGAAGGGCTCCACCCGAAAGGATCCGATGTGGAAGGGATGGCCCACGGCGTACTCCACCACCCGCTCCGTCCCGCGAAAGAGGGTGGCCGTGGCGGCCCGGGTGCCGGAGGTGAGGTACACCGGGGTGCCGTGGCGGCGAGCGAAGATCCCGGCGCCCCGGGTGTGATCCCCGTGCTCATGGGTCACCAGCAGGGCATCGATGGAATCCGGGTCCACGCCCAGTCGTTCGAGCCGGGACGCCAGCTGTCGCCCCGAAAAGCCCGCATCCACCAGGAGGCGGGTGTCGTCGGTCTCCAGGTAGGTGGCGTTCCCCCGGCTCCCACTGCCGAGCATGGCCAGCTTCATGGGCCGTGGACCGCGTGCCAGAGGGCAACCAGGGCCCGGCGCTCCTCCTCCTCCAGCACCACGTCCCGGCGGGACATGGCCCGCTCCGCCACCTCCAGAAAGGCCTCCAGGCGGTAGGGGGTCAGCGTCGCGCCGGCGCCCCACGAGAACGGGGGGACCCACCGCGGCGGAAGCCCTCCGCCGGCGAAGAGGGTCGACCCCGTTCCCACCACCGTTCCCGTGTTCAGCAGGGTCCCGATCCCGGTCTTCACATGGTCGCCGAGGAGGACGCCGATCTTGATCATCCCGGTATCCACGGTCTCGGAGGGGGAGACGGGGACGCGCACCGTTCCGTAGGTGTTCTTGAGGTCCGAGTTGGTCGTGAGCGCCCCCAGGTTCACCCAGCGTCCGAGGACTGCGTGCCCCAGGTAGCCGTCGTGGGCCTTGTTGCACCACCCGTTGATCACGCTGGCCTCGATCTCGCCCCGGAGCCGACAGACGGGGCCGGTGGAGAGCGAGGAGAAGATGCCGCCCTGCAGCCGGGTCCGCGGGCCGATCCAGGCGGGACCTTCGAGCCGGGTCAGGGCCTGTACCTGCACGCCCGCGGCCAGGTGGATGGGGCCCTTCCGGGCATCCAGGACCACCTGCGGATCGAGGCGGACTCCCGGCGCGGCGGTCACCGGGTAGGCGCCCAGAACGAACACGCCGGGGGGGAGGGGGTCCAGCGGAAGAGCGTCGGCGGGCGGCTGGTCCAGGAGATCGCGGGTGATGCGCTCCCCGTTCTTCTCCATGAGTTCCCACGGCGAGGCCAGGACCGACCCTGGAAGGTCGAAGTCCTGGGCCGGAGGCAGGGCCGCCCGGTCGGAATCCACTCCGGGAAGCCCGAACGACCCCACCGGGATGCCTCCCGGCGCAACCAGGCGGAGGGGGTCCCCGGGGGAGGCCCGGAGGTGGGCCAGGAGGGACTCCACCGGAATCCTGCGCTCCGGGATGAACCGGGGGTCAAGGCGGAGGGTCGGCTCGGAGGGCGACTCGCCACCCGGAGAATCCCCGCCGGAGATCCGCAGTCCGGTGGCCTCCTCGAGCCGTTCCCCCAGCGTCCGGGTCCCGAACAGGAGGGCGTGCAGGGGGCGGGTGGCGAAGGGGGCCCAGGGTCCGGAGGCGGCAGGTCCGTGGGCCGGTCCGTCGCCGGGTCCGTCGGCCAGCCCGCCGGCCAGCGCGTCGGCCAGTCCGAAGGGGACGGCCACGAACCGTGGAAGGGAGGCGTGCGGCGCGGGGGGCGGGGGAGACGACTCAGCGCTGGGCAAGGATCTGGTCCACGCGGTTCAGGAACTTCTTGGGCGAAAAGGGCTTCGTGATGAAGTCGGCGGCGCCCAGCCGGAAGGCTTCCTCCCGGTCCACGTCCTGGCCCTTGGCGGTGAGGATCACCACCGGGGTGCTCCGCCGATGGGGGAGCTGACGCATTTCGGCCAGGAGCTCGAGCCCGGTGGCCTCCGGCATCATGATGTCCATGAGCACCAGGTCGAAGTGGACCTCCGACTGGAGTAGGCGCCGAGCCTCGCCACCGTGGGGCGCCATGTCGACCTGGAAGCCGGACTCCTCGAGGAGCGT
>SKNW01000071.1 GCA_007120305.1 Gemmatimonadota bacterium | reverse complement strand
GCTGCGTCCAGGCGGTCCTGGCGCTGCGGGAGGCGGGGTACGAGACCATCATGATCAACTCGAACCCCGAGACCGTTTCCACCGACTTCGACGTGGCGGACCGCCTCTACTTCGAGCCGCTGACCCTGGAGGACGTCCTGGAGGTTCTTCACCGGGAACAGCCCCGGGGGGTGATCGTCCAGCTGGGCGGGCAGACCCCCCTGAACCTGGCCCGGGGGCTCGAGGCCGAGGGGGTGAACATTCTTGGCACCTCGGTGGATGCCATCGACCGGGCCGAGGACCGGAAGCGGTTCGAGGAGGTCTGCCGGATCATCGGGGCCCCGGTCCCGGCCAACGGCACCGCCACCTCGCTGGAGGAGGCCCGGGAGGTAGCGGACCGCATCGGTTACCCGGTGCTCGTCCGGCCCTCGTACGTGCTGGGCGGGCGCGGGATGGAGATCGTCTACGACGCCTCCACGCTGGAGGAGTACTTCACCCGCGCCATCGAGGCCTCGCCGGATCACCCGGTCCTCATCGACCGGTTCCTCGAGGACGCCTTCGAGGCGGATGTGGACGCCCTCTCCGACGGGACCGACGTCATCATCGGAGGGATCATGCAGCACATCGAGGAAGCCGGGGTCCACTCCGGCGACTCGGCGTGCGTGCTTCCTCCGTACCGGCTGGGCGAGGCCGAGGCCGCCCGGATCCGGGAGCTCACCCGGGCCTTTGCCCTGGAGCTGGGTGTGGTGGGACTCCTGAACGTGCAGTTCGCCATCAAGGACGGGGTCGTCCAGGTGCTGGAGGTGAATCCCCGGGCCTCGCGCACCGTGCCCTTCGTCTCCAAGGCCACCGGGGTGCCTCTTTCCCGGGCGGCGGCCCGGATCATGGCCGGGGAGCGGCTGGCCGACCTGGGGATCCCCACGGAGCCCCGGACGCCGGGGGTGGCGGTGAAGGAGGCGGTGCTCCCCTTCAACCGTTTCGACGTGGACACGATTCTCGGGCCGGAGATGCGCTCCACCGGGGAGGCCATGGGCTTCGACACCACGCTGGGCATGGCCTACGCCAAGGCCCAGGCCTCGGCCGGAAACCACCTCCCCCGCGAGGGCGGGACACTGGTGGTGACGGTGATCGACAGCGACAAGGCCGCGGTAGCTCCCCTGGTGGAACGCTTCGTGGCCATGGGCTTCCGGATTCGGGCTACCACCGGGACCCACGCCTACCTCTCGGCCCGTGGCATCCCTTCGGAGCCCATCTTCAAGATCAATGAAGGGCGGCCCGACATCGGGGACGCCATCGTGAGCGGGGAGGTGGACCTCCTGGTGAACACCCCTCTGGGGAAGAAGTCCCAGTACGATGATTACGCCATGCGCCGGGCGGCCATCGCCTTCAAGGTGCCGTACCTGACGACCCTGTCGGCCACCGCCGCTGCCTGCGCGGCCATCGAGGCGCTGCGGACCGAGACGCCCATGGTGCGTTCGCTCCAGGAGTGGGCCCAGATGCAGGGGGTCCCGGCCGCCGGGGCGTCGAGGTGACGCTTCCGACCCGTGGCGACCCGGAGGATGGCGAGCCGGATCCAGGCGCCCCGCGCGTCGACGCCACCGGGGGATCGGGGGTGGCCACCGGCTTCTGGATGCATGCCGCCGCCTCCCTCCACGACACGGGGTGGGGCCACCCGGAGCATCAGGGACGGCTCCGGTCCCTGGCCTCCGCCGTGGGGAAGGACCTTCTGACCCTTCACGGGCACGTGGAGGCGCTGGAGCCACGCGCCGCCACCACCAGGGAACTGGAGCGGGTGCACCCGGCGCCGTACCTTGCGCGCATCCGCGCCCGGGTGGCGGAGACGGAACGTGAGGGCCGGGTGCTCGAGTTCGCCCCCGAGACACCCGTTTCCGCTGCCTCCTGGGAGGCCGTGGCCGGGAGTGCCGGGGCTGCCCTGGAGGCCGTGGAATCCGTGGCCGACGGCCGCTTCCGCACCGGCTTCGCCGCCACGCGTCCCCCGGGGCACCACGCCTCGGAGGACCGGGCCATGGGCTTCTGCCTCGTGAACCACGTGGCGGTGGCGGCGCGCCATCTGCAGGCGACGGGGAGGGCGCGGCGGATCGCCATCGTGGACTGGGACGTGCACCACGGCAACGGGACCCAGGAGATCTTCTACGACGACCCCTCGGTGTACTACCTCTCCCTGCATCAGTCTCCCTTCTTCCCCGGAACGGGAAGCGCATCGGAGCGGGGGGCTGGACCGGGAGAAGGGACCACCCGGAACGTCCCGCTCCCCCCAGGTACCGACGGCCCGGCCCTGGTTCACGCCCTGGACCGGGCGCTGGACGCGGCGGCCACCGAGTTCGCCCCGGACTTCATTCTCGTATCGGCGGGGTTCGACGCCCTGAAGGGCGACCCCCTCGGGGGGTTCCGGCTCGAGCCCTCCGACTTCCATGCACTCACGCGCCGAGTCCTCCGCTGGGCCGATGCGGCGTGCCGGGGGCGGGTGGTCGCGGTCCTCGAAGGGGGGTACGATCCGCGGCGCACGGGGCAGGCCACCGTGGCCACCCTGAGGGCCCTGGCCCGACTCCCCGATCCTCTCGAACCTTGAGCCTGCGCAGCATCCCGACCATCTTCAAGTTCAGGAACCGATCCCTCCGGACCCCCGATTTCCGGATTCCCGCGTGCCGAACCTGCACCAGGGGGACCCCGATGCTGTCACGAATCACCCTTCTTGCCTTCCTTGCGATCCTCCTCCTGGTCCCCGCCCTCGGCGCCCAGATTCCGGAGGGCGTGGACGGTACCTTCCGTCCGCATCCCGAGGCCGACAGGGCCATTGCCCGTCTTCTCTCCCCCTTCTGTCCGGGGTTCATGCTCTCCCAGTGTCCGGCCGCCGAGTCCCTGGCGCTCCGTGACTCCCTCCAGGCCCTGGCCCTGCAGGGGTGGAACGCCGACGCGCTGGAAGCGTGGATGCTGGGGAACCATGGGGAGGAGTACCGGGCCGTGCCGAAGCGGAGCGGGGCTGGTCTCCTGGCCTGGCTTTTCCCCCCGCTCGCCCTCCTGATGGGCCTGGGCGTCGTGGGATGGGCGCTCCGGAGCTTCACCGCCCGGCGGACGGGAGCGGTCCTCGAGGGAGCCGCCGTTTCCGTCGGGAGCGAGGTCGATGAGGATCCCTCCGGCGCCCCCCTCCCCTCGGATGCGGAAGAGGAGCGCCTGAAAGAGGCCATCCGGGACCTGGAGTTCTCCGAAGACCCCGTGTATTGAGCCACGGCTTCGGGACTCCCCACTTCATGACATCGTCGCAGGATGGGCCGCGCCACGGAACGCCGGACCCCACGTCTGCGTGGACCGGCCCGTCCATGCTCGACCTCGTCCGTCTCAGTCCCCGGCCCCTCTTCCCGCCCGGGGGACGCGACCTCTACCGACGGGTCGCGCTCCTCACCGGGATGTCGGAGGGGCAGGAGGTGCTGGTGGCGGCCTGCGGGTCCGGCGTCACCCTCGAGTACTTCGTGCGGGAGTTCGGGGTGCAGGGCTCGGGTGCCGACGAGGATCCCGTTCTCGTGGAGCGGGTCGAGGCCCGGGCCCGGGCCGAGGGGCTCTCGGCCCGGATGCAGGTCCAGCAGGCGTCCATGGACGCCCTCCCCTACCGGGCCGGGGTCTTCGATGTGGCGATGGCTGAACTCGGACTCACGGCTCGGGCCGACCCCGCGGCCGCCATCCGCGAGGTGGTCCGCGTGGTTCGCCCGGGCGGGCGGGTAGTGCTCGTCCAACTCGTCTGGCGGGCCCCGGTGGACCCGGAGCGACGGGAGGTGCTGGCTCGCCACCTGGGGGCGCATCCGCTCATGACGATGGAGGTGAAGAAGATCCTCCGGGAAGCCGGGGTGGAGCGGCTCCACACGGAGGCCTGGACCGACGCCGAGACCTCCTTCCGGGGCGAGGCGCACAAGCCCTTTCCCGATTTTGCCGAACTCTTCACCCTGACCGAAAAACTCGGCATCCTCCGTCGCGCGTGGCGCCGGTGGGGTTGGCGCGGGGTCCGGGAGGCCATGGCCCGAGAGGTCGAGGTCCACCGCCTGCTCACGCGTGAGCGGATCCTCGGCCTGGACATGATCTCCGGCGTTCGTGCCGAATCGCCCGATAGATCGCCCGATACATCGCCCGACCCCCCGGAGCCCGACCCCCCGGAGCTCGACCTCTCCGAGCCCGACGCTTCGGAGCCCGAGCCTCCGGGCGCCTGACCGACCGGACCTCCGACCTTCCTGGCGCCTGACCCTCCCACCTCCCGAATTTCATGGCCGATCCTTCCGCTCCTGCTGCCGCGCCCGCTCCCGCCTCCAAGCCCGCTGTCGCTCCGCTCCTGGATCCGGAAGCGCCGGCCCGCGTGTCCGTCCTCCTCGCCGAGGTGACCGCACCCCATCCCGACCAGGCGTCCGGGGTCGACGGATGGCTGCTCTACGACTTCCGCGACCAGAACCCTCTGGCGCACGCCCTTCTCGGACTGGGAAAGACCACCCGGCGAGCGTTCGTTCTCTTTCGGCGAACGGGTAAGCCCGTGCTCCTGCGGCATGCCATCGAGGCGTCTGCCTGGCGAGGATGGCCCTGGGAATCCCGGAGCTATTCCGGGTGGGAGGAGCTGGAGGAGGCGCTGGCGTCCCTGCTTGCCGAGATTACCTCCGTGGCCATGGAGGTGTCCTCGCGCAGCGCGGTGCCCACCGTGGACCGCGTCTCCTCCGGTGTGGTGGACCTCGTCCGGGAGACCGGCGTCCAGGTGGTTTCGTCCGGTGACCTGGTCAGCCATTTTCACGCCGCGTGGGGCGAGGAGGGGCTCGCGTCCCACCGCCGTGCCGCTGTCGTGGTCCGGGACGTGGCCCTGGAGGCCTTCGAACGGGCGGCGGCCGCCATCCGGGACGGAGATCCGCTCCACGAAGCCGACCTCATGACGTGGATCCAGGGGGAGCTCGAGGGCCGGGGACTCCCGGTTCATGCCGGCTGCATCGTGGCCATCGGACCCACCGCCTCCGATCCCCACTACGCCCCCGAGGGACCGGGGGAGCGCATCGTGGCCGGGGTTCCGCTGCTCATCGACCTCTGGGGGGCCGAACCCGGAGGCATTCCTGCCGACCAGAGCTGGATGGCCTACCTGGGCCGAACGCCGGATGCCCGGACCCTGGAGGTGTGGAACGCCGTCCGGGACGCCCGGGATGCGGCACTCTCCCTTTTGCGGGAGGCGCACGAAGCGGGCCGTGAGCTGCAGGGATGGGAGGTGGATCGGGCGGCGCGGGACCTGCTGGCCGAGCGCGGCCTGGCGCAGTGGTTCGTCCACCGCCTTGGGCACTCCATCGACACCGAGCTTCATGGCTCGGGTCCGAACCTGGATGACCTGGAAACCCGGGACGAGCGACGCATCCTCCCCGGTACCGGCTTCTCGGTGGAACCGGGGGTCTACATTCCGGGGGAGCTGGGTGTGCGAAGTGAGGTCAATGTCCACTGGGGTGCGAACGGCCCCGAAGTGACTCCGGCGGACTTCCAGACCGAGCTCCTTCTCCTGGACGTGGGCTCCGGGGCGGATCCCGGAGGGAGGGCTTGAGGGGAGCGTCATGATGACCGCATCGTCCAGGGGAAGGGAGGTTTCGGCGGATTCAGGCGGCGAGCCTCCGACCCTGGTGGAGGTCGCGGTTCCCCTCCCGGTCTTCCATACCTTCACCTACCGGGTGGAGGGGGCGCGCCGGCCGGTCCCCGGAACCCGGGTGCTGGTCCCCTTCCGGACAGGGGAGCGGGTCGGGTGGGTGGTGGGGCCGTCGGATCCGGCGGCGGTTCCCACCCGGTCCGGCATCCGACCCCTGCTCGACGTGCTCGAGACCACCCCGTCGGCAACGCCGGAGGTTCTGGCCCTCGCGCGCTGGATGTCGGACTACTACGCGGCCCCCCTGGGACTCGTGCTCCGGTCGGTTCTTCCCTCGGTGCTCTCCGACGCCGGGCGGGATGTGCTCGTCCGCAGCGAGGCCCCGGCCCCCCCCGCGGAGCAGATGCCCGCGGCGGCCCGACGGGTCCTGGAAGCGGTGGAGGGAGCCGGCGGCCGGGGGACGGTGCGTGGGCTTCGACCGGCCATGGGGAAGGGGTCGCCCTGGCCAGGGATTCGGTGGCTCACGGAATCCGGACTCCTGGACCACCACGCCGAGCCCCCTCGGGAGCCCACCCTCCGCATCCGGAAGGTGGTACGGGTGCTGGAGCCTGCCCCGGATCTCCTGGGCCGGGAGACCGTCTTCGGGCGTGCCACTCGGCAGCGCGAGTGCTTCGAGTGGCTGGAGTCGGCCGGTGGAGACCGGGAACTGGCCCAGGTCACGGGCGAGGACGGATTCTCTCGCGGGGTCGTCTCGGGGCTCGAGGCCCGGGGCCTGGTTGAGGTGGTGGAAGAGGAGGTTCTTCGGGATCCCTTCCTGGGTCGGGATGCCCCCGAGCCTCCGCCGGACCTGCGCCCCACCCCGGCCCAGGCCTCGGCCATCGGTGAGCTGGTGGCTGCGATGGACGAGAAGAATCCGCTCCCGTTCCTCCTCCACGGAATCACCGGGTCCGGCAAGACGCTCGTCTACATCGAGCTGCTCCGCGAGGTCGTGGAGCGGCGGGGACGGACGGCCATCGTCCTGGTGCCCGAAATCGCGCTCACCCCCCAGACCGTGCACCGCTTTCGTGCCTGGTTCGGGGATGCGGTGGCGGTCCTGCACTCGGGGCTCTCCGACGGGGAGCGGTACGACGAGTGGCGCCAGTTGCGCGAGGGCACGAAGCGGATCGTCGTGGGCGCCCGCTCCGCCCTCTTCGCTCCCCTGCCGGACCTGGGGGCCATCGTGGTGGACGAGGAACACGACGGCTCCTACAAGCAGTCGGAGTCGCCGCGCTACCAGGGGCGAGACCTGGCGGTGCTCCGGGCCGTGCGGAGCGGAGCCGTCTGTGTCCTCGGGAGTGCCACGCCTTCCCTCGAATCGTGGCGCAATGCCCGGGAGGGGAAGTTTCGCCTTCTTCAGCTGCCGGAACGAGCGGGTGGGGGTGCCCTGCCCCCCGTGGAGGTGGTGGACCTTCGCCGCCTCCGGGAAGGCGGTGGCGGGGATCGGTCAGGGGGCGCCGGTACTGCCGGATCGGCGGTTCCGGCCGGATCGGCAGCGGCCGCCGGGTCGGCGGGGTCGACCGGATCGGCGGGGTCAGCCGGCTCGGGTTCAGGCGGCACGATTCTCTCGCCCCGGCTGGTGGAGGCCGTCCACACCCGCATCGGCCGGGGCGAGCAGGTCATCCTCCTCCTCAATCGTCGGGGCTACGCCTCCTTCGTCCAGTGCCGGGCCTGCGGCGACGTGGCGGAGTGCCCCAACTGCTCCGTTTCCCTCACCTTCCACCGGGGCCGCCGACGCCTCCTGTGTCATCACTGCCGCCACGAGGAGCCCGCCCCGGCTCGCTGCCCCCGCTGCGGGGACACGGACCTTTCCTGGCGGGGACTCGGGACCGAGCAGGTGGAACGGGCGGTGTCCGAGACCTTCCCCACCGCCCGGCTCGCCCGGATGGATGTGGACACCACCGGCGGGAAGTGGGCTCATGCCGAGATCCTCGGCAGGGTGGGGCGGGGGGAGGTGGACATCCTCCTGGGCACGCAGATGATCGCCAAGGGCCTCGACTTCGCCAATGTCACCCTGGTGGGGGTCGTGAACGCCGACACGGGTCTGCATCTTCCCGACTTCCGGGCCAGTGAGCGGACCTTCCAGCTGCTTTCCCAGGTGGCGGGCCGCGCCGGACGGGGTCCCCTGGGCGGCGAGGTCATCCTCCAGACCTCCCTCCCGGAGCACTATTCGATTCAGTGTGCGCTCACCCACGACTACGAGGGCTTTGCCCGGCGGGAACTGGCGGAGCGGGAACATCCGACCTATCCGCCGCACCTGCGTCTTGTGAACGTGGTCCTCAGCTCGCCCGAGGCGGAGCTCGCGGCTTCGGGGGCGGAGAAGGCGGTGGCCTGGTGGCGCGCACATCCGGTCGCGGGTGTCGAGCTCGTGGGGCCAGCGCCCTGCCCCATCGAACGGCTCCATGGGCGGTGGCGCTGGCACTTCTTCCTGCGAGGCGGAGGCGTTACCCCCATGTCCAGGGCACTCCGCACCTTCCTCGAGCACGGGGACCTGCCCTCCGGCGATCTCCGGGTGGCGGTGGACCGGGATCCGGTCGCCCTGCTCTGACCCACCCCGGCACGGAACCGGGTTGGATCACGGTACCGTCCTGTGACCGGCGTCATCTGGTCCGGTGCCGCCCGACTCCGTAGATTTCCGAGCAACCCTCACCCGGGAGGTGTACGACGATGGGTTGCCTGGCGCTGAATGCTTCCTTTGAGCCGCTCACTCTGGTCCCACCTCACCGGGCCGTTCGCCTGGTTCTGGACCGGAAGGCGGAGATTCTTGAAGTGGACGAGGTCCGGCGCTTCCGGTCGGAGCGAAGTGACATCCCCTGTCCGACGGTGATCCGTCTCGTGCGGTACGTGCACGTTCCCCGGAGATTTCGCCGCCAGGTCACCAACACCTTCCTCTTCGCCCGCGACGACTATGTCTGCCAGTACTGCGGACGTCACCGCCGTTCCCTTCGAAACCGGGAATTCCTGACGAGGGATCACGTGGTCCCCGTGTCCCGGGGAGGGGAAAACTGCTGGGGCAACGTGGTCACGGCCTGCTCCCCGTGCAACAACAGGAAGGCGAGCCGGACGCCTGAGGAAGCGGGCATGCCTCTCCTCTCCGTCCCGGCCGAGCCCAACCAGGTTCACCTGGTCTGGGCCGTGCGCCGGGTCACCCTTGCCCAGGCCCGTTACATCCGTCTGTTCTACGGCGAGGATGCGCTCCAGGCCATTCAGAGCCGGGGAGGAGATCCGCTGGACGGAGGCGGCATCCACTTCCACGGGCGTTCATAAAGCCGGCCCGAGGCCACGACGTATCCGTTTCGCGCCACCTCGTTCCACCGGATGACCCACCCCCGGATGGGGTCGTGTTCGAGCGTGTAGCCGAAGCCGGGTGAACGGCTCTGTTTCCGCAGGAAACGGTCGAGGATCTCCTGCATCCCCGGGGGAAGGGCTCCAGCCGGGGGGACGTCCGAACCCGGGGGATCGTCGTTCTCCATCGGCGTTCGGGCATGCTCCCGACCCCCTTCCCGGGTCTCGAACGGGTGCGTGAGTTCGGCGTGGAGGGTGCCCAGCGTCCGAAGCGCCTCCTCCAGTGAAAGAGCCACCGCCGAAAGCCGTTCGCGCACCGCGTCGGGGCGGGCCAGGCCTTCCACGACCCGGTTCAGGGCCGGGTCGGCGAGCCCGGAACGGAGCCGCTCCAGGCGGCTCCGGATCTCGGCCTCGTGCCGGAGAAGGATCCAGGAACTCTGACCCTCGCCGGGCCGGAAGGGAGGCAGGCCGGCACTCACCGGCCGGACTCCTGGTCGGGTCCATCGGTCTGTGCGTCCAGCTCTCGACGGAGGGCATCCTCGGCTTCCCTCGCCTCGCCCACCACCTTGCCCGAATCCACGCTCCCGGGCACCCGGGGGCCCCGTCCCAGGTCGGCCGAACGACGGACCTCCCACGCAAAGAGCCGGCTCCGAAGCTCTCCCAGCACGGTCTGGAGGTCCGCGGGGGAGTCAAGGAGCCTTCCAGCCTCCTCCAGCTCCAGGAGTCGCCGCGCGAACCGTACGAGCTCCGCCCGAAGCTCCTCGGCGGAAGGGGGTGGAGGGTACGGGGGAGGGAGGGCGTCGGGGGGGGTCATGGGGCCACGTCCAGGAGCTGGATACGCGCGTCCAGGGCCAGGACCCCCTTGGAGGAGGCCTGGAAGGGGTTGATGTCCAGCGCAGCGATCCGGTCGTGATCCAGAACGAGCTGGCTCAGTCGCTGGATCGCGTTGGCTACCTGGTCCAGGGGCACCGGAGGTTCGCCCCGGACGCCTTCCAGGAGGGGAAAGCTGCGGATCTCCCGCATCATCTCGTGAGCCTCCAGTTCGGTCACCGGAGGAACCCGGAAGGCCACGTCCCGGAAGGTCTCCACGTAGATGCCCCCCAGTCCGAACATGAGCAGGGGTCCGAAGGTCCGGTCCATGGTCATTCCGAGAATCATCTCGCGGCTTCCCTTTCGGTAGGGGGCGATCAGGAGGCCCCGAAGGTCGGCCTCCGGTGCCTCGCGTGCGACGGCAGCCACCAGCTGGTCCCATCCCCCCCGCACCGCATCCGCATCCCGGACATCGAGCAGGACCCCTCCAATCTCCGTCTTGTGGACAATCTGGGGCGAGACCACCTTCATGACCACAGGTCCACTTCCGAGTGCCCCGAAGGCGGACACTGCCTCTTCGGCGCTTCGGACGAACTGGTGGGGGATCACCGGGATCCCGTACGCCTCGAGAACGGCGTAGGCTTCGGGCTCGAGCAGTCGGTCGCGACCCTCCGCCTGGACCTGGTCGAGGATCTGGCGCACGGCCGCTGCCTCTACCGGAAAGCGGGCCGGGGCCTGCACCGGGCGCTCCACCCAGCGGGCATGACGGTTCATGGCGCCCAGGGCGCGGGTGGCAGACTCCGGGAAGATGTAGGCCGGAATCCCGGCGGCCCGAAGCTCGGCGCGTCCGGCGGGAAGCCCCTCCCTTCCCATGAGTACGGCCAGGATGGGGCGGTCCGGTCGGGTTCGGGCGGCCTGGACGATGGCCGTGGCCGCGTCGGTCTGGCGGACACCCAGCGGGGGAACGAAGGCGGCGATGGCGGCGTCCACGCCCGGATCCTGAAGGGCGATCTCCAGCGCCTGCCGGTAGGCTTCGGGGGTGGCCGAGGCGATCATGTCCACCGGGTTCCGGACCGAAGCCTCCTCCGGCACGATGCGGCGGAGGCGCTCCTGGGTCTCGGTCGAGAATTCGGCCACCTGCAGGCCCTCGGCCTCGCAGGAGTCGGCCAGGATGATGCCCGGCCCCCCGGCATTCGTGACGATGGCCACGCGGTTGCCTCGTGGCAGGGGAAGGCTCCCGAAGGCCATGGAGAGGTCGAAGAGCTCCTCCACCGAGTTGGCTCGAAGCACTCCGCACTGTGCCAGGAGCGCTTCGGCTGCGCTGTCCTTCCCGGCGAGAGACCCCGTGTGGGAGGAGGCGGCGCGGGCCCCGGCCACCGACCGACCCGACTTCACGACGATGATGGGCTTCTTCCGGGCGACGCGGCGGGCGATGCGGGTGAAGTGGCGAGGGTTCCCGAAGGTCTCGAGGTACATGAGGATCACCCGTGTTCCCGGATCTCCCTCCCAGAATTCCAGGAGGTCGTTCCCGCTCACGTCCGGCTTGTTCCCCACCGAGATGAAATGCCGGATCCCGATGCCGTACTCGGCGGCGTAGTCCAGGATCGTCACGCCCAGTGCCCCGGACTGGCTCAGGAAACTCACCGTGCCGGCGGGCGGCATGGTGGGGGCAAAAGTGGCGTTCATGGCGTGAGCCGGGTCCGTGTTCAGGACCCCCATGCAGTTCGGACCCACCAGTCGCATCCCCAGTGCCCTTACCCGGGTCACCAGCGCGCGCTCCCGGGCCGCGCCGGCCTCGCCCGATTCCCGGAATCCAGCCGAGATGACCACCACCGCCGGGATGCCCCGGACCCCGCACTCCTCAACCACGTCCAGCACCGCGTCCTTGGGCACGGCAACCACCGCCAGGTCCACCTCGCCCGGGATCTCGCGGACCGAACGCCAGGCCGGAATGGAGTGGACGACACGGGCCGACGGGTTAACCGGGAAGATGGCGCCCTGGAATCCGTGGCGGAGGAGGTTGTCCACGATCTGCCACCCGATGGTCCCCGGGCGTCGGCTGGCGCCAATGACGGCGATGCCGCGGGGTCGAAAGAACGGGGCGATGGTGGTGGGCATGGGGGGAGGGGGTTTCCGTGGACGGGGGTCGGGGAGGCGATGGATCGGGCCGAAGGCGGACCATCCAGAACGGGTGGGGTCCAGGGCCCCCCATGTCGGAACGGGAGCCGAGGGAGTAGAGTAACTCGGGTCGGAGCCCCGGTCCACGCCGCCTCGAAGGGCGTGGGCACCGGGGCATCCCACCCCGTCACTTCTCCGCACCTGAGCGCCCCATGATCCGAGCCGCCCTCCTCCGCGTTGTCCACTTCCACGCGACGCATCACTATCGTCGACGCGACTGGAGCGACGAGGAGAATGCCAGGGTCTTCGGAGTCCTGACCGAGCCTCATGGCCACGCCTTCCGGGTGGAGGTCAGGGTGGAGGGATCTCCGGATCCCCGTACCGGGTTCGTCGTGGACCTCTCCGAACTGGACCGGATTCTCCGCGAAGAGGTGGTCGAACCCCTGGACGGCGCCCACCTGAACGATCGGGTTCCGGATTTTCGTGAAGGGGGACTCCAGCCCTCCACCGAAGCGCTGGCGCGCTGGCTGGGGGACCGGATCGGGTGTCGGCTTCCCGCCGAGGTCCATCTCGAGCGGATTCGGGTCTGGGAGAGCGATGATCTGGGGGCGGAAGTGAGGTTCACTCCGTGACCGCCGATGGCGACCGTCCCATTCCGGTTCGCTCCGTGGCGCCCGCCAGGAGGCCGGAACCCGCCGACATCCAGGACACCTCTCCTGACGTGTCGTCCGCTCCCTCCGGCCCCATCGCCCCCGCGGCGCCCAGCCCTCCTCCGCGCCTCCTCGACACCCGGGAAGGACGATGGGAGGTGCGACCGATCGGGCGAACGCGCACGGGGCACGGTCGGGATGCCGGCGCCCTCCTCCTCCTCGTCCTTTTCGATCCGCTGGAGGGAGGGGAAGGGGAGGCCGGGACGCCCCGTTCGAGACAGTCCCGCGAAGGACTGGTGGTCGCCCGATCCCTGGATGACCTGGACGACGAGGCCCTCGAGGCGCTGCTGGAGCGCGCACGGCCCTCCCGGTAGGTCATCGTCCGTGTCGGAGGGACACGGGCCCCGTGTCGAATAGACACGATCTCGCGATCCCGTGTGCTTGCCTGTAATCACAAGTCGTTGTGTGAGAGTTGTTTGCGCTGTTTGTATCGGCTGGCATGTTCCCTGCACTCTTGAGAGGCAGACCCGGAGAACCATCGATCCCGGGAGTCGCGCCAACCACGTCTTCACCTCTGGCTCAGACCGGGCGGGTGGAGGGAGGCAGAAAGGACATGACAGCCACGACCAGAGAGAGGAAGGCGGCCGTCGAGCCGCTTCAACGAGAGGTTCCGGGCATCATCATCCGGGACTGGATGCCGGAGCGACGGGAAGATCGACTCGGTCCCCGGGTGCGGGCCTTCATCTACGGGGAGAAGGAACCGTCGCTTCCGACCCTTCCCTTTGGAAGGTGGAGGACGGCGGGCTGAACTGACATCAGCGTGGCCGGGTCGCATCTCTGCCCAACCCGCGCATCGTCTTTCCTCCGCGCTGGGCCTGGCGGCTGGCGTCGGATGGTCCCGTACGGACCGTTCGGCGCTTTTCACGTCTACGCTCCCAACCTCGGAGGGGGGGCAAGAACGATCCGGCAGTCTGCCGGCCCGGACCCGTCAGGCGCTGGCGTGAACGGTGGATTCTCCCGAAGTTCAGAAGCCGTCGTCCCGAGCGGCGTCTCCCCCAAACCTCCCTGCGTTCAACAGGCCCAACGCCTCCGGTGTCTACTTTTGAAGAACCGCCGATTTCGGATGCGATTCTCGTGCGCAGGGCCCTGGCGGGAGAGGCGCCGGCGTTTTCGGAACTGGTGACGCGCTACCAGCGGGCGGCCTATCTTGTCGCCTATGGGGTAACCCGGCGTCACGAAGATGCGGAGGATGTGGCACAGGAGGCGTTTCTGGTCGCGCTGGAACGCTTGGAGGAATGCCGGGACCCCCACCGCTTCGCCGGGTGGTTTACGACAATCGTGAAGAATCGGGCACGCAATCTGCTCCGACGAGAGCACCTTCGGGAGGGAGAGCCGATTCCCTTTCACGCTCCCTCGGGCATGCCCGGGCCGGAGCGAGATGCGGAGCGGGCGGAGTTGAGGGGGCGGCTGAGCGAAGCCATGGCCGAGCTCTCGCCCCTGCAGAGGGAAGTCGTGCTCCTGCACGACCTGGAAGGATGGAAACATCGTGAGATCGCGGAACGGCTGGAGATGCCCTCCGGCACCGTTCGTTCGCATCTCCACTTTGCCCGCCGGCGGCTCCGGGATCTTCTCGGATCGACGCAGGAGCCGGGCTCCGAGGGAAGCAAGCCATGAGTGACATCGAGCCGAGACTCCCCCTGGGACCGCTGGATCCGGCGTTCGGGGACCCACGGTACTGGGAGCGTTTCCATGACCGCGTCATGAAGGCTGCGGGGGCCGAGCTGGCCCGCCGCCGCGCGCTCCCGCTGACCGTGAGTGGCGTACTCCTCTCGTGGAGCCGGCTCCTCGTTCCGGGTGCGGCAGCTGCCGCCGTCGTGGCCGGCCTCTTCCTGAATCCCCGCGTGGACCAGGAGGATTTCACCCCCCTCTTTGCCGTGGAGGACATCCTCCGCCAGGAGGCGACCATGGCCGACCTCGCCCCGGTATTCCTCGCGTCGGAGACCGCCACCGACGACATGTTTGCGATCTCGGTGGAGTGGTTCCCTGCGGCAGAACGGCCGGGAGTCCGGCCATGACCCAGGGGTGGCGCGCTCGCCTGGCCACGGCCGGGGTCCTTCTCCTCGTCTTTGGTGTCGGGGCCCTCGTGGGAGTTGCCGCGGATCGTCTGATGCAGCGCCAGGCGCCGGAACTCCTCGCTGGGGTACCCTCCGTCTCGCCCGAGGTGGAGCAGGTCGAGGCGCCGTCTGAATCGGAGCCGTCCGGTACCTCCCGCTCCCGCTGGATCATCCACCAGGTGGATCTCACCGAGGAGCAGCGCGTGACCGTGGACTCGGTCCTCGGCTTCTACCGGGCCCAGGTCCGGGAGCTCACCGACGTCTACAACGATGCCTACTGGTCGGCGGTGCAGTCCACCCGGGATGACCTCCGCTCGATTCTCGTGGAGGAGCAGCGGCTGCGCTACGACTCTCTCCTCGTCGAAAACGATCGCCGGCGTGGCCGATCGGGGAACGACTGAGACGGGGCGCGGTATCCGCGAGTCCGGCGAAGCTCCGGATCTAACATCCGGCGCAACTGAAACGTCCTCCTCCCGGAACCCGTCCGCAGGGGCGTGACGCTGGACGTCCGCGCTGCGATGCGTGGGTCCGGCTGCGGGCGATCGAGGGTGATGGGTCCGATTGGGCCCCGACGGCCTGCACGTTCCCTACCTCACTGAGGCGAAAGACCATGATCGAGATGGCTGACCGGAGCGTCCCTGCGACCCTCCCCCCCTGCGCACCGCCAAGGGCCCTCGCATGCCTGCGGTGACCGAGAGCGTCATCCGGACGCGAGGGCTCCGGAAGGAATACGTCATGGGAGCCGAGACCGTCCGCGCCCTCCGCGGGGTCGACCTGGAGATCCGGGTGGGCGAATTCGTGGCCATCATGGGACCCTCGGGGAGTGGGAAGTCCACCTTCATGAACCTGGTGGGTTGCCTCGACACACCCACGGAGGGGGAATACTGGTTGAACGGTCAGGACGTGAGCCAGCTTTCGGAGTCCCAGCTGGCCCGGATCCGGAATCGGGAAATCGGGTTCGTCTTCCAGACGTTCAACCTCCTGGCCCGGGCCACATCGCTCCACAACGTGGAACTCCCGCTGATCTACGCCGGGGTGCCGGCGGCGGAGCGCCGGGCCCGGGCAGAGGAGAAGCTTCGCCTGGTGGGCCTCGCGGACCGGATGGGGCACAGACCGCCCGAGCTTTCCGGAGGGCAGCGTCAGCGCGTGGCCGTTGCCCGAGCCCTCGTGAACGAGCCGGCCATCCTGCTCGCGGACGAGCCCACCGGGAATCTGGACTCCCGGACAGGGATCGAGGTGATGGACACCTTCATCAAGTTGAACGACGAGGGGCAGACCATCGTCCTCGTCACCCACGAGCACGACATCGCCGAGTATGCCAGGCGGCAGGTTCACCTTCGCGACGGCACCATCGAGCGTGATTTTCTCAATGAAGTCCGGCGCGTTCCGGACTTTTCCCAGTTCGAGGATGAGGATGACGACCGGGCTGCGGCCTCCGTTGCTTCCGGCGCCTCCCCCGCTGGCCAGTCGGCCTGATACCCAGGAGCAGATGATGACACACGCACGCACGCTTCGGCGCCCCACGCTTCGGCGCCCGAGCCGGCTCCTCGCGGGAGGGATGACCATCGTCCTGACTGCCGGCGCCCTTTCCGGATGCGGCGAGGGGCAGGCCGAGGCCGCCCCCACCCTGTCCACCGCCGACGTGATCCGCCGGGACCTGCAGATCACGGCGGAGGCCACAGGCACGGTGGAGCCGATCCGCACGGTGGAAGTGAAGTCCAAGGCATCCGGAGAGGTGCAGCAGGTGCTCGTGGACACGGGGGACCGGGTCGAGCCCGGCACCCTCCTGGTCACCATCGATGCCCGCGATGTCCAGAATGACTTCGATCAGTCCCAGGCCGACTACGAGGTGGCCCAGGAGCGCCTGAACATTTCCGATGCCCAGCGGCGGCGGTCCGAGGAACTCCTGTCGGCGGGGGTCATCACGACCCAGGAGCACGAGGGGCGAAACCTGGACTTCGCCAACGCGCGGGCCGCCCTCGTCCGGGCCCAGACCAACCTGGAACTGGCCCGCCTGCGTCTGCAGGACGTGACCATCCGCTCCCCTCTCCATGGCACGGTTCTTTCGAAGACGGTGGAGGAGGGGGCCGTGATCCAGTCGGCCTCGGGGAGCGTCTCCGGGGGAACCACCCTCCTCACCATCGCCAACCTGGACGTGGTGCAGGTGCGGACCCTCATCGACCAGACCGACGTCGGCCGGATCCAGGCCGGGATGACGGCGAACGTGCGGGTCGAAGCCCTTCCGGACCGTCAGTTCCAGGGCCAGGTGGAGAAGATCGAGCCCCAGGCCGTGGTCCAGCAGAACGTGGTCATGTTCCCGGTGGTGGTGAATCTGCAGAATCCCGAAGGGCTCCTCAAGCCCGGCATGAGCGCCGAGGTGACCGTGGTGGTAGCCGAGCGACCCCAGACCCTCACGCTTCCGAACAACGCCATCGTGACCCAGGCGGAGGCGCTGGCTGCGGCTTCCGTGCTCGGGGTCCCCGAGAGCCGGGCCCAGGTCGATGCGTCGGTCTTCCAGGAACTCACGAGGGAGCTCTCGGCGCAGCGAGGTGGTGGTGCCGCCCCGGCGGCGTCGGGCGAGGAAACGGTGGGGACGGCGCGCCCGAGCGCCGAGGAGATCCGTGCCCGGATCCAGAGCGGAGCCATGAGCCAGGAGGAGGCGCGGGCCATGATGCAGCAGGCCATGGCCGCGGGCGGCGGGCGCCCTGGTGCCCGGGGCGCGGCACGCTCCCGAACCGAGAACGGAGACGGCCGTCCCGGCATCGTGTTCGTTCGGGAAGCTGACGGGCTTCTCTCGGCTCGAGCCGTACTCATCGGGGTGAACGACTGGAACAACTCGGAGATCCTCATCGGTCTTGAGGAGGGGGACGTGGTGGCGCTCATTGGCGGCGCCGCGCTCCAGGCCCGCCAGCAGGAGCGCAACGCCCAGATTCAGAGCCGCATGGGTGGCGGACTCCCCTTCGGTCGCTGAGGAACGGTTCCAATGCTCATCAAGGAGATCATCCTCGTCGCCATGGCCGCGGTGCGGGCCAACCTTCTCCGGTCGTTCCTGACCACGCTCGGGATCGTCATCGGCGTGGGCGCGGTGATCACGATGGTAGCCCTTGGGGAGGGCGCCCAGATGCAGGTGGAGGCCCAGATCCAGCGGATGGGCACGGACGTGCTGACCATCCGTCCGGCGCAGGCCGCCTGGGGAGGTGTGGCTACCGGAGAGTCGTCGCGGCTCTTCACCTCGGACGCCGAAGCGCTGGTGGCAGACTCCGAGGGGAGCCTCATCGTGGCGCCGGAAATTGGCCAGCGGCTCCAGGTGACCTCGGCCCGCTTCAACACCAACTCCGAGATCCTGGGGACCTGGCCCACCTACTTCGACATCTACAGCATGCCTCTGTCCTTCGGCCGGAGCTTCGAGTGGGGTGAGGTGGAGGGGCGGCGCCGGGTCGCCGTGGTCGGATCCGAGATCCCCGATCGTCTCAATGTCCCGGCGGCGCTCCTGGTTGGGCGCACCATCCAGATCCGGGGCACACCCTTCGAGGTGGTAGGCGTGCTGGAGGAGAAGGGGGAAATGGGGTTCATCCGCCCCGACCAGATGGTGTTCATCCCCATCTCCACGGCCCAGTACCGGGTCTTCGGTGGAAGGGACCGGCTTCGCTCCATCCTGGCCAAGGTGGCCAGCGGGCCCGGAGAGATGAACCAGGCGTACGACATCATCGACGCCACCCTGCGCCGCGAGCACCGGATTCCGCCGGGTGGAGCCGCCGACTTCGAGATCCGGAACTCGGCCGATCTGCTGGCCTCGTTTGCCGAGACCAACCGGGCCTTCACCTTCCTCCTGGCGGGGATCGCGGCCGTCTCCCTCCTGGTGGGCGGGATCGGGATCATGAACATCATGCTCGTGAGCGTGACGGAGCGAACCCGCGAGATCGGCGTCCGGAAGGCGCTCGGGGCCACGAAGACCAACATCCTCTTCCAGTTCATGGTGGAGTCCCTGGTGCTCTGCGTACTTGGGGGCATCATGGGCGTTCTGGCAGGGTGGGGAGGGGCGACCCTGATCAGCAACATGGCGGAATGGAATACCTCGATTTCCACCCAGTCCGTGGTGGTCGCCCTCCTGTTCTCGGCTGGAATCGGGCTCTTTTTCGGGATCTGGCCTGCCCAGCGGGCTGCCAAGCTGGATCCCATCGTCGCCCTCCGCTACGAGTAGTCACGAACGCAGCCCCCGGGCGGCGTTCGGATGAGCCACCGCCGTGGGGGGACGAGGCCCGGACGCTTCTCTCCCTGCGGCCATGGCTCCTGCCTGGCCCCCGCCTGCCCCGCTTGTGAGGTCGAGCCCGGCTGGTTAGCGTCTTTCCGCCATGACCGGACCCGACGCCTCCACGGCTGCTTCCTCCACGCCTTCGGTCCCTACACCGAGGGCGGTGCTCCTCCTCCTCCTGGGGGTGGCCTTCCTGTACGTGGCGGGCGGCGTCCCGCTCCAGCTCCTGTTCGGCGAGGCGGGGATTGCCCTGACCCAGCTTCTGCTGATCCTGGGGCCTGCGGTCTACTTCGTGGTCCGGGGTGGCTACGACACCGTCGAGACGCTGGCCCTGCGGCGACCCCTTCCTCGCCAGCTGGCCGGGGGAGTCCTGCTCCTTGCCGGGGCCACCCCCCTGGCATGGTTTCTCGCCTGGGCCCAGAGCTTCGTGATCGAGGTGCCCACCGAGATGCTCGAGGCCATGAGCGCGCTCCTCCAGACCGACGATCCGCTACGGATTCTCTGGCTTCTCCTCCTGGTGGCGGTCATCCCCGCCGTGGCCGAGGAATTCCTCTTTCGCGGGGTGGTGCTCTCGGGTCTGCGCTCCCGCTGGTCGAGGTGGGCGGCGGTGGGCGTGACCGGGCTCGTCTTCGGGCTCTTTCACCTGACCCCCTACACCACCTTCCGCTTTCTTCCCACAGCCTGGCTGGGCGTGGTCCTGGCGTGGGCGGTCTACGAGAGCCGGTCGATCTGGGTCGGGGTATTTCTGCATTTCCTGAACAACGGCGCCATCCTCCTCCTGACCGTGCTTCCCGCGACCCGTGACCTGGCCGGCGACCCCGACCGGGATCCGCCCTTTCTCCTTCTTCCGGTCGCGCTGGTCCTTCTCG
>SKNW01000098.1 GCA_007120305.1 Gemmatimonadota bacterium | reverse complement strand
TCCCGGTAGGCCCGGGCCCGGGCCAGGTCCACGACGACGGCCGGGGGAAGGTCCGCATCGGCGGCATCCTCCCGCTCGAGGAGGAGGGTCAGCGACACGTTCCCCCGGGTGAATGACACGCGGAGCGTGCGCTCGATGACCGGCTGCAGGCGATCCAGTCCGGACGGGGTCCGGACCTGGAAGTTCAGGAACCGGTGGTTCACCGTGCGGACCTCGGCCCGGAGCCTGCCCGCCTCCGTCGCCCGTTCGGCCTCGCCGAACCCGGTCATGCTTCTCAGGTTGCCGTGGGTCATAAGCCGTTCAAGCTAGCGGAAGGGGATGGGCATCTCAATTCCACATCGTCCAGCGAACGCCGTACATGGCCCGCGTCTGCGGAAGGAATCGCCCCGGAAGGTCGGCGTTGTCTTCCTTGAAGTTGATGTTCTCCCAGTGCACGAAGACCCGAACCGTGACGACCCGGAACTGGAGCCGGGCAAACCAGCTCTGCTGGAAGGGGGCCGTCCCCGGAATCACGCCGTCCACGCCGCCCAGCCCGTCGGACACCGGGAGGGCCATGGGGTCCCGCCCCCGAAGCCCCACATCCGCCCAGATTTCCAGGTTGCCATCGTACCCCTCGTGGTACCAGGCGACCTGTCCGGTCCACATCCGGTCCGGAAGGTAGCGCCAGCCACCGTCCACCTCCTGCCAGAGCTGTCCCCCGCCCTTGAGGGAAAGCCCCCGGAGGAGGGGAGAAAGGGGGAGACGCCCCTCCACGTCCACCCCCGTCCGCACGCCCCCGGGAAGGGTGACCCCTCGCCGGTCGAAGGGGAGGCCAAGGGGCGGAAGCTGGTCGGCTTCCACCCGGACCCAGGCCGCCGAGACGTCGACCCCCCGCCAGGCAAACCGGCCCCCGGCCCGGAGGCCGTCGCGCTGGTGGACGCGGACCGGGTCCACGGGCACGGGCTCGCTTCCTTCCACCGTTCCGTCCTCGCCGGGGATCTCCCGGGGTGCGGGAACGACGAAGGGAAGCCCCCGTCGGCCCTGCTCCGCCTCGGCGAAGAGCGAGATGCCGGCCACCGGAGCCGTCCACCCGCGTACCGACCATCCACCGGTTCCCTCGAAATCGGCCCCACCAGGGGTCGGCTCCACCTCGCCTCCTCGGCCCTGGCGCGCAAGATCCGACCATCCCTCCCTGTCCCAGCGGGCCGTCACGCCCCCCAGCGCCACCGAGGACACGGTCACTCCGGCTTCCACCCGGTCCTGCGGCCATCCCTCGCCGGAATGCCGGGCTCCGGCCACCCAGGCAGCCACGGGCCCCCCGTCGGGACTCCAGGTAAGGCGGGCGCCCAGGGAGCGGCGGGCCTCCTCCGGGAGCAGGGAGACTGCGGCGGAATCGGCTCGGCCTCCCAGTTCCGCCCGGGCCTGGAGGGCATGAAACTCCGCGGTCAGGGATTCGGAGGCGGCCCACCCCACCCGTGCGCTCAGTTCGGAGCGTCCCACTTCCTCCGGCTCGTAGGTTTCCGCGGGGCGCCGAGCGGTCCTGGACCGGTATTCGAGGGCCACCCCCACTCCGTCGCGGGGAAAGAGGGAGTAGCGGAAGCGGGTCCCGTACGCGGCGCCCGGCTCCTGCCGGCGGGGCCCGTCGCTGTCAATCCGGTCCAGCGCCACCAGGAGCGTTCCACCCAGCGCGTCGGGGTGCACGAAGCCGGCCCGGAAGAGATTGGTGCGCAGGTCCCCCGTGGCCACCTCCAGCAGGGTGAAGGGGCGCGGGTCATCGATCTGGTGGGTTGTGAGATACAGCCGGATGTCGGCCGGGCCCCGTTCCAGCCGAACCCGCTCCAGCCCGGTCACCCCGACCTGGGAAAGATCCACCACGCCGCCCTCCAGGGGAGCATCCTCGACGCCGTCCAGGAAGACGCGCACCTGTCCGCCTCCACTCCCGAACACCGAGATCCCCACCGGCGCGCCCACGTCCCCCCCCCGAACCAGGGTCACGCCGGGCACGAAGGAGATGAGATCGTGGAGGGTGAGGGAGGGCGCGGCCAGAAGATCCGCGCGGTCCCATTCCCAGACACCGGGCTCCAGGTTCCGGGGGAGGGAGATGCGACCCTGGGGCACGTTTCGCGGCACCACCGGCAGGACCGAATCCGCCGGAATTGCGGCCTCGCCCAGCGCTGGATCCTCGCCCTCCGGAACATCCGCGCGCACCGTGTCCGGAAAGGCGCCGGGGATGGGGAGCGGCGGAAGAGGAGGCGGGATCTGGGCAACTGCGGGGGCCGGAACAAGAAGGAGCAGCGCAGCCAGGACAGGAAGCATCCGGAGCGACCGACACGACAAGCGACAAGAGGGCATGGCGGCGTCCGGGTCAGGTGGTGTGGCTCAGGACCCACTCCAGGAGAACCCGCGTCGGCACGCCGAAGCCTCCCTTTCGCTGCCACGGCTCCACGGGCTCTCCGTAGGCCGTTCCCGCGATGTCCAGATGCGCCCAGGGCGTGTCGCCCACGAATTCCCGAAGGAAGAGGCCGGCAGTGATGCTCCCGGCGGGACGCCCTCCCACGTTCTTCAGGTCGGCGACGGGGCTCTCCAGCTGCTTGCGGTAGGCCTCCCACAGCGGCAGGGGCCAGCAGCGCTCTCCGGACCGGTCCCCTGCTTCCCGCAGGGCCTGGATCACGCCCTCGTCCGTTCCCATGAGGGCGGAGGCGTGGTGCCCCAGGGCGATGACGCAGGCCCCTGTGAGGGTGGCGCAGTCCACCATGGCCCGGGGCGAGAAGCGCTCCGCCGCGTAGTGAAGCGCGTCGGCCAGGATGAGGCGGCCTTCGGCGTCGGTATTGATCACCTCCACCGTCTTTCCGGCCCGGGTGCGGATCACGTCGCCGGGCTTCGTCGCCCGCCCGTTGATCAGGTTCTCGGAGGCCGGCACCACGCCCACCACGTTCAGGGGAAGCCCCAGCATCCCGATGGCCTTCATGGCGCCCAGCACCGCCGCCCCGCCCGACATGTCGAACTTCATGTCCTCCATCCCCAGCGCGGGCTTGATGGAGATGCCCCCCGAATCGAAGGTCAGCCCCTTCCCCACCAGGACCAGAGGGGGATCCTTGTCCTCCCCGCCCCGATGCTCGAGCACGATGAGGCGGGGCTCCTGCTCCGATCCCGCGGCCACCGCCAGAAGGGCCCCCATGTTCTCCCGTTCCATCTCGCGAGGGCCAAGGATGGTCACCTCGAACTCGTGGTCCTCCGCCAGCTGGAGTGCGACGCCGGCGAGGTGCTCCGGGGTGGCCACGTTGGCAGGGCGCTGCTGAAGCGTGCGGGCAAAGTTCTCGCCCTCCGCCAGTGCCTGCCCAAGGCGGACCGCACGGGCCTGGGCATCGTCATCGGGGCCGGCCTCGTCGGGGGCAAGGTCCAGCGCCAGGGCGCCCCTGGAGACCAGGGGAGGCGGAGGCGTGGAGGAGGCCCCGGTGGGGGAAGAGCGGAATTCCCGGAAATCCCACGCGGCGAGGATCAGTCCCTCGGTGGCGGCCTGAAGGGCGGCCAGCTCCGGGTCACCCGAGGCGTTCGCTTCCCTGCCCTCCCCACTCTGCGCCTCGCCCGAGCTGTGGAGCCGGGGCACAACGAGGTGAAGCTCGGTCAGACGAAGGGACTCGGCCCGGCGCACGGCGCGGGCGGCGAAGGAGCGGACGGCGGATCGGTCGAGCTTATCCGCATCGCCGATGCCGAGGAAGAGGAAGCGCCGCAGGTCCCCGCCCTCTCCCCCCTGCTGATCTCCGTCGTGATCCGGGGCCTCCGCCGTCGGAGCGTAGAAGAGGAGGCTGGCTTCGTCGCGCCCGTCGAAATCCCCCGCCTCCCGGGCCCGGGAAAAGGCTCCGCCCAGGGCGGCATCCAGGGCAAGGGCCCCGGGGGACAGGTCACCGTTGCCCCGGGGGACGGCCACGGCCACCAGCGGAGCATGAACGCGGGCCGGGGCCTGGTCGAGAATCCGGATCTTCATGGGGGCCTGTTTCCTGGGGGTGAGCCGAGTCGCCAGTACCGGTCGCGCGGCTCGGGACCGGAGGGGTCGAACCTCCGAAGGTAGAGGAAGGGCGGGAGCAGGGGCAACACCCGTTTTCCCTCGCCGCACTCCCGGGGGAAGAGCGTCGACACGGGCACCCGGGCCGGGGTCGGGGGTAGCCCTCCCGGCGCGATCCCGAACCCCAGCCGGACCCTTTCCCGAGGAAACCGATGAACCCGAGCCATGGCATCCCCCACCCCCTGGTGCTCTCCGGACGCACGGCCCTCGTCACCGGCGGCTCAGGCGCGCTGGGAAGGGCGGTGGTAAAGGTCTTCCGGGATGCGGGTGCCCAGGTCCATGTGCCCATCTTCGACCCGAACGAGATCCCGGGGCTCGAGGCCCACCTGGAAGGAGACCTTTCCCGGATCCACCTGCACCGGGACGTGGACCTGACCCGGCCGGAGGGCGTCGACCAGCTTTTCGGCAAGCTCCCCCCGGTGGAGGTGGTGGCGAACCTGGCCGGAGGCTTCGCCATGGCCGGAGTAGAGGATACGGATCCCGCCACCTGGGAGCGGATGTTCCGGATGAACGCGACCACGGCCTTCCTCGTCTCCCGCGCGGCATTTCCGGCCATGCGAGCCGCCGGCTTCGGGCGGATTCTCATGGTCTCCGCCTTCCCGGCCGTGGACCGGGGCGCGGCCGGGATGACGGCGTACGGAGCGGCCAAGGCCGCCGTGCTCAATCTCACCCAGGCCCTGGCCCGGGAGGGCGCGGAGCACGGGATCACGGCCAATGCCGTCCTCCCCTCCATCATCGACACGGAGGCGAACCGCGAGGCCATGCCCGATGCGGACCGGAAGCGCTGGCTCAAGCCCGACGAGATCGCCCGGGTCCTCCGCTTCCTGGCGTCGGAGGAGGCGGGGATCGTCACGGGAGCGGCGGTTCCCCTGACCCTGGCGCCCTGAGCCCCCAGCACTCCCGGTGCACGGTCCCTGGCGGCCAGCCCCGCCGAATGCGGAAGGTGCCCCTTTACATCCCCCCTGCCGGCGTTGAGATTCGTTCTCAACAGCGCCCGGGGAGGCCCCGGTGCGCCCGCCTCTCGGCTCCCCTTCCTCCCATCCGGTGGCCCATGACCTCTTCGATGGATGCCCACGCTGCGTCCGACACCGCTCCCCGCTCCGGGCCTGACGGTGGCCCCCGGACAGAGGCAGGAACCACCGCGAGGCGCAGGTTCCATGGCGTGCTCGGGGCCGTGGTCCTTCTTCTCGTGGGAGGGGCGCTCGCAGGATGCGGCGATGCGGGAGAACCGGTGGTGAACGTCTACAGCCATCGTCACTACGACACCGACGAGGCCCTCTTCCAGCGCTTCACGGAGGAGACGGGAATCGCCGTGCGGGTGGTGAGTGCCTCCGCCGACGAGCTCATGGCACGTCTCGAGCGGGAGGGTGCCGCTTCCCCTGCCGATCTCCTCATTACCGTGGACGCGGGGCGCCTGCACAGGGCAAAGGAACGGGATCTTCTCCGGTCCGTCTCCTCGCGGGAACTTGATCGGGTCATTCCTGCGGCGTACCGGGACCCCGAGGGCTTCTGGTACGGCCTGACCCTCCGTGTGCGGATCCTTGCCTATGCCCGGGACCGGGTCGACCCCGCCGACGTGCAGACCTACGAATCCCTCACCGACGAGCGCTGGGCCGGACGCATCGTGGCCCGGTCGTCGGAGAACATCTACAACGTCTCGCACCTGGCCTCCATCCTCGCAGCCCACGGCCCGGAAGTGGCCGAGGCCTGGGTGCGAGGCGTGGTGGCCAACTTTGCCCGTCCGCCGCAGGGGAACGATACCGACCAGATCCGGGACGTGGCGGCGGGCGTGGGCGACCTTGCCCTGGTGAACACCTACTACGTGGGTCGCCTCCTGGACGCGGAGGATGAAGCCTCGCGTGAGCTGGCGGACCGGGTGGGCGTGATCTTCCCGAACCAGGGTGGGCGGGGCGCGCATGTGAACGTCAGTGCCGCGGCGGTGACCCGGCACGCTCCGAACGCGGCCAACGCCCTTCGACTCCTGGAGTTCCTCGTGAGCGAGGAGGCGCAGCGGGCCTTTGCCGAGGGGAACTTCGAATACCCCGTGCGCGAGGGGGTGGCCTGGGCGCCCACCCTGCAGGCATGGGGAGAATTCCGGGCCGATCCCCTTCCCCTGTCCCGCCTGGGTGAACTGAACAACGAGGCGGTTCGGATCTTTGATCGAGGCGGGTGGCGCTGAACTCCCCGTCGCCCGGTGGCTCCGTGGCGACCCGGCGACTGAGAAAGGGACTGGGGCGGCTCCGTGACGAACTGAACCCTCGCCTCCGGGTCACCCTGACCCCGTGGACGGTGGCCACCGCCCTGGTCGTGCTGCTGGTCCTCCTCCCCCCCGCGGTGATCCTCGGGGGCGTCCTGGCAGGGGGGAGTGAGACATGGGATCACCTGGCCTCCACCGTGTTCCCGGTCTACCTGCGGAACTCTCTGCTGCTGGTGGCAGGGGTGGGGGTGGTGACCCTGGTCATGGGAGTCTCCACCGCCTGGCTCGTGACGACCTGCGACTTTCCCGGGCGCCGCATCTTCACGTGGGGGCTCATCCTCCCGCTGGCCCTTCCCACCTACATCATGGCCTTCACCTACGCCGAACTGCTGGCCCATGACGGGCCGGTGCAGTCCGCGCTCCAGGTGGTGTTCGATCCGGCCTCCACCGCCAGGCTCCGAACCTGGCTCATGTCCCTTCCCGGGGCCGGTCTCATGATGGCCCTGGTCCTCTACCCCTACGTCTTCCTGATTACCCGGACCTCCTTCCAGAAGCAGTCCGGCGGGATCCTCGAGTCGTCGCGCATCCTGGGAAAGGGAGCCTGGGAGACCTTCTTCCGGGTGGCTCTTCCGCTGGCACGTCCGGGGATCGTGGCCGGGGTCACCCTGGTCCTCATGGAGGTTCTGAACGAGTACGGGGCCGTCAAGTACTTCGGCGTCTCGACCTTCACCACGGGGATCTTCCGGGCGTGGTTCGCGCTGGGCGACGGCCCGGCAGCCATTCGGCTGTCGGCCTCCCTCCTCGTTCTGGTCTTCGCCCTCATCCTGGTGGAGCGGGCTCAGCGGGGTCGGGCCCGGTTCGACCAGGGCTCCAGCCGGTTCCGGCCGATCCCCCGGTATCGCCTGGGCCGCGTGGCGAGGTGGGGCGCCTTTGCCGCCTGCGGCCTCCCCCTTCTCCTGGGCTTCGTGATCCCGGTGGGCCAGCTCCTCGTGTGGGCGGGCCAGGTGGCCCCGGAAGCCCTCGACCGGCGGTTCCTGACCCTGACCCTCAACTCCTTCGGCCTGGCATCGGCGGCGGCGGTGCTGGCCGTGGTGGCGGCCCTCCTCATCGTCTACTCGGTGAGGCTCTCGCCCACGCCCCTCCTTCGACTCGGGGCCCGCGCCTCCTCGCTGGGGTACTCCATTCCCGGAGCCGTCATTGCCGTGGGCGTCCTGATCCCCTTTCTATGGGTGGACCGGCAGCTGGCGGCCCTTCTTCGCCCCGTGGTGGGAGGGCAGGTGGGCCTCCTCCTGACCGGGACGGTGGCGGCCCTGGTCTTTGCCTACGTGGTCCGCTTCCTGGCGGTGGCGCTGAATCCCGTGGATTCGGGGTTCGAGCGGGTCTGCGGGAACCTGGACGAGACCTCCCGGTCCCTGGGGGCGTCACCTCTCCGGACGCTCTGGAAGGTGGACCTCCCCCTCCTCCGGGGGACGCTGGTGGCCGCCGCACTCCTGGTCTTTGTCGATGTGCTGAAGGAGCTTCCCCTGACCCTGATCCTTCGCCCCTTCGATTTCGACACCCTGGCCACCCGGGCCTTCCAGCTTGCCTCCGACGAGCAGGTGGCGCGCTCGGCGCTCCCTGCACTGCTCATCGTGGCCGTGGGGACGGTGCCCGTCATCCTCCTCTCCCGAATCATCGCGCGGCAGAGGGTCTGACCGCGGTCATGGCCTGCCCTGCCCCCTGCCGGACCACGGTCACTCCCCCACCCCGGTGGCTCAGTGGAGCGTCCCGTTCTCCTCCGCATCCGAGGCAGCTTCCTCCGGCTCCGTCGAGGCCGTTCCAGCGGGGCTCTCGTCGGGGTCCGTGGCGAGGGCCGTCGCCCGGTCCGTCGCCCGGTCCGTCGCCCGATCCGTCGCCCGATCCGTCGCCCGATCCAGGGAATGGGCGAGCCTGCGGGCCTCGGATGCAAGGGTTCCAGGATCGAACGGTGCGGGCATGAGGGGAACGTCGGAGGGAATCTGTCCGGCCTGCCGCACCCTCGTGAGCACATCGTCATCCGCCCCTGAACGGAGTCGCCGGTCCAGGAGAATGCCTCCCAGGTAGGGATGAATCGTTCGCCCCGTCCGAAGGAGCTCCACGCCCTCACCGCCGTCATCGAGGACCCGCTCCGCCACCAGGAGCGACGCAGCCGGGGCCTGCTCATTCACGAGGCGCACCGCCCCGGGACTCCCCTCGGCAGCCAGAACCCGGAACCCGGCCCCTTCCAGCGCGCGCCGAAGAAGCCGGGCCGTCAGGGGCTCGTCCTCCACCAGAAGGGCGAGGGGGGCAGGCGTTCCCGCCCTTCCTCTGGCCTCCTCCTCGGGATCGTCGCCTTCCGCGGCGTCAGCCCCGAGAGGATCAACCAGGGGGAAGTTCAGGACGAAGCGGCTTCCTCTTCCCTCGGTGGAGGTGACGTCAACCCAGCCGCCATGCCCCTCTACCACGGCCTGAACGAAGGGAAGACCGAACCCGTCGGAGGGCTCGGGGGCGGTGGTGAACCAGGGCTCGAAGATCCAGGGCAGGTTCGAGGCGGCAATGCCGGTCCCCTGGTCCTCCACCACGAGGCGCGCCACTCTTCGACCCCCGGACGCCTCCCCCTGCTGAACGCCAACCCGAACCCGCTCGCCCGGCAGGGAGGCGGCCCGGGCATTCCGGACAAGTTCCTCCAGGCATCGCTCCAGCAAGCGGGGTTCGGCCACCATGTGCACCGGTTCGCTGGAGGGCCCGAACAGGAGACCGACCCGCTCTCCGGTGAGCTTTCCCAGCCGAGCCGCCAATCCACCTACAAGCCGGTTGAGCTCGATGGGCGGGGGGCGGAGCAGCCCATGCCGCGCCCATCCGAGGAATCGTCCAAGTTCTCCCCGGGCGCGCTCCAGCGCCTCCCGCGCCTCCGCCAGGAGCGACATCCCAGGCCCTTCTGGGTCCATCTGTGCGTCGAGAAGGGCGAGGGTACCCTCCTGGAGGTCGAGCCAGTGCAGGACCTCCCGCGCCGTTCGGGTTCCGAGGACTCCGGTCCGCTCCAGGGTCCTGAGTCGCTGGAGCCTGGCCCGAAGCTCACGGCGGTGGCCGAATCCGCTGACCACCGCCGGGGCCTCGGCCGGCTGGATGGAGGCCCCGGGGTTCGGTACCGGTGCGGCGGGCGGGGGGCGCACGTCCATGTGGGCTGCCCGGGATTCGGCCCTGACCCGGTGTTCCTCGCGAAGCCGCGGAGAAGCCTCGATGTGGACCCTCGGAGCAGCTTCGGGCGTGGCCTCATCGCTGGCCTCACGTGCGGCATCCTGCGACACCTCAGGCATGAGCTTCGCAGCCCGACCCGTTGCCCTCGCAACCTGGAACCCTGCCGTCTCCCCCTCAAATGGGGCGAATCCGGTCTCCGGAGGAGAGGGGGAATCCGTCACTTCCACGCTCCTGCCAGGTTCGATGACCCGATGTGAACGCAGGGTCTCGGCCTCGCGGATCTCGCCCCCGGAGCGACGCAGGGGCGTGACGGAGGTGCCGACCCGGCCCCAGTGGCGTTCCAGTCGGAACGCGAGGGCCGCGGCCTGTTCCCGGTCCCGGGGGGTCCAGCGCCGTGGGCCATCCAGTTCCTCGAAGCCGATGAACCCCGCCAACTGGCCCCGATGCCGGACGGGCACCGCCAGGAGCGCCCGGATGTCGGCCTCCTGCAGGTAGTTCCGGAGGACCGGCGTGGGCGAGGGACTGGCCCGGACGTCTTCCATGGCGAGAATCGAGAGTCGCTCCAGAAGATGCCAGCTTTCCCGGCCGAGCTCATCGGGGTAGGCCAGGTCGTCCTCGTGGGTTCGGGAACTCCGGTGGAAGCGGGTCAGGCACCGCATCGGCATCCCCGCAGGACCCATCCTCCAGATGGAGGTCCGTTCTGCCCCGAGGATCTCGGTGCCCTCCCGCGCGAGACCACGGAGGGCGCGGATCGGGACCGGGTCCTCTGCGACGCGATCCAGCCCGCCTCCGGCCCGCTCGATGACCACAGGGGAAAACGGCACGACGCCGCCGTGGCGCGGGCGCGTCATGCGCAGCCCGAGACGGCGGGAGGGTTCCAGGAGTGGGGAGCGAACATCGGGGACAGTTGTCGGGGACGGCCAGGGCGTGGGGAATCGAGAATCGAACCCCACGGTACAGGGAGACCCGGGCAAGCTACGGAAACATTTGTAGTCCAGCAAGCAGGCCTGAGGCAAGGATCCTCTCGACGCCTCGCATCACGCCACCCCACGCCTCGCGGGGCGGACTCAGAGCATCTCGTCCGTGAAGCGCCGATCCGTGGGGGCCAGGGGAAGTCCCCGGGCTTCCGCCCGTGTGACCCACCGCAGTTCCGTGTGCTCCAGCGCCTCGGGGAGGCCGTGGATCCTGACACTCCGGAACCGGATCTCGAACGGAGACCCGGGGTCCCGGAACGCGGCCAGGAGTTCACCCACCTGTGCCACCTCCACGCCCAGCTCCTCCAGCAACTCCCGGGCCAGCGCTTCCGGCTCCGATTCCCCCGGCGCCACCTTGCCCCCGGGAAACTCCCACAGACCCCCGTGGCGCTTCTCCGGCGGACGGAGTCCGATGAGCACCGAATCTCCCCGTCGGATCACGGCCGCAACCACCGGGACCGGGAGGCCGGGGACGGGGTCGTCAGGTTCGCCCGGTGCCTTCCCCCCGCGGGGCATCACCGGTAGATGGCCGGCGTCCCCGCCGGGGGAACGGCGTCCAGAATGAACTCCCGGATGTGGCGGTTGGAGGAGGCCAGGTCCTCCTGCCGGAGGTACATCATGTGGCCGCTTCGATACGTCTCGAAGCGGAACCGGTCCCGGAGCTTCCCGGAGGGATCCATCTGCCACATGGTGTATTTTGCGCTGAAGTAGTCCGTTCCCCCGTCGTAGTACCCGGCCTGGATCATGACCTTCAGGTACGGATTCTCGGCCATGGCCCTGCGGAGGTTTTCTGCGGTGTTGTCGGTGCTCCGGTTCCAGGGGCTCACCGGCCCGAAAATGTTGTACGGAAGATCCGTCTCCACCCCAAGGTCGTTTCGGAGATAGAGGTTGACGGCCGGGGTGAAGGCGTGGTTCCACGCGGTGAGGGCCGGATCGAAGTCATGCGTGAGCCCGTCATCCTCCCGGTCGATCCCCTTGTACCGAGCGTCCAGGCGTCCCACGGTCTGGCCCTGGTCCCGGAGAAGTTCCTTCCGCCACCGGGTGACCGGGATGGCCAGGTTGTTGTTCAGCACGTACCGGGACGTTACCCCGGCGTAGCGCGCCACCTCTCGGGCCAGCGCCTCCCGCTCCGCCGGATCCAGGAACCCGCCCCGGGCCAGCGCCGGGATGTAGGTGTCCAGGGTGAACCGTTCCACGTCGGGAAGCCATTCCTCGAGATCCCGGTTCTGGAGCGCCGGCTCGAGCTGCCCGTGGAACCACGCGGTGGCTGCGTAATGCGGGAGAAGAAGCGCATCGCCCACCGGGCCCCCGGCCTCGACCCCCATCCGGGTGGGGGAGACCAGGATCACCCCGTTCAGGTACATCCAGTGGGACCCCTGCAGCCTCCCCGCGAGCCCGGCCACCCGGTTCGTTCCGTAGCTCTCGCCAATGAGGAACTTGGGGCTGGCCCACCGGTTCTGCCGTGTCACGAAGGTCTCGATCCAGGCGGCCAGGTAGGAGATGTCCTCGTAGACGCCAAAGAACTGCCGGGCATCCACCCCCGGGAGGGCCCGGGAAAAGCCGGTGTTCACCGGGTCCACGTAGACGATGTCGGCCACGTCGAGAATGGAATGGGGGTTTTCGCTGACCCCGTACGGCTGAACCGGAAAGCCCTCGTCGTCGATGTTGAGGAAGACGGGCCCCGTGTAGCCGATGTGCATCCAGACCGACGCGGACCCCGGCCCCCCGTTGAAGGAAATGACCAGAGGGCGGCGGGAGCGGTCCTCGATCCCGGTGCGCTCGTAGTAGGTGAAGAAGAGGGAGGCGATGGGGTCGCCCTCGTCGTTCCAGACGGGCTGGAACCCGGCCGTGGCCTCGTAGGCGATGCGCTCGCCATTGATTGTCACGGTGTGGGACGATGTGATGGCTTCGTCCACCGGCACCTTCCGCTCCTGGGCCTCCAGCGTCGCGCCCGTCCCGAGTGTCTGCACGTGAGCCTGCACGTGGGCAGGCATCGGGAGCGCCGGGAGAACGAGAAGGAGCCCGACGACCGAAAGGGCGGCGCGCGGCTGGCGGCGAAGGTGACGGGAAGCGGGAACGGGGGAGAAGCGGATCATGGCAGTATGGTCCTCCGGACAGGGCCTGGACAAGGGATCACGGACAATGACCCGGCCGCCCGTCCGGATCAAGGGGGCCCTTCGTTGCCCCCTCTGTCGCGTCTGTCACGGCCGCCTGGGGTCCTGTCAGGGTTCCGGACCGGGGTCCGGCCCGGCGTCCCTTCCGGGATGTGGCATGAATCCTCCATCTTGATGGGAGCCGAAGGGTCGGGGTCGCGATGGGCGATTCCGGCCGCCCCTCCCCTTCTTCTCCAGGTATTTCAATCCCATGTCGCATTTCCAGATCCCCGTTTCGCTCTACATGACGTCGCCCGTGGTGAGCGTCAACGCCGACGCCACCCTCGAAGAGGCCTACAGCAGGATGCAGGAGGCCAACGTCAGCGCCCTCGTCGTCCGGGACCCCACCTCCGGCGCGAAGCTGGGAATGATTCGCCGGGACGACGTACTCCGGGTGGGCCGGCTCGAGGCAGGGCGACGCCCCTCGGACGCCACCCTGACCCTCCCGGAGCGTTCCGTGTCGGACGAGATGACCCAGGATGTCCCCACCGTGGGTCCGAATGCCCCGCTTTCCGAGGCCGCGGACCTCATGGTCAAGAACCGGACCCACCGGGTTCTGGTGACGGAGGAGGACGGGTCGTGCTCGGGCATCGTGACCACCCGCGACCTCATGCGCGCGCTGGAGGAGAAGCGGGCGAACCACCCGGTGTCCGAGTTCATGTCCCACCCGGTCTTCACGATCCGGGCCGAGGAGCCCGTGTCGCTGGCCGTGGAGCGCCTCGAGCGCGCCCGCGTCACCGGTCTCGTGGTGGTGGAGAACGAATGGCCAGTGGGCATCTTCACGCAGGTGGAGGCGCTCGAGTCCCGGGACGTCCCCCGGCATACCGCCGTGGAGGACGTGATGAGCCCCCGGATCCTGGCCCTTCGTCCCGACACCCGCCTGCATCGGGCTGCTGCCCAGGCGGCCGCCACGCGGGTTCGCCGCGTCATCGTCCAGGACGGGGACAAGCTGGCGGGCATCCTCACCGGGCTCGACTTTGCCCGGGCGGTCCGGTGAGCCGGCGGGGGGGCGGGCAATGAGGATGGCGGCCAGGCAGGTCGCGCGGCCGGCCCGGCCCCCCGCGCTCTTTCCGGGGCTCCTCCTGGCCATTGGCCTGACCCTTGGCCTGACGCTGGGAGGATGCGACGGATCGAACCTCTTCGCGGGGGGTGGGGTGACGGCTCCGCCCCCCGCCGCAGTGGATGCGAGGGCCGAGGTCCTGCGGTACCTGGAGGAGGCGCTTCTCCTGGGGGCGGACGATGCCGTGCTCCGGTTCCGGTGGACAACCCCGGCCCCGCGTCTCCTCCTTCCGGCCTCCCTTCCTCCGCGGGAGCGGGATGCGCTCCGTCGGGCCGCCGAACGGGTCCGGGCCGCAGGTGGGCTGGACCTCGTGGAGGTCACGGCAGGGAGCCCGGAAGGAGCAATCCGCGTGGACCTCCTGGAGCCTGATGCCTACCGGGCCGTGGATCCCACCCGCCCCTGGTCGTTCAGCCGAACGTTTGTCACCGCGACCCCCGAGACCGGGATCACCGAGGTCCGAATTGCGCTTTCGGCGGAGCTGGACGGGCCGGTTCTGGAACGGGCCGCCCTGCACGCCATGGGACACGCCATCGGACTGATGGGCCACCCTGCCTTTCCAGGCGGGACCTTCGTCATGGCCGCTTCGCCCGATGGCGCCCCTCCGCCCACCGCGTTTCATCCCTGGGAGGAGGCAGCCATCCGCTTCCTCTATTCGCCTTCCGTCTTTGCGGGAATGACCCGCACCCAGCTCCGGGAAGCCTGGCGGGGATTCGTGTTCTGACCGGGACTACCCAGGGACTGACTGACCCCGGGACTGACCCCGGGGTTACTCCCGGGGCTCGGGCGTCCCGGACTCTCCGCGCGCCTTCCGGCGGGCGAGGAGGGCGTCCACGGAGATGGGCCCTGCACCCCGGAACACCAGGAAGAAGAAGACGAAGCAGTAGAGCGCAGCCAGGGCTCCCCCGTTGGCGTAGGGCCAGAAGCCCCGACCGGCGTGGGCCATGAAATAGGCGAAGGCCATGGTTCCGGAGGCCAGGAAGGCCACCGGACGGGTGAAGAGGCCGATCATGATGAGGATTCCCCCGAAGAACTCGATCCCTCCGGCAAAGAAGGTTGGTTCCGGAAAGGCCCGCACCGATCCCCCGAACCATCCGTAGAGCTTGGCGCCACCGTGCTGGAGGAAGAGGAAGCCGGCCGCGAAACGCAGGAGGCTCAGGGCCAGCGGCTCGAGGCGGGCGAAGGTGGGAATCGAGGTGGAATCCTGGGTGGTCGTCATCGATGGGATACCGATTGAAGGAGACGGGGGGAGGGCTGTCGGGGGAAGGGCAGTCGGGGGAAGAAGTACCGGGGAGCCACGATCAGGATCCATGGACGCCGTTTCCCGCGCTCCATCCCGGCTGTTCCGACCTCGCCCCTGGACCTCGCTCCTGGTCCCTCCCCTTGGACACTGCGCCCGGGACATGGTTGACCCTGATCGCTGACCAGGGTCATATTTCAGCATGACCACGTCATCCTCCCGCCGCCCGCGGCGCCCGCGTCGGCGCACCCGCCTCTCGACGGACCAGGTCCGCTCGAGCCTCTACACCAGCGCCCTTTCCCGTTTCCGCGACCAGGGGTACGACGCCACCTCGGTGTCGGAACTGACCAGGGCCGCCGGCGTGGCCAAGGGGACCTTCTTCAACCATTTCCCCACCAAGGAGCACATCCTGGCTTCCTGGTTCCGGGGCGTGTGGGAGGAGGAAGCCCAGGCCCTGTCCCGCCAGGGAACGGGTGGAGCCGATGCCGTCCTGGAGCAGATGAGGCGCGTCATGACGCGCCTGGAAGAGGATGCGATCCTGGCCGGTGCGCTGGCAGCCCGCATGGCCGACCTCCCCGCCGGAGACGAGGAGCCCGCCGGGTCAGCGTCCACCGGGGGCTCGGCGGCCGCCTCGGGCTCGTCGGTAGCCCCTCGCCCCCTGGACCAGGTGAAGGCATGGATCGTGGCCCGCATCCAGGAGTCCCTTCCGGTGGTGGTTCCCATCCGCCCGGTGTCGGACGCCGACCTCTCGGCCCTCCTGGCCGGAGCCATGGTGGAGACGCTGCGGGAGGCCTTCCTTACGGGGATGCCCGGAGATCCGATTCGTGCTCGGACCCGTCTCGAGACCCGGGTCGATTTCCTCCTCGCTTCGGCGGGACTCCATCTGGGCTGACCGGGCGCTCGGTACGGTCCCGGGTCGGTACCGGATCGTCACCCTTCCGGTGGCACCTGTCCCCCGCTTCCGGGGGTACATGACGAGGGAGACACCCGCTGGATGTCTCCCTCGTCGGCCGTTGGGCCTCCAGGCCTGCGGCGCTCCCTGCATCCATGTCCTCCCTCCGCACCCCTGCCCATGAACCTGGCTCTGCCGATGAACCTGGCCCTCCGACCCCTTTCGATTCTCGCCGTGGCCCTCGCCTCCGGCAGCCTGGCCCTGTCGCCGGCCACGGCCTCGCCCGAGGGCAAGGCCTCCCCGCCGGCTCCCGCCCCCTGGGGCGGCGTGGGCCACGAGATGGCCGCCCGGGCCGCCGTGGAGACCCTCCCCGAGGGGATGCCCCCCTTCTTCCTCGAGGCGAAGGACCAGCTCGCCTGGCTCAACCCCGAGCCCGACCGGTGGAGGGATCGACGCTACCGGGAAATGGACGAGGCGTGGCGCTACGATCACTACATCGACCTGGAGAACATCCCTGACCCGCTGATCCTGGAGGAGAGCACCGACCGCTGGGACTTCTTCCAGCGCCTCCTGGAGGCAGGGGTGGAGAACCCCAAGGTGGCCGTGGGATTTGCTCCCTTCGCGGCCCTGGAACTCTACCAGCGCCTCGAATCCAGCTTCGCCCGGTGGCGGAGCGAGGAGAACCCCGAGGTTCGGCGCTGGCTCCAGGAGCGGATCGTGAACGATGCGGGGATCCTGGGGCACTTCGTGACCGATCTTTCCCAGCCCCATCACACCACGATTCACTTCAACGGGTGGGATGAGGCCCAGGTCCCCAATCCCGAGGGGTACACCACCGACACGGGTGTCCACGCCCGCTTCGAGTCCCGCTTCGTCCAGACCCACCTGGGCTACGAGGATGTGCGCCCGCGGGTGGGAATGGAGGCACGGGTCTTCGAGGATGCCCGGACCTCCATCTTCGCCTACGTGCGCTACACGAACTCGAAGGTGGAAGAACTGTACCGCATTGACCGGGACCATGGCTTCGGCCCCGAGACACCGCCGGACCCGGTGTCGGTGAACTTTGCTGCCGACCGCATCGCCGCCGGAGCCGAGATGCTCCGGGACCTGTGGTGGAGCGCCTGGGTGGCCAGCGAGCCCTCGTCCTGATTCGAGGAAGCGGTGCGGGTGCGAGGAGGCCGCCGAGGAGGCGCGAGTAGCGCGAGTAGCGCGGCTGGCGCGGGTGGCGCCCCACCCCCACGGGTCAGCGCATGAAGATGCCCTGCCCCGCGGTGCCCCCGATCAGGAGAAGCGAGAGAAGCATCATGGCGATCCAGCCCAGGATCGCGGTGAGGACCGCCTTGCCGGTGGAGAAATCCAGCGCCTCCCTGATCGCCACGATCCCGCAGACGAGCATCCAGATCCCCACGACGAACCGGACGATCCACCCGGCAAAGGGAACGATGCCGAGGATCAGGAAGAACCCGGGGGCGTGGGCAAAGCCGATGGTCCGGAGGAGTTCGCCCCAGGTGGCCGTCCCCCCCAGGAGCTTGGCGCCGATCAGGTAGGTCACCGCCGACCAGATGAGCCAGCCCACGAGGGCGCTGAATATGGCGCCGATCATGACCCCGAGGCCGCCTCCCAGGTTGCCGATGGCGGAGCAGAGGGCAGCAAAGCCGACCACCATGGCGGCCTGACTCGTGGCGGCCGTGTCGTGCTCGACCTCGTTGTAGATGACCGGGTCGATGCGGGCGGCACCGATGACCCGCTGGGTGAAGGTGTGACTCGGGGTCAGGTCCATGGATCACGCTCCGGGTGCGCGGGGAGAAGGCGCGGCCCGCAGGCCGGCGGCCGGGATCGCGTTCTTCAGGGTGCGGGGTGAGGGGGCCGGCCACAAGGGGGCAGCCACGAGGGAGAGCGTCCTCCCCGGGAATCTTGTTCGCCCTCCGTGTTCGGCTTATGTTCGGTTTCGGTGTTTGTTCGCCCCTCCGTGTTCGACTTCCCGCTTCCCGGTCTGCGTGCTCGACCATGACCTCGTCCCGCACTTCCCTGGCCCTCTGGCTCCCTTCCTTCGAGCTTCGCCTCGAGCTGGTCCGCACGCCGGAGCTCGATGCCACCTCGGTGGCGCTCCTCACTCCCGGGGAGATGGGGGGACGGCAGGTGGTGGACCAGGTCTCGGAGCGGGCGGGAGCCTCGGGGGTGCGCCGCGGGATGCCCGTTTCCCAGGCCGTGGCCCTCTGTCCGGGGCTCACGCTCCTGGAGCCGGATCCGGCCCACTATGCCGCGGCCCAGGAGGCGGTGGTGGAGGCCCTGGCGGGCCTCACGCCCGTGGTGGAACCGGTGGAGCCAGGGCTCGTCCATCTGGGGGTGGACGGGCTCGAGCGGCTGTACGGGTCACCTTCTTCCCAGGTGCACCGGGCACTCCGGGTCCTCCTGGAGGTGCTTCCCCCTCCCCTGGTGGCAGCCGTCCGGGTGGGGCGAGCCCCCGGAACCTTCGGCGCCCGGGTCGCGGCGGCGGCGGCTCGACCCGGGAGCCCGGTCCTGGTCCCCTCCGAACCGACCGGCGCCCTGGCCCGCTTCCTGGCACCCCGGCCGGTGGAGATCCTCCCGCTGGAGGCCGGGGGGCTGGACCTGCTGCACCGACTGGGGATGCGCACGCTGGGCGCGGTGGCCGCCCTCCCTCTTCCGGCGCTGATGCGGCACTTCGGCGCCGCGGGGGCCGAACTCCGGGCCCTGGCCCGGGGGGAACGGATCGACCCGGTCCGTCCCCTGCACCGCCCCCGCCCCATCCGGGTGAGCCTGGACTTCCCGTCGCCCGTCGGGGACAGGGAGGCGCTCCACCGGGGGCTGGACCGCCTTCTGGACCGGCTCCTGGTCCACCCGGAACGGAAGGACCGGGCCCTGGCCGGCCTTCGGGCCGGGGGGTACCTGGAGGGAGGGGGATCCTGGGAGATCGAGGCCACGCTCCGGGAACCCCGGGCCCTTCGGGACGCCCTGGCCTTTCCCCTGCGGACCCGCATCGAGCTTCGCCCCCCGCCCCGGGCGCTGGAGACCCTTTTCGTGGAGGCCGTGGCCTTCGGAGCCCCGGTGACCCAGACAAGCCTCTTCGACCGGGGGGAACCCGGGGCCCGCTCCCGGGAGGGGAGGACGGAAGAGGGGGTCGCTCCCCTTCCTGCCGGGATCCGGGACGCGGTGCGGGAGCTCCGGCTCCGCATCGGGGCAGCTCCCCTCTACCGGGTGGTGGAGGTGGATCCCTGGTCCCGGATCCCGGAGCGGCGCTACGCCCTTCTCCCCCTGGAGGGGTAGGCGCGTGTCCCGGCTGCGCCCCATCCCGCTGGACCTGCCCCGGAAGGTGACGGTCCGGGTGGACGGCGACGGTCGTCCCCGGGCCGTGCGGGGGCGCAGGGGATGGGTGGGTGTCGCCGGGATCCGGGAGGACTGGCGCATCGATGACGAGTGGTGGCGCATTCCCCTGTCCCGCCATTACTTCGAGGTGATCCTCGAAGGGGGCCGCCCCCTCCTCCTCTACCATGACCGGATGGAAGGCGGGTGGTACTTTCAGTAGGGTGACCGGGTAGGATCAGCCGGACTGCACGCCCCGACGGCATGACATGGCCCGAAGGCATGACCCGACGGCCGCAGGGAGGTCCCCTGCCCCGCCGCCCCGCTTCCTCCAACCTGGACTCCCATGACCCTCGATCTTCTTTCCCGACACTGCACCCACCTTCCCGAAGGAACCCCTCCCCTCTCCGGCGAGGCGCTGACCTCCTACCAGGAGGCCGTGGATTCCCGCTGGAAGCTCAGCGACGACCATCACCTGGAGGCCGAGTTTTCCTTTCCCGACTTCGCCGCGGCCCTGGCCTTCACGAACGAGGTCGGAGCCCTGGCCGAGGCCGAGGATCACCATCCCGAGATCACCCTGACCTGGGGGAAGGTCCAGGTCCGGGTCTGGACGCACACGGTGGGCGGCGTGAGCCCCAACGACTTCATCCTGGCGGCCCGGATCGACACGCTCGTGCGCGAGGCCGACAAGGCTGAGGCCGATGCCCGGAAATGATCCCGTCCTCGAGCTCGGGATCATTTCCGATACCCACGGCCTCCTGCGCCCCGAGCTCTTCCGGGCCCTGGAGGGGGTGCAGCACATCCTCCACGCCGGCGATGTGGGCTCCCTGGACGTGCTGACGGCGCTGGAGGCCGTGGCACCGGTGACCGCAGTCACGGGGAACACCGATGGCTTCGATCTCCGTCACCGGCTCCCCGACGTTCAGGAACTGGAGCTGGACGGCCTGAAGACCGTCGTGATCCACGGGCACCAGTTCGGACGGAGCCCGGCCCCGGGCCTTCTCCGGGAGGCGTATCCCGATGCAGATCTCGTGGTCTTCGGGCACACGCACCGGCCTCTCATGGTGAACCTCGAGGGGACCTGGTTCGTGAACCCGGGAAGCTGCGGACCCCGCCGCTTCGACCTCCCGGTGGAGGTGGTCCGGGCGACGCTCAAGGGGGGCGTGTTCCGGGGTCGGCCCGTGTCGCTGATGCCTACGGACGCCTGATCCGCGGACCCCGCAAGGGAGGAGACGGCGCAAGGTCCGGCATCCGGTCCCGATGACGGCGCCGGGGTTACCCTTCCGTGACCTCGGCATCCTTGTCACTGCCCCCCCGCAGTCCCTATCTTTGGCCGCGGAAAGGGCCTCTCCTTTCCTCGTCTCCATGACACGCCATCCCTCCCCTTCGGGAACTGGATCGGAGTCCTCAGGCATGTGTCCTCACCCTTTGGGTGATCCATTCCGTCGTCTCGGTCCGCATCCGGGCGCACCCGCGCCCGTCCCCCCCGTCTCCCCTCCCCGCACTGACGGGTGGGGCTTTCCTTGCGGGTGGCGTCTTCCTTCTACAACGAGCGATCGATGAATCGACTGACCACGTTTGTGCGTCGGTTCGCGCTGGCCGGCATCCTGACGCTGGCCTCCGCTGGACCGATTCTCGCCCAGGCGGTCACCACTTCGGCCATTACCGGCCGGGTGACCACCACGGCGGGCGAGCCCCTCTCGAATATCCAGATCGTGGTGATGAACGTCGCCACCGGGACGCAGCAGGGCGTCCTCTCCCGCGCCGACGGCCGCTACAACTTCCCCGGGCTCCGGCCCGGCGGCCCCTACCGGGTCGAGGCCCGGGGGATCGGCTACGCCACCGAGTTCGTGGAGGATCTCTT
>SKNW01000014.1 GCA_007120305.1 Gemmatimonadota bacterium | reverse complement strand
GCGGAGACGAACGCCCGCTCACGAGTCTGGCTGAACCGCGGAATGGCGATGGCCGCCAGGATGCCGATGATCACGACCACGATCAGCAGCTCGATGAGAGTGAATCCCTTCTTGTTCATGTTGATCTCCCGCATGGGGTTGGGTGGGTGCGAGCGACCATTCGCCCGTCTTGACCGCACCCCCTTAATGCACCGGGTATGCCACCCGGGGTAACCCCATTCCAAAACCATGAACGACATGAACTTACGAAACACCCTACAGGCCCCCTGTCCCCAATTCACATCCCCCGGTCGTGGATTTCTGCAACGCCCTTGCACGATGGACCACGTAGGCGAGGGGGGTTCGCGGGCTGCCGCACCCCCTGCGCCCCCACCGCGCCTATACCGGGCGGCCCTCCCCCAGCATCTCCCCAAACTCAGGCCCCTCCCACCGCGGCGCTTTCGGCGGCAGCGCGTTCGATCGGAAGATGTGCCAGAAGGCCGCGACTCCATCCTTCCAGCCGATCTTCTTTCCCTCGGCGTAGGAGCGGCCCCGGTAGGAGATGGGCATCTCGTAGATCCGGGCGCCGGCCTGGGCCAGGCGGGCGGTGAGCTCGGGCTCGATGCCGAAGCGGTCCCGGGTCAGGGGGAGCGTCCGGAGCAGGTCCCGCCGCACCATCTTGTAGCAGGTTTCCATGTCGGTGAGGTTCAGGTCGGTGAACACGTTCGACACGAAGGTGAGGAACCGGTTGCCCAGGTAGTGCCAGTACATGTGCACCCGCTGCGGGCCGCCCCCCAGGAACCGGGAGCCGAAGACCGCATCCGCCCAGCCGTCGAGGATCGGCTCCAGCAGGCGCGGCAGCTCGAAGGGATCGTACTCGAGGTCCGCATCCTGGATCACCACCACGTGCCCGGTGGCGGCGTCGAAGCCGGTGCGCACCGCCGCCCCCTTGCCCCGGTTCCGCGCGTGGAAGACCAGGGTGTCGATGAGCCCCGCATCCCGGAGGGTTTCAAGAAGATCCCGGGTGCCGTCGGTGGAGCCGTCGTCCACCACCACGACCTCGAGGCGCAGCGGCACCTCCCGCACGCGGCGCAGGAGCCGCTCGGCGGTGCTCATCTCATTGTAGGTGGGGATCACCACCGAGAGGACCACCCGGTCCCAGGGGAGGGGTGGTCCCGGCGGAGGCGAAGGCCGCCCCCGGAGGCTCGTGGGCCAGTCGGTCATGAGGAGAGGGCTCGGCGAGCGAGGACCTGTTCGGCCCACGCCACGAAGGTTTCGAGGCGTCGGACTACGGCGGCAGCGTCCTCGAGCGTGTAGTAGTTCCCCTGGTAGGACACCTGGTCCTTCTCGCTCAGAATGATACCGAGAGCCCTGATGGCGCCCGCGTCGGCCGCTGGGCCCACCGCTTCCTTCACTGCTTTCACCGCCCCCTGGTGATCCCCTTCTGTGGACTTGAACTCCCCAAAGGCAATGCAGATGGAATCAGCATAGGCGATGGCCGCATGGATCGCCGGAATCGCGACCGCATTTCCGTACGTGTCACCCTCCTCTGACAGATGAAGGAGGTCTCGAGCAGATCCCGGCAAGACCTCTCCGACCCTCCGGTACTTGCCGGAGGCCGAAGGATCCATCCGGCGCCTGCGCCCCCCCTTCACGATTCCTCACCCTCGCGGTGGAGGCTCTCGACCACCGCTTCTCCCCAGATCCATCGGGCGTCGCGCACGGCTTCTCGTGCGAAACGGTCGCCCGAAGCGTGACGAGCCTCAAGTTGAGACGCGGCGAGGACCGTGAAGGAAGGACGCATCCCACCGGGCGCGGAAATCTCTTCACCCAGGGCATGGAGCTTCTGCCTGACCTGCCGCGCCGCCGCCCCCTGCCCGTCGAGGATGACGAGCAGGTCGAGGTCGCTGTCCGGCCGGTTCTCGCCGCGAGCGACGCTCCCGATCACGTAGGCCGCCACGACGGATTCAATGCAGTCGAACCCCCCGCGAAGGGTATCGAGGAGTCGGTCCAGCGCCGCCGCTTCACGCTGGAACAGAGCCTCCAGGGGCGGAGCGAGGAAGTGGCCCCGGTGGGCCGCGTACCAATGCTGTGCCGTTCCCTGGGTCCGCGTGGCAATCCCCACGTCCACGAGTTCGTCGAGGGACCGCTGGCCGATCGAAGAGACTCCCGCGAGCCGGCAGGCCTCCCTCCCGGACACGGCTCGGTCGAGCGTGAAGAGACACCGCAGGAGGCGGACCTTGTTTCGGGTCCCCAGGATGTGGTCAAGCGAATCGAACATGGGGACTCCCGTGGCATGAAAACATGTCACATGATATCCCTAGATGTCACAACAGTCCAGAGTGAGCCAGCAGGCCCGGCCCCGGCCCCGCCCCTCTGGAGGCGAAGGCCGCCCCCGGAGGCTTGTGGGCCAGTCGGTCAACTCTCGCTCAGGCCGTAGCGGGCGATCTTCCGGTACAGGGTGGAGGGATCGATCCCCAGGATTTCGGCAGCCCGGCTCTTGTTGCCCCCTTCCGCCCGCATCACCCACTCGATGTAGGCCCGCTCGATGACCTCCATGGGCGGGTTCGCCGGCGGCGCCTCGGTCACAAGCCGCTCCCGGGGCTCCTCGCGCACCCGGTCGGGCAGGGTTTCGACCTGGATCACGGCGCGGTTCCCCGAGAGGACAGCGGCCCGCTCCAGCGCGTTCTCCAGCTCCCGCACGTTTCCGGGCCAGGCGTGGCTGTTCAGCGCGTCCATGGCTTCGTCGGAGAGCACCTTGGGCTCGCCGCCCGGGCCGGCCATCTTCTGCAGGAAGTGCTGGGCCAGCACCGGGATGTCGTCCCGCCTCTCCCGCAGTGGAGGGAGGTGCACGGCAATGACGTTCAGCCGGTAGTAGAGGTCGCTCCGGAAGTCGCCCTTCCGGATCTGCTCCTCCAGGTCGCGGTTGGTGGCGGCAATGATCCGCACGTTCACCGGCACGGTGGCGGTGGCGCCCACCGGGATGACCTCCCGCTCCTGCAGGGCCCGGAGGAGCTTCACCTGGGTCTGGGGCGACATCTCGCCCACCTCGTCCAGGAAGAAGGTCCCCCCCTCGGCGGCCACCAGGAGGCCGTCCCGGTCCTTCACGGCCCCGGTAAAGGAGCCCTTCACGTGGCCGAAGAGCTCGCTCTCGAGAAGGCTCTCGGGGAGCGCGCCGCAGTTGATGGAAAGAAACGGCCCGTCCACCCGGTCCGAGAGCTGGTGCATGTACTTGGCCAGGACCTCCTTCCCGGTGCCGCTCTCGCCGGTAATCAGCACGGTGGAGTCGGTGGGGGCCACGGTCCGGGCCAGCTTGAGGGCATCGGCAAAGCTCCGGGCCTTCCCGATGGGGATCCCGGCGCTAGCGCCCTCCCGCCTCTTCAGCTCCTTTTTCAGGGTGATGTTCTCCACCTTGAGCTCACGGCTCTCGCCGGCCCGGGCGCAGATGGCCAGGAGCTCGTCGTTGGAGAAGGGCTTCTGGATGTAGTAGAAGGCCCCCTCGTTCACGGCCCGCACCGCCGACTGGAGGGAGGCCTGGGCCGTCATGAGGATCACCGGGAGCTCCGGGTCCGTCTGCCGGATATGCTCGAGGAGCTCGAGCCCGGTTACCCCCGGCATCCGGATGTCGGAGACCACCACGTCGGGCTTGACGCGCCCCACGGCCTCGAGGCCGGCGCGCCCCCCCAGGGCCGTCTCCACCTCGTAACCGGCCCCCCGAAAGAGGACCTCCAGGGATTCAACGATGCCGAGTTCGTCATCCACCACCAGGACCTTCATGAAGCAACCTCTTCCGGCTGATGTAGTGCGGGCTGACGCATTGCAGGCTGGAGCAATGCGGGCTGGTGCGTTGCGGGTGTGTTGGCTGCGGGCTGATGGCCTGCCACCGAACCGGTCGCAGCCACGGCCTTTCCGCCATTCGACAGGGACCAGGGAGCGCCTGGAGTCGCCCGGTCCGGGAGGGTCGGAAGGAAGATCTGGAATTCGGCCCCGCCCCCGTCGGCGTTGTCGGCCAGGATCACCCCCTGGTGGACCTCCACCATGCGGTAGACCACGGCAAGGCCCAGTCCCGATCCCCCTTCGCGGGTGGTGTAGAACGGATCGAAGATGCGCTCCAGCGCTTCCGGCGGGACCCCGGGTCCGTGATCCCGGATGCGGATACGGACGGGGCGCTCCACGTGAAGGCCGGCGGGGAGGCGGTCAGGGCGGTCCATGGTCACCTCGAGGGTCCCGCCCTCGGGAGAGAACTGCACCGCGTTCAGGAGCAGGTTCAGGAGCGCCCGGTGCACCAGATCGCCCGAGGCGAGCACCGAGGCCTCCCCGATGTCGGCGGCCACGCGCAGCCCGTAGTCCTCGAAGCGGGGATGCTGCCGGACCACCGCCACGGCGTCCCTCAGGGTGTCGGCCAGGTCCACGGGCTCCTTCCGCTCCACCTCGGTCCGGGAGAAGTCCAGGAAGTCGGTGAGGAGTCGGCTCAAACGGTCCGACTCCCGGACCACCATCCGGGTCAGGGCCTTCCGGTCCCGGTCCTCGAGGCGCGGGTGGGTGAACTGCTCCACCGCGCTCCGGATGGAGGCCAGGGGGTTCTTGATCTCGTGGGCCAGGGAGGCCGAGAGCTCCGCCACCGCCTCGAGCCGCTCGGCGCGCCGGTTCAGGACCGCCATGCGCTCCAGGTCGGTGATGTCCTGGAAGATGGCGGTTACCGCCAGGGGTTCGCCGGGCTCGTCTCTCACGAAGGTGGAGACGCCGAGAACCATGGACTGGCCCCCTCGGATCCCCTCGGAGCGGAGCCGGTACGAAGGGGTCCGGCTCTCCATCGAGTCCTGGAGGATCCGGGCCAGCTGCGGGGCCACTCCGGCAATTCCGTCCAGGGCGGGTCCGCCGGTCAGGGTCAGCGCATCCCGGTCCAGCCCCAGGAGGGCCTCAGCCGCCGGATTCAGGTAAAGGAGGCGCCCCCGGGCATCCACCGTGAGCACCCCGGTGCTGATGGAGGAGAGGATCTCGGCAGTGTCCAGGCGGAGACGCCGCAGCTCCGACTCCATTTCGCCCAGCTGGGCCCCGGCCCGGCGGAGGCGGTCCCCCAGGAGCCCGGTGGCCGCCGCCACTCCGGCAAAGACCGTGACCTGGAGCCAGACCCCGCCGGTCAGGCTCTGGCCGTGCCCCCAGACGATGTCGGCGAAGTAGAGGAACGAGGCCAGCGCCGCCAGAAGGAGTCCCCCCGACAGGGGAACAAGGAGCGCACCCTCGGAGATCACGAGGATGTAGAGCCACGCGAAGGTGCTCTCGCCCCCTCCGGTGACGTGCACCACCCCGGTGACCAAAAGGGCATCCAGGGCCACCTGGGCGACAAGGAAGCTGCGGGTGGGGGTGAGCTGGGCCAGCTCCGTCCACCAGAGGCTCACGCCCACACTGGCGAGCCCCACCAGGAACATGATGGTGGCCAGGAGCGTCTGCTCGGGGCGGGCATCGCCCCAGACGAGGAAGGCCCCCATGAGAATCCCCAGTACCAGGGCCACCCGGCCCAGGTAGATCCACCGGAGGAGACTCCGGGGCGCGAGCCTCAGTGGGGCAGGCGCCACTTGGCCAGTTCTCCCGTCAGGTCGCGCAGACGCCGGAGCTGCGTCTCGATGACCTCGAGGCCGGCCTCGTTCGAGTCCATGCGCATGAGCTGGACCTCCGAGAGGGCCGCCGTGAGCGGGTTGTTCAGGTCATGCCGGATGCGGGCAATGGCATGGGTGGCATGACGGAGGGAGAAGACCCCGGGAGCCTCCTCCAGACGTTCGGCCACGAAATCGGAGGGTACCGGGTTCCCCACGGAGATGGGCGCAAGCCGAAGCGTGTCGCCCCTTCCCTCCAGCGCCATGAGGAGCGCCCATCGCATGGGATGTCGCACCACGGCCCGGAGTAGACTCGCCAGGGTGTCGCACGAGATCTCCTCCGCCACCACGATCCATCCTTCCTCCCCCCCGGGGAGCTTTCCGTCCTCCAGCGGAAGAGCGAGGGGAGTCGACGGCATTCCCAGCAGGGCCGCGCGCTCCGGTTCGAGCCCCACCGTGTAGATCATCGGCTCACCGGCACCTCGAGCACCTGCCCGGGCTGGATCCGGCTCCCGCGAATTCCGTTGGTCCGGGTCAGTTCGTCCACCGTGACGCCGTGGCGCCGGGCAATGACCCAGAGAGACTCGCCGCGGCGCACCGTGTGCTGGACGGGATCCAGGTCGGTGGTGGACCCCACCTCGGGGCCGCCGTCCAGGGCGGCGTCGGCGGTCTGGACGGTCGCCGAGCCGGCGGTCGCCACGGAGGCCTGGGCTCCGGAGGCCTGGGCCACGACCGTGGTCTGCACCTCGCGGTAGACCGGAACACGCAGGTCCTGTCCTGCCAGGATCCGGTCGCCCCGCAGGTTGTTGTCGGCGCGGATGCGGCTCACCGCCACACCGTAGCGATCTGCGATCCGGATCAGCGACTCGCCCCTGGCCACCCGGTGGGTCACGTAGTTCAGCTCGACCCGGGGTGCGTCCCCGGCCGTCTGCGCCACCACCCGGTCATTCCCGGTCAAGCGCGCGACGTGCTGGGCGTAGGGGCGAGGATAGACCGCCACGTGGTAGTGGGGCGGGCTCCGCTCGTAGATGGCTTCCACGAGCCCCTGCCCTTCCAGCGAGAGAAGCGTGCCCTCGAGCCAGGTCCGGCATGCCGCCCGCTGGCTCCGGCGCAGGTCCAGCGCCATCCCGGTGGGATGCACCGAGCGGGACGAGGCGTTCCTGGGCTGGTTGGACTGGGGTCGGGTCAGGCTCGTGACCACGAGCTTTTCTCCGCACGCCGCCCGGTACTGGGAGGCCAGGCGCTCGATGAAGAGCCGGACTTCGGGCCGCGCGTAGGGGAAGGAGACCTGGTGAAGGTCGAAGTCCGCGTTCGGAACCACCGGGACCAGGTAGCCGGACTCCACGTAGCGGCGCACGTCCTGCGGGGTGGCCAGGTAGGTGAAGTTGTGAGCCCGGGCCTGGTCGTTCTGCCGATCCAGCGAGGCCGCGCCACCACGAAGCGTCTGGGCCCGAGCTTCCGGAGCCAGAGCACTCACAAGAATCAGGCCGGTGGCAACCAGCATCGTGGAGGGCCGGAACAGGGCCCGCGGGAAAGCGGCGAGGCGGCGCATGACACCATGAGTAAACATTTGATTCCGGAACCGCAAGTTGGCGGGACGCCCCGGAAGGCGATGGACGTCGGCGGCCGCGCTCGGCAGCCGCTGTCAGCGGCGTGTGTCGCCCGGGAACCTCAGCGACGAATCTCGAAGGTACGCTCCACCGGAAGGTACGGCGACTCCACCGGTTCGCCCAGCGAATCGAAGACGGACATGGACATGGTGTGCTCTCCGGCGGGGAGCCCCACCAGCAGGTAGGGCTGCCAGGTGGTGATGCGGAAGGTCTGCTCTTCATTCAGCGTGAAGAGGACCTGGTAGGCATCATCGCCAAGCTCGATGCCGTGCACGTAGAAGTCCAGGAGAATCGAATCGGCCTGGGCCCCCTCGTACACCCCCTGGGGGCGGGAGTAGACCACGGTGGGCCCGATGAAGGTGTCGATTTCGCCGTCCCCCACCACCACGACCACCTGGTCGAAGGCGCCCTCGGTCTTCACCGATTCGTGCCAATCCCGCCCCGGGAAGGCCCGGATCACGTGGGTGCCGGCAGGAAGGTCCTCGATCATCACGGGCTCGTCGATCTCGTAGATGGCCCGGTACGACCGGTCGTTCACGATCAGGTGAATGTGCTGGCCGTCGGGGGCCCGGGCGAGGCCCCGGTCGTCGCCGGTGGGGGTGGGAACCCGGAGCTCGAACCCTGCCAGGTCGAAGCGGACCGCTACGGCCTCGCCCTGGGCGAAGCGGTCCCCGTCGGCAGGGCTCGTGATGCGGAGCCGGGCCAGGGGAGCGTCGGGGGCCGTCTGGGGGGAGACGAGGAGCTGGGCCCCGGTGCGGACGGGGGCGTCGGAGTCCACGGAGCTGGCGGCATCGGGATCACCGCCGCAGGCCGCAAGGGTCCCCAGGGCCAGGAGGGCCGAGAGGGCGAAGGCGGAGCGTGGGGCGGCGGGCGGGCGGGCGACGAAACAGGGGGCCGCGGAACGTGAGGTGGTGGAGGCGCGAAAGTCAGGCATGAAGAGCAGGGGGTTCAGGGCAGGTGATGCGAAGCATTCGAATGTGCCCGGCGGTCAGAAGAGCTCGGCGGTGGCGAGGCCGTCCAGCACGAACTGGACGCCGATCACCATCACCAGGAGTCCCATGATGCGGGTCATGACGTTGAGCCCGGTCTGGCCGAAGCGGGCCAGCAGAAGCGGGGCCAGCATGAGCGCGCCCCCGGTGACCAGGAGGACGGCGGCAATGGCCCCGTAGACGGCAAGGCTCTGGCTCAGATTGTCGGACTGGCCCATGAGCACGATCACCGTGGTGATGGCCCCGGGCCCGGCAATGGTCGGGAGCCCCAGCGGGACGATCCCGATCTCGTCCTTGTTCACGCCTTCCAGCTCCTCCTCCTCGGTGGCCTTGACCCGGGACCGCCTGGCCTGAAGCATGTCCCAGCCGATGCCGAAGAAGATGATGCCGCCGGCGATCTTGAAGGCGTGGGTGGTGATCCCGAAGAACCCCAGGATCGCTCCGCCGGCCGCCGCGAAGACCACGAGCACCGCGGCCGCGGTCACGAGTCCCAGGGCCACGGAGCGGCGCCGCTCGCCCGGGGCCTGGCTGGCCGAGAGGGCGAGGAAGATCGTCGCCGCGGAGAGCGGGTTCACGATGGCCACCAGCGAGGAGAACGCCAGCAGCGCGAAGGAGAGGTCCGTAGCCATGGGGCGGGAGTCTACCGCACTCCCGCCCCGATGGCGACCCCTCGAACCGGGGACCGGCGGTGGATCAGGCTCAGATCCAGCCGTCCTCGGCCAGGAGGAACTTCTCGCTGACCACGTCCCAGTTCACCACCTTCCAGAAGGCGGCCAGGTAGTCCGGACGCCGGTTCTGGTAGTTCAGATAGTAGGCGTGCTCCCACACGTCCACGCCCAGGATCGGGGTGGAGCCGTCGATGAGGGGGGAGTCCTGGTTGGCGGTGGCCGTCACGCGGAGATGGCCGAAGGGATCCACCACGAGCCAGCCCCAGCCCGAGCCGAACTGGCCGGCGGCGGCGGCGGAGAATTCCTTCTTGAAGGCATCGAAGGACCCGAAGGCCTTGTCGATGGCCTCGGCGAGCTTGCCCGCCGGGGCCTCGCTTCCGCCGGGGGCCAGCGTCTCCCAGAAGAGCGCGTGGTTGTGGTACCCGCCGCCGTTGTTCCGTACCGCCCCGCGGATGGAATCCGGAAGCGCCAGGAGCCCCCGCAGAAGCTGCTCCGCGGAGTAGCCCTGGAAGTCCGGAGCGGATTCGAGAGCAGCGTTCAGCTTGTCGGTGTAGCCGTTGTGATGCTTCGTATGATGGATCTCCATCGTGCGGGCATCGATATGTGGCTCCAGAGCGTCGTACGCGTACCCGAGCTCGGGGAGCTTGTGCGGGTAGGCCATGGGCATTCCTCCAGTAACGGAAAGGTGATCGAGTTGCCTCTCGAAAGACCCCTCATCCCCTCCGGGCGTTCCATTCTCCTGCTGGACTGCGACGCCTTCTTTGTCCAGGTGGCAAGGCTGGAGGACCCGGAGGGCGTGGGCCGGGTGGAGCGGCTCCTGGTAGGGGGACGCTCGGGCCGGGGGGTGGTGACATCGGCCTCCTACGCGGTCCGCGCCTTCGGCGTCCGGTCGGGGATGCCGGTGGCCGAGGCGCTCCGGCGGTGCCCCGATGCCGTGGTGGTCCCGGTGCCCCGGGAGGCGTGTGCAGCCCGGAGCCGGGCGATCCGCGCGGAACTCGAGACGCTGGCGCCGGTGGTGCAGGCCGCCTCCATCGACGAGTTCTTCCTGGATCTCACGGGGACCGAGCGCCTCTTCGGGGGGGCGTCGCTGGCCGAGACCGCGGCCCGGATCCGGGACAAGGTACGGGAGGCCACGGGGATCACCGTGTCGGTCGGGGGCGGCTCCAACCGACTCGTGGCCAAGCTTGCCGCCGGGCGGGCCAAGCCCCACCGGGGAGGCGAAGAGCCACCCTGCCCCGGCGTCTTCATCGTTCCTTCCGGGGGGGAGGCCGCCTTCATGGCCGAGCTGGACGTCCGGGCCATCCCCGGCGTGGGACCTGCGATGGCGGGGGAGCTCGAGGCCCGGGGGGTCGTCAGCGTTCCCGAACTCCTGGCGGTGGAACCGGCCTGGCTGGCCCGCTGGGTCGGAGAGGGGCGGGCCGCCTGGCTTCGGGCCCGGGCCCGGGGGGAGGATGACGCCCCCGTGACACCGGGCGAGGACCGGAAGTCCATTTCCGCCGAGCGCACCTACGGCGAAGACGTCCCACCGGGGCCAGCCGGCGATGCCGCCCTGGAGCGAAAGCTCCTGGAGCTGGCCGGGTCGGTGGGCGCCACCCTCCGGAGCAAGGGATTCCGGGCCCGCACCGTCACCGTGAAACTGAGGGACGGGGACTTCAGCACCCGGCAGCGCTCTCGCACCCTGTCGGAGCCGGTGGAGTCGGACCGGGCGATCTACGAGGTGGGGCGCGCCATGCTCCGGGAACTCCGGTCCAGGAGACGCCCCACCCGACTCCTGGGGATCGGGGTGGCGGGGCTCGAGGACGAACACGGGGTGGAGCAGCTCGACCTCCTGAGCCTTTTGGGTCCGGAGGCGCCGGGCGCCCCGGTCCGTCCCGAGTCGGAACGGGACCGTACACTGTCGAGATTGGCCGATGAGGTGCGCGCCCGCTTCGGGGACGACGCCCTCCGGCCCGGACGCATCATGGAGGACAGGGACGAATGACGAGTGAACGTGACAGCGGCCGCCTCGAAGGCCGTTCGGAAGACCGCGGCCAGGACCGCGGCCAGGACCGCGCCCAGGACCGCGCCCAGCACCGCGCCCGGGGCCACCTCGTGGGCATGGTCCACCTCCTCCCCCTCCCCGGCTCACCCCGCTGGGGCGGGTCCATGGACGCCGTCATGGTCCGGGCCCGCGCCGATGCACGGGCGCTGGTGACGGGCGGGGTGACGGGCGGCAAGACGGACGGGACGACGGGCGGCATGGACGCCGTCCTGGTGGAGAACTTCGGCGATGTGCCCTTCCTCCCGGGCCGCGTGGCGCCCGAGACCTGCGCCGCTCTCGCGCTGGCCGTGGCGGCGGTCCTGGAAGAGGTGGCCGAAGCCGCCGCGCCCCGCCGGATCCCGGTGGGGGTCAATGTGCTTCGCAACGACGCCGCCACCGCGCTGGCCGTGGCGGCGGTGACGGGGGCGAGCTTCATCCGGGTGAACGTCCACACCGGGTCCATGTTCACCGACCAGGGGCTCCTGGAAGGCGAAGCCCACGCCACCCTCCGCCGCCGGGCCACCCTGGCCCCCGGGGTCGGGATCTGCGCCGATGTCCACGTGAAGCACGCCACCCCGCCCGCCGGGGCCTCGCTGGAAGAAGCGGCGCTGGACACCCTGGAGCGGGGACTCGCCGACGTCCTCATCGTGAGTGGAAGCGGGACGGGTCGCCCCGTGGATGTGGAGCGCCTCCGCCGGGTCCGGGCCGTGGCCCCGGGGGCGCATCTGTGGGTGGGAAGCGGTGTCACCCCGGGCTCGGCCCGGAGCCTTCTGGAGGTGGCCGACGGGGTCATCGTGGGAAGCGCGCTGGAGGAGGGGGGGCGGGCCGGGGCCCCGGTGGACCCGGCCCGGGTTCGTGCCTTCCTGAATGCCGCACGCCCCGGCTACCCGGTCAGGGAGACCGAATAGCCGGGGCGTGGGGACCCTGCATCGCCAGGGAGCCCTGCGGCGCCAGGTGGCCCGACGTCGTCGAGGCGCCGGACGTCGCCGGAGCGTCGAACGTCAGCGGGTGTGTCGCGTCACCCGCATGGGAACGGCCGGTGCCTGGTGAAGCCGGTAGATGGGGACGAAGGCGTTCTCGCCCCCGCTGGTGGGGATGGAATGGTCCAGGAAGTTCCAGCGGAGCACCGAGTCCTCGGCATCCGGCTCCAGGAGGAGCGGTATGAGCCGCCCCGTGACCTGCCGGAGGCGCACCACGTAGGTCCCCACCGGGAAGGTCATCTCGCCCGGGACCACCTCCACCTTCGCCTCGGCCAGGAGGTGATTCTGGTAGGGGGTGGAGGCCCAGGAGATCTCGTCGATCCGGAAGCGCTCCACCGGGAGGGTGGTCTCGGCCTCGATCCGCTCCACCTGGATGCCGTGGCGGCGCAGCAGGTGGGCCACGTCGTGCAGGCGACCGTCGAAGGCGTACCCCCAGCCGGGCATGGCACGCGTGTTCTCCGGCACCCAGAGGGTCCGGTTCTCGCCCATCACGGTGAAGAACTCGCCCCAGGAACCGTCCGCGTTCCGCTGCCTGACCTGGAACTCCTCGAGCTCGGGGTAGACCCCCTCCTGCGTGGTGAGGATGATCTCCGCTGCGGGCTCCTCCACCGTGCGGCGCCGGGCCTCGGTGACGATGCGCCGGGTCTCTTCGGCGTTGTCGGCCACGAACTGGATCAGCCCCAGCATGGACTCCCGGGCGGCGTCGGCCTGGACGTCGAGCGAATGCCCCCCCGGCACCTCGTAGAGGAGGGTGATGATGTTCTGGATCCCGCCGTAGGAGTGCTGCTTCCGGACCCAGGGCACCGTGGTGCGCCAGAACCAGGTGTCCGTCGCCTCGTCGTAGCCCGGGCCGGAGTACCAGTACATGAGCATTCCCTGGGATGCGAGCCGGGCCTTGATGGACTCATACATGGGGCCCCGGGCGAAAGCCACCAGGTCCGCATCCGCGGTGGGGTCCAGCGTGGCCTGGTAGGTCATGTGGTACGGCAGCGACCCGCCGTTGTGGGCGTCCACCCAGACGTCGGGCTGGAAGCGGAGGAGGATGTCCTCGATGACCGCCGTCACTTCGGGCGTCTCCATGACGACCCAGTCCCGATTCATGTCGTAGCCCAGGGAGTTGGTACGGCGCCCGGTCCCGCCGGCGTCGCCCCCGTCGGGGTTCATGTTGGGCACGATGATGACGTTCACCTTCTCCAGCAGGTGCTGGTGGTCACCCAGGGTGAGTTCCCGGATCATCTGCTGTCCGCCCTCACGCCCCGACCGCTCACCGCCGTGGATGGAGCTCAGGATGAAGACGGTGGGCTTCCCCGACAGGAGGGAGGCGCTGGGGTCGGCATGGGGTGGATCGCCCAGGTAGGCCACCACGAAGGGGCGCCCCTCGTTCGTCGTGGTGAGCTGCTCCACGAGGATCCTGTCGGAGCGCTGCTGGATCTCGGCCAGGAAGTCCAGGACCTCCTGGTGCTGGGAGGCCCGAGCCCAGTTCGCCCGCTCGGCGCCGGTGCGGGGAAGCTGCTGGGCATCGGCGGAGACCGGCGCGAGCACCGGCGAAAGGACCAGGGTGGCCGCCGCGAAGGCGACCGAGAGGGTTCGCATCATACAGGAGATCCCATGGGAAAAGGGGACAGATCGAAAGGGGACGGCACGAAAGGGGTTGGGACGCGGGCGCCGGGGCGGGGGATCACTTCCCCTTGCTCCGGCGCTTCTCTTCCACGACCCGCTTGTGGACCTCGGCGTTATCGAGCCAGGGCTTCCGCTCGAAGTACGACTTCGACGCCTCGATGACCTTGGGCGTGAGGAAGACCAGGGCGATGAGGTTGGGGATGATGACGAGCCCCAGGAAGACGTCACCCAGGGTCCATGCCACCGCAAGCGGCACCACCGCCCCCACGAAGTGCATCAGCACGAAGACGATCTTGTACGGGAGTACCGCCTTGGCGCCGAAGAGGTAGTAGGCACAGCGGTCTCCGTAGTAGCTCCACGCAATGGCCGTGGAGATCCCGAAGAGGAGCACCGTGAGGAGCACGATGTAGCGTCCCCAGTCGCCGGGGAGCCCCCGCTGGAAGGCCGCCATGGTCAGCGGGGCACCGGTCTGGGCGCCGTTTCCGTACAGAATCGGCACGGCGTTGCCCGCCGGGTCCCGGATCTCCCGTGCCACGGCGGCAATCGTGCCCGTGAAGGGCCGGATCTGGGCCTCGTCCAGGAAGAGGCGGTCCACCGGCGCGTTGTTGAAGGCCAGCTGGCGGACGCCGGCCCCGGTCTCGGGGAAGCCGTCGACCACGCGGATCTCTTCAGGGGCCGCCACCATGCGGCGGAAGCCTCCGTCCTCCGTCTCCTCCACGTACGAGACCCGGTTGTCGGTGAGGGAGATGGGGGTGGCGAACCGGTCGTCCCAGCTCGCCGTCATGATGATGACGAGGGCCGTCATGGTGCAGATGACGATGGTGTCGATGAAGGGCTCGAGGAGGGCCACCACGCCCTCGGAGACCGGCTCGTCGGTCTTGGCCGCCGCGTGGGCGATGGGGGCCGACCCCTGCCCGGCCTCGTTGGAGAAGAGTCCGCGACGCACGCCCCACATCATGGTGACCAGGAAGGCGCCGACCCCGGCTCCCGCCACGCCGGCGGAGGGGTTGAAGGCCTCGCTGAAGATGAGGCCGAAGGCGGGGAGGATCTGGTCCCAGTTGAGCGCGATGATGATGAGGGCCGCCGTCACGTAGAGGCCGGCCATGGCCGGGGCCAGGATGCCGGTGACCTTTCCGATCCGGCTGATCCCGCCCAGGATCACCGCGCCCACGATGGAGGCGGTGATGAGGCCCGTGATCCACGGCTCGATCCCGAAGGAGTCGCGCATGGTGTCGGCCACCGTGTTGGCCTGCACCCCGTTGCCCGAGAGGAAGGCCGTGATGGCCAGCAACAGGGCGAAGAAGATGGCCATGGGCTTCCAGGCCGCGCCGAGCCCCTTCTCGATGTAGTACATGGGCCCGCCCGAGACGGTGCCCTCCCACGCAGCACTGTCGGGGGTGATCTTCTTGACCTCGCGGTAGTACTGGGCCAGCGTCACCTCGGCGAACTTGGTGGCCATCCCCAGGAAGGCCGTGACCCACATCCAGAACAGCGCGCCAGGTCCCCCGAAGTGGATGGCAATGGCCACACCGGCAATGTTCCCGATCCCCACCGTGGCGGAGAGCGCCGTGGAGAGGGCCTGGAAGTGCGAGACGTCGCCGGGTTCATCGGGATCGTCGTAGCGCCCGGTGGCCACCGCGAAGCCGTGGCCCAGCGCCCGGACCTGGATGAAGCCCAGCCGGAGCGTGAAGTAGAAGCCCGCTCCCAGGAGCAGGATCACGACAAAGGGAATGGTCTCGCCAAACATGGGAATGCCCGACGACCACACCAGGCCTTCCATCCAGTTCACGAACGAAGTGATGGACTCCATGCGCCCTTCCGTTTCGGGGATTGCGGGTTGAAGACCCGAAAGAATGGACCCGAGCCCCTTGCGGTGCAAGGTTTCAGCTGAAACCGCTGAGCCCCCGGGCGCGTAGGAGGCCCTCAGGGAACCCATGTGGGCCCCCTCCTGGATCGCCGAAGGACCGCCGAACGACCGCCGCAGGACCCCTGGCAGACCCCGGAAGACGCCTTGAACCAGCCCAAGGGACCACCCCTTGGGCCACCGTCCACCTTCCCCACCGGAACGCGCTTCATGGATGCGACACCCCCGCCCCACCGGCCGCTCCTCTCCCTCGCGCCGCTTGTCGCTGCCCTCCTCCTGGCCCCGCTCTTCGGGGTGGCGCTCCCCCAGGGGGCGTGGGCCCAGGCACCGTCGCCCTGTCCTTCGGGAGGTGTGCTCCTGGGCGTCGGCGACACCGGGCTGGGACTCGGGCACGTGCCCCGGGTCAACGGCGTGCGCCTGAACCTCCGGGACCGCTGCCTCGACGAGGTGAACGGCCTGGCCCTGACCCTGTGGACCCCCCACACCCGGGCCGATTCGGGGATCCGGGAGGCGGCGGTGGGTGGACGGATCCGTGGGGCCGCCGTGGGACTGATCCCCGTGGCGGGGACGATGCAGGGGGTGGGAGTTGGGCTCGTGGGACTCGTGACCGACGAGGCCATGCGGGGGGTCTACGCCGGAGGTCTCGGGCTCGTGAGCGGGAACCGCCTGACCGGCGTTCAGGCCGCCGGCCTCGGCCTTGTCAGCGGCGGCGAGATGAAGGGGGTCCAGGCCGCCGGGCTGGGGCTCGTGGGCACCGGGGGGATCCGGGGCGTCCAGGCCGCAGGGCTCGGGCTGGTCTCGGGGCGCACGCTGCACGGCGTCCAGGCCGCAGGGCTGGGGCTCGTGGCCGAGGGAGGGATCACCGGTGTCCAGGCCGCCGGCCTGGGGCTCGTGTCCCAGGGTGACATTACCGGGATCCAGGCCGCCGGCCTGGGGCTCGTGGGCACCGGCGACATTCGGGGCGTGCAGGCCGCAGGGCTCGGCCTCGTCTCCGACGGGAGCGTGGCGGGGCTCCAGGTGGCGGGGCTGGGCCTCGTGGCCTCCCGGAACATGACGGGCGTGCAGGTGGCCGGCCTCGGGCTGGTGGCCGGCGACGAGATGGTGGGGATCAAGGTCGCCGGCTGGCGCCTCTCGGCCGGCGCCCGGATCGACGGCGTGGCCGTGGCGGGGTACCGGACCACCGCGCCGTACCAGCGAGGTGTCAGCGTGGCAGGGTGGAACGACCTGGGCGTGCAGCACGGGCTCGCCATCGGCCTCTACAACCGGGCGCAAGAGCTCCGGGGGGTGCAGCTGGGGCTCCTGAACCGGGCGGAGAACAATCGCGGCGCCTTCCGGGTCCTACCCCTGGTCAACGCGAGCTTCTGAGCTTCCACCTGGAGGACACGGATGCAGGACCCCACCGACGCGGCACCCCTGGACGCTCCATCCCTCGAGCTTTCCATCTACCTGGCCGGCGAGATCCATTCCGACTGGCGCGACCGGTTCCGGGACCTGCTGGCCGGCCGGGGTATCGAGGCCACCTTCCTGGGCCCCCAGGAGGACCACGGGCTCTCCGATGACATCGGCGAGAAGATCCTGGGCACGCAGCCAGGCCCCCGGTACCGGGACCTGGAGGGTGCGCGGGTGAACACCCTGCGCACCCGGGTTCACCTCCGCTACGCCGACCTGGTCGTGGCCTGCTTCACCGACAGGTACAGGCAGTGGAACACGGCGGCCGACGCAGGGCAGGCGGTGGCGGCGGGGATCCCGCTGGTCCTGGTGCGGGCGGAAGAACACGTCCACGCCCTGAAGGAGCTGGACGCGCTGGCGGACCTGACGGTCGAGACGCTGGAGCAGGCCGCGGACGCGGTGGCGTACATCACCCGGCGCTGAGCGCCAGTCCGGAGGCGACGCTGCGCCGGGGGAGGCCGGGGGCAGAACGGGAGGAAGGGGTGCGACGGGGATTGCGTCGACCGAGGGCTTCACGTCGACCGACGGTTCGCCTGCCCGGGGTGACGTCGACCGGGAGTTACTTGTACCGGTAGGTGATCCGGCCCCGGCTCAGGTCGTAGGGGGACATCTCGCACTTCACCCGGTCGCCTTCCAGCACCCGGATGTAGAACTTGCGCATCTTCCCCGACAGGTACGCGAGAATCACGTGCCCGTTTTCGAGCTCCACCCTGAAATTCGCGTTGGGAAGCACCTCCTGTACGGTGCCTTCGACCTCGATTGCGTCGTTCGCCACAAACCACTCCGGTTGTTCGATCCAAGGGCCCCGGTGACCGTCGCCAGCGGCGAAGACCCGGGGAGTTCAGTCTTTGAAGTTACTTGAACCCCCGATACCTTGACAACGTGCCGTGGATCCGCGGCCCCCTACCCCTTTGGCTCCTCTTGCCATGAAGCCCCTTCAGATCTTCGGAATCCTCGCCGTGATGGTCACCTTCATGGCCATCGTCGTCTGGTCCACCGTCTCCGATGTCGAGACCGAGTGCGAGGTCTGCCTGACCTTCGGCACGGAGCAGGTCTGCCGGACCGGGCGAGGCGCCAACGAGGTGGCGGCCCTCCAGGCCGCCCAGGAGAGCGTCTGCGGCGGGAACACTTCGGGGATGGCCGAGATCATCCTCTGCCGGAACGCGACCCCCGACCGCGCCACCTGCTGGGCGCTGTAGCCCGGGCCACCCCTCCGCCGGCCGGAAACCCGGCGGCCTCGGGGCCGGCGAAGGGGGAAGAGCCGCGACGCCAGAAGAGGTGGACGTCAGAAGAGGGGCGCGCCCACCCGGATCTCGTCGCCCGGAAGGACATCCGGATGGAAGGGCGGAGGGGCCTCACCCCCGGGTCCGGGCGCGAAGAGCAGGACGACGGTGGAGCCCAGGTGGAAGGCGGCGAGCTCGGCCCCTGGCCCCACCTGCAGGTCGTAGCGCCGGGTCTCGGGCCCGGGGCGCTCCCGCCGGGGTCGGTTCGTGACCCACCCCGGGTCGAACGCCGCCGAAATCCGGCCCACGTTGAAGGCCCCCACCGCCACGAGGGCCACGGCCGCCCCGGGTGCCGCAGCCTCCTTCCCTGCCGACCACGCGATCCCGGGCTCCGGAGGGCGGTCATCCCCCGGGAAGCCCTCCTCCGGAAAGCCCTCCCCCGCGAAGCCTTGCCTGCGGCGGCGCTCCATCTGGACCACCAGGCGCTCGTTGGTCGGAAAGAGCTCGGGGATGGACCGGACCGCGGCCAGGTTCACCGGGAGGAGACGCCCGGGGAGGGCCCGGGCCAGCCTGATCCTCCCCGCCACCGGGGTGTGGATGCGGTGGTAATGCCGGGGACTCAGGTAGATGGTCAGGAAGCACCCGCCTTCGAAGAGGTCCGCCTCCTCCGCATCCCCGAGCAGCTGCCCCGCGTCGTAGTCCATCCCCTTGGCCTGGACGAGGCGACCGGCGTGGAGCGACCCCATGGCCCCCACCACGCCGTCCACCGGGCTCACCACCGCATCCTCGTCTGCGGGCCAGGCACGAACCCCCGACCGGAGACGGCGGGCGAAAAACGCGCCCACCGACGGGTAGGCCTCCGGGGGCGCCTCGGCCTCGGCGGTGTCGATCCCCGCCACCCGGGCGAACCCGCCGATGACGGGCCCCCGAAGGAAGCCGGGAAGCCGGAGGTCGGCGACCCACCCGGTCCCCCGGCTCAGGAGCCCCTGGGGGAGGCGCTTCAGCAGGGCCAGCAGCAGAGACCAGGTCACGGTGCCGGGTACTCCATGTAGCGCGCCGTCGCCTCCCGCGCCTCGTCCCCCCGGAGTCGCCCCACCAGGTGGAGGGCCGCGTCGATCCCCGCCGATACCCCGGCCGCCGTGACGATGCGGCCATTGTCCACCCAGCGGACGCCCTCCACGACCCGGGTCCGGGGAGCCGCCACCCGAAGGCGGTCCAGGGCGCCGTGCCAGGTGGTGGCCTCCAGCCCGTCGAGGAGCCCTGCCGCCGCCAGCACCAGGGCCCCGGTGCACACGGAGAAGACCAGGCGGGCCCCCGACGCCGCGGTGCGCACGCCTTCCACGAGCACGGGGTCGGCCACCGCCCGCTCCGTGCTTCCCCCCGGAACGACCAGGAGATCCGGCGCCGGCCCGGCTCCCAGCACGCCCTCCGGCTCCACGCGGAGGAACCCCTGGCTCACGATGGAACCGGGGCGGGCCGCCACAGTCCGGACCTGAAACCCCGCGGTGGCCAGCACCTGGCCGGGACCGGCGAAGTCCAGGAGCTCCACGCCGTCCCAGAGGACGATCTCCACGCGGCGAAGGGGGTCGGAGCTGGCCGCGCCGGGCCGCTCGGACCGCTCGATGCCCGGGGGACCGGGATCACGGGGTGCACGACGGGGTTCCTTCATGGGGTACAATTTGTCACGGGCACGACCGCGGGGGTACCCATCCCCCTCCCGACGTCCTTCGACCCTGCTCTCCCATGATGCCCTTCTCCGCACGTCGCCTCTCCGCCTTCGGGCTGCGCCCCGCCCTCGTTGCCGGGCTCCTGCTTGCCGCGGCGGGATGCGCCACGGTCCCCGAGGTCGTGGAGCCCGGCGTGCCCGCGCCCTCGGAGCCGCTCCGCATCCAGGTTCTCCACACCAACGACTTCCACGGGCGATTCCTCACCGAGGAGGTGGGCGGGGACTCCATTGGCGGGTCGGCGGTGCTGGCCGCCTGGTTCGACTCGGCCCGGGTGCGGTTCGATGGCCCCACAGTACTCCTGTCGGGGGGGGACATGCTCCAGGGCACGGCGCTGTCGAACCTGAGCTGGGGGCGGGCCGCCATCGACCTCAACAACCGCAAGGGGGTGGATGCCGCGGCCCTGGGAAACCACGAGTTCGACTGGGGCATCGACACGCTTCGCGCCCGGGTCGCGGAGAGCGAGTTCCCCTGGCTTGGCGCCAACGTGTTCGACGAAGCCACCGGCGACCACCCGGCCTGGATTCGTCCGTGGACGATCCTCGAGCGGGAGGGTGTGCGCGTGGGGGTGGTGGGAATCGCCCTGGCCGAGACTCCGCGCATCGTGATGGCCGGCCGCACCGAAGGCCTTCGCTTCGAGGATGAGGCGCCGGCCATTGACCGGGCCGTGCGGGAGGTCCGGGCGGAGGGTGTGGATTTCGTGGTCGTCACGGCGCACGTGGGGGCGGTCTGCGCCGAGCCTGGCGACGCCGACGGAACGGACCCGGCGGCCCGCTCCCGGGGATGCGAGGGCCACCTGGTGGACGTCCTCCAGGCCGTGACCGAGCCGGTGGACCTGGTGGTGGGGGGACACACCCATCTCCGCAACAACTTCGATGTGAACGGGACCCCGGTGCTGCAGGCGCCGGCCTACTCCCGGGGCGTCACGGTCACCCACCTGGAGCAGGGGGTGGACGGACGGTCACGCGCCACCTACCGGGCCATTCTTCCGCCCCGGCGGGCCCAGGTGGATCCCGACACGGCCGTGGCCCGGGTGGTGGAGGCATGGTACCGCGAGATCCGGCCGGTGCTGGAGCGGACGGTGGCAGTCCTGGCCGAACCCCTCTCCAATGCCCAGCGGCAGCCGGTGGAGAACCCGGCAGGGAATCTCCTGGCCGACGCCCAGCGATGGGGAGCCGAAGCCGAGGTCGGGTTCGTGAACAATGGCTCCCTCCGCCGCAGCCTCCCCCAGGGTCCGGTGGACTACGCCACCCTCTACGAGTTCCAGCCCTTCCAGAACGAGCTGGTCCGGCTCCACATGGACGGAGCCCTCCTCCGGGAGGTGCTGGAGCACGGCCTCACCGACGACGGCCGGCCCTGGACCCACGTGGCCGGGATCCGGGTGGAGGTGGACCCCACCCGCCCCCGGGGGGAACGGGTCCGACGCATCCTCCGGGGCGACCTGGC
>SKNW01000077.1 GCA_007120305.1 Gemmatimonadota bacterium | reverse complement strand
CGGCCATCGGCATCGGCATGATCGGGTCCTCCGCGGTGCAGGGCATGGCCCGTCAGCCCGAGGCCGCAGGGAACATCCAGACCTCGGCCATCATCCTGGCCGCCTTCATCGAGGGCGCCGCGCTTTTCGCCCTCGTGATCACGCTGCTGTACAAGCTGCTCTGATCGAAGGGTTCGATCCCTGGGCGGTGGGACACCGACCCCGGTGTTCCCCAACGACCTGACTTCCGGGTCCGGGTCCCCCATCTTCCGATGGGCGGGCCCGGTCCGGGGTCCGACGACCGATTTCGAGGCCTTTTCATGACGATTCCCCCAAACGCCGCGCGATCCGCCGGGGCGGCCCTTGCGCTCCTGGCCATGGCTCCCGCGCCGCTTCTCGCCGCGCAGGAAAATGGCGGTGGCGGGCTCTTCTCGCTGGATCCGGGGCTCAGCCTCTGGACCATCGTGGTCTTCCTCCTCGTGCTCTTCGTTCTGAAGAAGTATGCGTGGGGCCCCATCCTGGGAGCGCTGGATGCCCGGGAGGCGGGGATTCGCTCGTCCATCGACGAGGCGACAAATCTCCAGGCCGAGGCCGAGTCACTCCTGGAGGAGCATCGCCGCCAGCTGGCCGACGCGCGCCGACAGGCCCAGGAGATCGTGGCCGAGGGTCGTGCGGCGGCAGAGCGGCTGGGGCGCGAGATTCAGGACAAGGCCCGCCACGAGGGAGACCGCATCGTGGAGCGGGCGCGTGCCGAGATCGAGCGCGAGCGGGACAAGGCCCTTTCCACCGTCCGGACCGAAGCCGTCGAGCTCGCCCTGGCAGCGGCATCCCGACTGCTCGAGGAGCGGTTGACCGAGGACCGTGACCGGGAGCTCGTGAAGGGCTATCTGGCCCGGATGGATGCATCCTCTCCCTCCGCCGCTTCGGACCTTCCCTCGGCGGAGGCCTGAGCCGTGCGCGAGGAGACCATCGCCCGGAACTATGCGTCGGCACTCTTCGACCTTGCCACCCGTGAGGGTCAGGCGGAAGCCTACGGAGAGGGCCTTCATGCCGTCGTGGCCCTTCTGGACGAAGTGACCGGCTTCCGGGAATTCCTCGAGACTCCGCGCATCGACGCGAAGCAGAAGAAGGACGTTCTGCGGCAGAGTCTCGAAGGGCGGGTCCCCGCCCATGTAATGAACTTCATCCTCCTGGTGGTGGACAAGCGGCGCCAGCGCGTGCTGGACGAAATCGCGTCCGCGTACACCGGGCTTCTGGACCAGAGCCTGGGCCGGAGCCACGTGGAGGTCCAGGTGGCCCGACCCCTGGGTGACGAGGAGATCTCCGACATCTCCGCCGAGCTTTCCCGCATTCTCGGCAAGGAAGCCATTCCCCACGTTCGGGTGAAGCCCGAACTGCTGGGGGGCATCATCTTCCGCAGCGGCGATACGATCTTCGACGGGTCCATGCGGCGCAGGCTGCAGCGGATGCGCCGGCAGCTCATGACCACCGACGTGTCGACGGACCAAGGATAACAAGAGACCCATGGCCAACTCCGATTCCCAGCTCCGCGCGAGCGAGATCAAGGGCGTTCTCATGAACGCCATCGACAACTACCAGGAAGCCCTTCAGTCCGAGGAGGTGGGACAGGTCCTCGAGGTGAGGGACGGAATCGCCCGCATCTACGGCCTCATGAACGCCATGGCGTCGGAGATGCTGGAGATCACCGCGAACGATGGGGGCGACCCCATCACGGCGCTCGCGCTGAACCTGGAAGAGGACAACATCGGGGCGGTGATCCTCGGCGACTGGACCCGCCTCCACGAGGGGAACGAGGTCCGCCGGACCGGTCGCGTGCTGGAGGTCCCCGTGGGCGTGGAATACCTCGGTCGAGTGGTGGACCCTCTCGGGCGTCCGCTGGACGGCTTGGGTCCCATCGGCGCCGAGGCCTCCCGGATGATCGACATCGTGGCCCCGGGGATCGTGGCCCGGCAGCCCGTGGGTGAGCCCATGCAGACAGGGATCAAGGCCATCGATGCCATGATCCCCATCGGGCGTGGGCAGCGGGAGCTGATCATCGGCGACCGCTCCACCGGAAAGACCGCCATTGCCATCGACACCATCATCAACCAGAAGGGGCAGGACGTCGTCTGCGTCTATTGCGCCATCGGGCAGCGGGCCGGAAAGGTGGCCTCGGTGGTGGACACCCTGCGCGAGAACGGCGCCCTCGACTACACCATCGTCGTGGCTGCCAATGCGTCGGACCCGGCGCCGATGCAGTACATTGCCCCGTACTCGGCCACGGCGCTCGCCGAACACTTCATGTGGCAGGGAAAGGCCACCCTGGTGGTGTACGACGACCTCTCGAAGCAGGCGCAGGCGTACCGTCAGCTGTCGCTGATCCTTCGCCGGCCTCCCGGACGTGAGGCCTACCCCGGTGACGTCTTCTACCTCCACTCCCGGCTCCTGGAGCGTGCGGCGAAGCTGTCCGATGAACTCGGCGGGGGATCGCTGACGGCCCTCCCCATCATCGAGACTCAGGCCGGCGACGTGTCGGCCTACATCCCGACAAACGTCATTTCCATTACCGACGGCCAGATCTTTCTCGAGCCGGATCTCTTTTACTCCGGGGTCCGCCCCGCCGTGAACGTGGGGATCTCGGTCTCCCGCGTGGGCGGCGCCGCGCAGATCAAGGCCATGAAGAAGGTGGCCGGTCGCCTTCGCCTGGACCTGGCGCAGTACCGCGAACTCGAAGCCTTCGCCCAGTTCGGATCGGACCTGGACGCGGCCACGCAGCGCCAGCTCTCCCGGGGAGAGAAGACGGTGGAGGTTCTGAAGCAGGCCCAGTACCAGCCCATGTCCGTGGAGAAGCAGGTGACGGTGATCTATGCCGTCACCAACGGGCTCCTCGACCTGGTCCCCACCAACCGGGTCCGGCAGTGGGAACAGGGCTTCCTGGACTTCCTCGAGGCCCAGCGTCCGGAGGTGCTCGACCGCATCCGCGAGACGAAGGCGCTTTCCGACGAGATCGAGGCAAACCTCAAGTCGGCCATTGCGGACTTCAACGCCCGCTGGGAGGCGGAGCAGGGAGCCGCGGCAAGCTGAGGGAGCCCACCGGCCCCCCGCACCGCATCCCTGAACCCCTGACCGGCAGGAGGACCAGCCACACGTGTCGCAATCCAGAGAGGTCAAGCGCCGCATCCGCTCCGTGGAAAACACGCGGCAGATCACCCGAACCATGGAAATGGTGGCCACGTCGAAGCTCAAGCGTGCCACCGACCGGGTTCGGGCGGCTCGGCCGTACGGCGAGGCCCTGGAGGAGATGGTGGAGAGCCTCTACAACCCGGCTCTCTCCGAGACCTACCCCCTCCTGCGGCGGCCCGAAGAGCTTCAGCGGGCCATCGTCATCCTCCTCACCTCCAACCGGGGGCTGGCCGGCGGGTTCAACGTGAACCTGATTCGTCGCACCCGGACTCTTCTCGCCGAGCTTCGCGAGCGGGGCGTGGAGGTGGAACTGCAGGTGGCCGGCAAGAAGGGGATCGCCTTCTTCCGCTTCCAGGGCGAGCCCATGGCGGTGCAGCGGACCGACATCTCGGACCGCCCAACGCCAGAGGAGGCGGAGTCCCTGGTTCGGGAGCCCCTGCAGCGGTTCGAACAGGGCGGGGTCGACGCGGTGTGGGTGGTGGCTTCGGAGTTCCGTTCGGCCATGTCGACGCCGCCCGTGGCCCGGAAGCTTCTTCCCATCGAGCCGGAGGGGGAGCGTGTCGATCCCGAGAACTTCATCCTCTCGCCGTCGGGCGACGAGATCCTGAGCCGGATTCTGCCGCTCTACGTGAGGAACCTGGTTTTCAGGGCGCTGGTGGAGAATGCCGCCTCCGAGCAGAGCGCTCGGCGGACGGCCATGAAAAACGCCACGGACAACGCCGGCGACATGCTGGAATCCCTTCGCAGGACGTACAACCGGGCCCGTCAGGCCCAGATCACCCAGGAAATCGCCGAGATCGTGGGCGGCGCCGCAGCGTTCGAGTAACCGGAGACGAGACGAATCATGGCTGACAAGAATATCGGAAAGGTGGTCCAGGTCATCGGACCGGTGCTGGACGTGGAATTCGCGCCCGAGCATCTCCCCGACATCTACAACGCGCTTCGCATCGAGGCCACCACCCCCGGGGGAACCCAGGTGGCGGTGACGGTGGAGGTTCAGCAGCACATCGGGCGCGGCCAGGTCCGTGCGGTGGCCATGTCCTCCACCGACGGGATCGTCCGGGGGATGGATGCCGTGGACACCGGCTCATCGATCCAGGTCCCGGTGGGGGCCGCGGCCCTCGGCCGGATCCTGAACGTGCTGGGAGAGCCCGTGGACGAGGCCGGCCCCGTGGGTGGCGACGACGCGGCCTCGGTGGAGCGGTGGGCCATTCACCGGGAGCCGCCAAAGTTCGAGAACCTGGAGCCCAAGACCGAGATCTTCGAGACAGGGATCAAGGTCATCGACCTCCTCGCCCCGTACGTGAAGGGCGGAAAGACGGGCCTCTTCGGGGGTGCCGGCGTGGGGAAGACGGTGATCATCCAGGAGCTGATCAACAACATCGCCATGCAGCACGGTGGCCGATCGGTCTTCTGTGGCGTGGGAGAGCGCACCCGCGAGGGGAATGACCTCTGGCTCGAGTTCAAGGAGGCGGGGGTGCTGGGCTCCACCGCCCTCGTGTACGGCCAGATGAATGAGCCTCCGGGTGCCCGCCTGCGCGTGGGGCTCTCGGGCCTCACCATCGCCGAGTACTTCCGTGACGTCGAGAAGCAGGATGTGCTCCTCTTCGTGGACAACGTCTTCCGGTTCACGCAGGCCGGTTCCGAGGTGTCGGCCCTTCTCGGGCGGATGCCCTCCGCGGTGGGGTACCAGCCCACCCTGGGAACCGAAATGGGCGAGATGCAGGAGCGTATCACCTCCACCCGCGAGGGCTCCATCACCTCGGTGCAGGCCATCTACGTGCCCGCCGACGACCTTACGGACCCGGCGCCGGCCACGGCCTTCACCCACCTGGACGCCACCACCGTGCTCTCCCGTTCCATTGCGGAGCTGGGCATCTACCCCGCCGTGGACCCCCTGGACTCCACCTCGCGGATCCTGGACCCCCAGTTCCTGGGCGACCGCCACTACGACGTGGTCATGAAGGTCCAGCGCATCCTTCAGCGCTACAAGGAACTCCAGGACATCATCGCCATTCTCGGGATGGACGAGCTCACCGAGGAGGACAAGATCATCGTGGGCCGTGCCCGCCGCATCCAGCGCTTCCTCTCCCAGCCGTTCTTCGTGGCCGAGCAGTTCACCGGTCGCCCCGGGAAGTACGTGAAGCTCGAGGATACCATTTCCTCCTTCGAGCGGGTGGCAGCCGGCGAGTTTGACCATCTGCCGGAGCAGGCGTTCTACCTCCAGGGTGGAATCGAGGACGTGATCGCCGAGGCGGAGCGGATGGAGAAGGAGGGCTAGGATGGCCTCCGGTACGCTCTCCGTGCGGGTGGTCTCGCCCGCCGCGATCGTGTTCGAGGGGGAGGCCGCGAGCCTCACGGCGCCGGCCTGGGATGGCCAGATGGGCGTCTTCCCCGGACATGCTGCCTTTCTTGGTCTCCTCGGAGGCGGGATGCTGGCCGTGGACCTGCCCGGTGGCGGGAGCCGTCGGTTCTTCGTGAACCGGGGCGTCCTCAAGGTGGAAAAGGACCAGGTGACCGTTCTCTCCGAATATGCCGCCGACGCCCCGCCGGAAGGGTTTGACACCGGGTCGGGATGGCTCGATCTGGACCAGGAAAAGGTCGACATCGAAAGCCTGTCCGGCCCGGAGAACCCGCTGGTCTGACCGGGTCTCACCTGGGCTGGGCCCACCCCTGCCCAAGGTCACGAGGGGCGGTCTCCCACGGGGGGACCGCCCTTTTTCATTCCTCCCGCCACCGCGGGCGCAGGGGGAATCCACCGCGGGGCCATCTGCCGCTGCTGCCTCTTGGTATCTCCCCGGGACTCCACCACATTGAACCATGACTTCGACATCTCGCATCGACCTGCACCTCCATTCCACGGCATCCGATGGCACGGTATCTCCGGCCGCCGTGGTGGCCGCTGCGCTGGAGGCCGGCCTCACCTGCATCGCGCTCACGGACCATGACACCGCCGCCGGGGTCCCGGCCGCGTGGGAGGCGGCGGAGGGGACCGGCCTCAAGGTCCTCGCCGGTATCGAGGTGAGCGCGACCTGGGAACGAGGAGAGATCCACATCCTCGGGTACGGGATCGATCCGGCGCACCCGGCCATCATGGCCCACGGGGCATGGGCCGCGACGCGGCGGAGCCAGCGCATGGAGGGGATGGTGGCGAGGCTTCAGGAGCAGGGGCTCCATGTGACCATGGAGGAGGTGGAGGCGGTGGCCGGGGAGGACCGGGAAAGCCTGGCTCGCCCCCATCTGGCCCGTGCCATGGTGGCTGCGGGCTACGTGGAACACACATGGGAGGCCTTTGACCGGTACATCGGCGATGAGCATCCGGCCTTCGTTCCCACCAACCTGGTGTCGGTGGAGGAGGCCCTGACCCTGATCAGGGACGCCGGGGGGATCTCGTCCTGGGCCCATCCCCCGGAGGAGCACATGGATGAACTTCTTCCGGTGATGCGGCGAGCCGGGCTCGACGGGCTGGAGGTCTACCGACCCCGAACCCCGGTGGACCGCGTGCGGAGATTCGAGCGGCGGGCCCGAAGCGCCGACCTCGTCCTCACGGGAGGGTCGGACTGGCACGGCCCCGAAGGACTCGCGCTCGGAAGTTTCCACCTGGAGCCTGGCCAGATCTCGGCGTTTCTGGAACGCGTGGGTCTGGTGTCCTGAGTCAGAGATTCGGGGAAGAACCGAGAGCGGCGAAGCGCCGCTGTGGCAAGGAGCGACAACGAGGAAGAGCACCGCTCTCGCGAGGAGGAGCGACACGGCCACGGTGGATGCAGCGCCGTTCGAATTCCAGCGAAT
>SKNW01000093.1 GCA_007120305.1 Gemmatimonadota bacterium | reverse complement strand
TGTCGGTCCGCCACCGGACGGATGGTCACCGTGGTGGAGCCGATGAGGGGGTCGGACGCGCTCGAGCCCAGGTAGGCCGACACCACCGCGGTCCCGGGCAAGGTGGAGGTCAGCGTGGCCAGGAAGCGCCCGCTGTCGTCGGTGGTGCCCGAGGTGCGGCTGAGCGACCCCAGCGACGTGGTGAGGAAGACCCCGTCACCCCCCGTGGCCAGGGCGTTGCCCGCCGCATCGCGGAGCTGGACCGAAACGGTGGAAGGCTCGCCCGGGGTCACCTCCCGCGGACTCGCATCCAGGGTCGAAGTCGCCGCCGACGGGTGGGGAGCCCGCGCTTCCACCCGGAGGCGCAGGAGCACCGTGGTGGGCGAGTTGATGGCGGCGGAGGAAGCGAGGCGCACGCGGGCTTCGTAGCTGCCCGGTGCCAGGCCCTCCGGGTCCATGGTCACGATGAGCAGGGCCGGAGCAGCGGTGGACGAGAGGCGAGCATCAACCCAGCCGCGCACCGAACCCGAGTCGTCCACGCTCAGCGTGATTCCGTCGAGGGTTCCGGTCCCCGCGTTCGTGATGCGGAGGGTGTCGGGTGCAGTGGGCGACGTGCCCTCCTCGACGGTTCGCGACACGAGTCCGGCCGAGACGGCGAACTGGGGCGGCGCATCGCCGTATCGGTAGCGGACCTGCACCACCGCCCCCTGTCCGCTCCCGGACGCCGTGAGGCGTACCTCGGCGTCGTGAACGCCGGTGGAGAGGCCCTGGGGGTTCACGCGGAGCACGAGGTCGGTGGGTGCGGAGCTGCCGGCGAGGGTGGCGGTGAGCCAGCCAGTTGCACCCCCCGAGGCGTACGAGATCGACGCGTTCAGACCGGCGACTGCGCCCCCGCCCAGATTGGTGATCCTGACGGTCTGGGAAAGCGGCGGACTCTGCCCTTCCGACGAGGCGAACCCCAGGGCGCCCGGGGCCACTCCGATGGAGGGGGCCGGCTCGCCAATCTGGAATGCCACGGTCAGCGTGGCGGGCGTCGCGCCGGACCCCGACGATGTCACCCTGACATCTGCCTCGTAGCGCCCGGGAGGGAGGCTGCCAGGCGCGGCCCGCAGGGTCAGCGTCGTGGGGGCCGATGTACCGGAAAGGGTCGCCTCGAGCCATCCAGCCGCCCCTTCCACCCACGCGATGGAGGTCCCGAGTCCTGCCAGGCTCCCCCCGCCACCGTTCGTCACCGCCACGGTAACGGGTGCGGTTGCGCTCCCTCCAACGGTGGCGCTGAACTGGACGCCCGACCGGGAAAGTCCCACCCGCGGCAGGGAGCCGACCTGGATCGACGCGGTAGCTGACCGGCCCTCGATGGTTGCGCGGATCCGTGCGGACCCCGTCGCAACACCCCGGACCAGGCCTGATTCGCTTACCGTCGCCACCTCCGGGTCCAGCGCCGTCCACTCGGCGGTCCGGCCTGGGAGCGGGGTCCCCGATGGAGCAAAGGCCGTCGCGGAGAGCTGCATCGTCTGGTTCGGCTGGATGGAGGCCGCCGCGGGGTTCACCTCGAGCGTCGCCACGCCGAGCTGGGTTACCGAGACGTCCTCGCAGCCGACTGCAACCGCCCCGATCAGGAACGCGAACAGCATGGCAAGGGGGCGTTTCGGCATGGCGGAGGCCGGGTTCCTGTGGGGCGTGGAGAGCATGGAAGCGGCCGCCGGGTGCAGTCCGAACGACCACACGAATCATCATCTATCCACTTGTTTGTGGGTATCGCCCATCTGCATGAGGGACCAGGATGCTCACGCCCATGCCCCGAAGGAGTTACTTCCTTCGAATCATGGATCGATTTTCATCTCCCTCATGGAGGCGTGAGTCAGGTTTCATTCGCCTGCCCGATACCGGGTGCCCAGCGTGCCCCGCGATCTTTGAAGGAGTCCCTCAAATGATTTTCGGTGAACAACATCTGATGTCAGCGGAGTGAAGCCATGAATGACAAGGACCAGGGAGACGGCGACGCAAAGGATCGCGATCTCGAGAAGGAGCGCAGGGAATCGGACGGCGAGTACCTGACGACGAACCACGGGGCCCGCGTCAGCGACACCGACGACTCCCTCAAGGGGGGGGAGCGGGGTCCGACGCTCATGGAGGATTTCCACTTCCGCGAGAAGATGACCCATTTCGACCACGAGCGGATCCCGGAACGGATCGTTCACGCGCGGGGGTCGGGGGCCTACGGGCACTTCCAGGTCCATGAATCGATGGCCGAGTACACGCGGGCGGGCTTCCTCACCGACCCGTCGCGGAAGACCCCGGTGTTCGTCCGGTTCTCGACGGTGGTGGGGTTCCGCGGATCGGCCGATACGGTGCGAGACGTGCGGGGGTTCGCAACCAAATTCTACACGGAAGAGGGCAACTTTGACCTGGTGGGAAACAACATGCCGGTCTTCTTCATCCAGGACGGCATCAAGTTTCCGGACCTGGTCCACGCCATCAAGCCGGAGCCCCACAACGAAGTGCCCCAGGCGTCGGCCGCTCACGACACCTTCTGGGACTTCATTTCGCTCCTGCCCGAATCCGCGCACACGATCATGTGGGTCCTGTCCGACCGTGCGCTCCCGCGCAGCTACCGGATGATGGACGGGTTCGGCGTCCATACCTTCCGCCTCGTGAACGAGGAGGGGAAGGCACGCTTCATCAAGTGGCACTGGCGGTCCACGCTGGGCCCGGCCTCGCTGGTCTGGGACGAGACCCAGAAGATTGCGGGCAAGGACCCCGACTTCAACCGGAAGGACCTCTGGGAAGCCATCGAGAAGGGGAACTACCCGGAGTTCGAACTCTGCATCCAGGTGCTCGAGGAGGAGCAGGAGCACGACTTCGACTTCGACATCCTCGACGCCACGAAGATCTGGCCCGAAAGCGAGGTTCCGCTCCAGCGCATCGGGAAGATGGTCCTGAACCGGAACCCCGACAATTTCTTTGCCGAAACGGAGCAGGTGGCCTTCCACCCCGGCCATGTCGTTCCCGGTATCGACTTCACCAACGACCCGCTCCTCCAGGGTCGCCTCTTCTCGTACATCGACACGCAGCTCATCCGTCTTGGGGGACCGAACTTCAACGAACTACCGGTAAACCGCCCCATCGCCCCCGTGCACAACAACCAGCGCGACGGCTACGGGCGGCAGACGATCAACCGGGGAAGGACAGCGTATTCCCCCAACTCGCTCGGTGGGGGATGCCCCATGACCGCCGGCGCGGACATGGGGGGCTACGTGCACTACATGGAGAAGGTGGAAGGCCGGAAGATCCGCGCACGGAGTGACAAGTTCAGGGACCACTTCAGCCAGGCCCAGATGTTCTGGAAGAGCCTCGCGCCTTCCGAGCAGGAGCGCCTTGTCGGCGCCGCCCACTTCGAACTCGGCAAGGTCACCGTCATGGAGGTTCGGGAGCGGATGGTGCACGAATTCTTCAATCGCATCGACCACGGGCTGGCCCGAAAGGTGGCCGAGGGGATCGGCGTTGACCCGCCCACGAAGGACGAGGGGGCGACGTCCAGGTACATGGCCCCCGAAGTGAGCGTGGAGCACGAATCGCGGCCCGACCAGATCGGCACGCGCAAGGTGGCGATCCTCGTGGCCGAGGGGTTCGACTATGACCAGGCGATGGAGCTCCGCGAAGCGCTCGAGGCGAAGGGGGCCTGGCCGCAGTTCATCGCGAAGCGCGACGGGAAGCTCGAGGGATCCGGAGGGCGCGCCATCGAGGTGGACATGATGCACGTGACCACGGATCCGGTGCTCTGGGATGCGGTCTTCGTCCCCGGGGGCCGCAAGAGCGTCGACGCCATGATGAAAATGGGCGACGTGCTGGGGTTCCTGGACTCGGCGTTCCGGCACTTCAAGCCCATCGGCGCCATGGGGGAAGGGGTTGAGCTTCTTGCCGGGAGGAACTGGAACGGGCTGGAATTTTCGGAGAAGGGAGGCCCCGTCCAGTCGGACCGGGGGGTGGTCACGCTCCGGGATGCGAACGGAAACAGCGGAGACTCGGGAGACACCGGAGACACCGGGGACACGCGGGACACCTTCGTATCCGAGTTCATCCAGGCCGTCGGGGCCCACCGCCACTGGGAAAGGGACGTCGAGCATGTGCCTGCCTGACCGGGTCGGCGCCGTGGACCCCCGCCTCCTCCGCGTGCTGGCGGGGGCGGCGGTGGTCCTGATCCTCCTGGCCTGGTTCGGGTCCCTGGCCGCCGAGCCCGCCCTCCTCCGGGCCAACCTGCTTCGTGTGCTCGGGGCCGTCGTCGCGGCGGGGATCGCGTGGGCGACCTGGCGCCCGGGCCAGGGTGGGAGCCGGCAGGGACTTCCCTGGCAGCGCTGCCTCGCGGCGGGCGTCGTGGGCTCCCTGGCTGTCACGGGCGTCAGCGTCTTCGCACCCGCGCTCGGCGCCTTCAGCCTCGCCGGGTGGCTCGCGAGCGGGATCGCCGGGGGGACGATCGTCGTTCTGACCGGGTACGCCCTGACAGGCGGGCCGGGGCGACCCGCGGTGGGGGCCAGCGCGGATTGATGTGACTTCTAGAAGGCCGTTGAAGAAGTAGAGGGGCCACCGGGAAGGGGGCTTGCGTGTCCGGGTCAACGGTGGTCCCTCTACCTCTTCAACGGCCTACTAGACGAGGTCGTCGATGGGATCCGGTGTCACGGTGCCGGGGTCGCCCAGGCTGAGGACCACGTTGCGGGCCAGCGGAAACTGGTGGGACCGGGTCTCGACAAAGTGCATGAGATACCCGGCCGTGTTGGGAAACACCACCAGGTCGCCTCGAGCCACCCCGTGGGGGAAGCGGAGCCGCCGAAGGCTCAGGAGGTCGGACTCGGTGCAGCGGGCCCCCACCAGGTATCCCTCCATCGGCGCCATCGACGTCGGCATCGGCATCGCCCTCGACGTCGGCGTCGGCGCGGCGCCGCGCGATGCGGGCTCCTGGATGCGCAGGAGGATCGGGTCCACCGCGTGATCCGGCTTGGCCGTGGCGCACTGTGACCGGTTCATCGCGAGCCCGATGGACCAGGAGCCGTCGCGGTGCCGCTTGCGATGCTCCACCCGCGCCACCGTGATGCCGCACCCGTCCAGGAGGCTGCGGCCCGGTTCGCATCGCAGGCGGAGCCCCCGGGACCGGAGGGCCTGGGCCAGCGTGCCCCCGGACATGCCCCGGGCCGGCTTCGAGGGCGCGTCCAGGATCCCGGCCAGCCATTCCGGTCCCACCGGCTCCTGGTAATACGGGTAGAGGCCAAGCTCCCCGGCGACCTGCCCATCCACCGCGAGCCGCCCCATCCCCGCGTTTCCATGGGTGATGGGGGGGCGCCGCCCCAGCAGCGCTTCGTCCAGGGCGGACCGGAAGGCCTGCCACTCCCACGGATCGTCCAGGTAACGCATGGGGAAGCCTCCACCCATGTCGATGGAGCCAATGGGGTGCCCCTTGCCCCGAAGCTCGTCGGCCAGCAGGAGGGAGCGGCCGAGGCCGGCGATGCGGTGGGATGCGGCGTACCCGTCCAGGTGGAAGTGGAGGCCCTCGAGCCGGAGCCCTCCTTTTCCGGAGGCAGGAACAGGGATCGTGGCCGCCAGGGCAGGCGCATCGGCCGGATGGATGCCGAAGCGGGACTCGAGTTCGGCCCCGTCCACGCGGAAGCCCGAAAGCCGGAAGATGACCCGCGCCACCTTTCCCATTTCCGATGCCACGGCCTGGACCCGGTCGAGTTCGTCGGCTCCGTCCACGACCACGGGCACCGACGCCGCGACGCAGATGCGGACCAGCTCCACGCTCTTCACGGCGGCCGTGGAGACGAGCCGGTCGGACGGCATCCCCAGGGCCAGGGCCTGGGTGAGCTCCGCCTCACTTGCGGTGTCCACCCCGATTCCCATGACCAGGGCGCGTTCCACGTACGCCAGGGCCTTGTTCGCCTTCCGGGCGAAGAGGATCTCCAGTTCCACCCCTCGCGCCTCGGCCACGTCGAGGAGTGCCCCGGCGTTTCGCTCGAACGGGTCGGCCTGGTGCAGGTTCAGGGGGGAGCCAAAGGCGTCCACAAGGCGGCCCAGTCGCTCGGCATCGGCGAGGAGCGACGCCTGCCAGGGCTCCAGGCGGGCCGTGAGCGGGGGGAGCCCGTGGCAGGCGGCCCGAAGCAGGGGCAGGGAAGTCATGGGGGCATTCCCACCCCGGATCGAGCGGCGCCGGCGCCGGGGGCAGGTACGCGGGCCTCCGCCACGACACGGGCAGCCCAGCGCCGGGTGTGGTCGTGCAGGGTGCGACTCAGCGTGTCGTTTCCCACGATCCAGCCCTCGGTGGCCCTTCCCACCACGGAGAGCCCGGGCGTGGGCGACCCGTCACGGCCAATGCTCGCCGCCGACGTCGAGACCACGACACCGTCCCACCCCGGCGCCCGGCTCGCGTGGCCCTGGCGCACGAGCTGGAGCAGAAGGGGGCGGTCATCGTGAACACCCGGGGGCGAGATCACCGCGTTGACCAGGACGTCGAGGGGGATGGGAGGGCCCTCTCCCTGAAGAACGAGCCGTCCCTCCCGCGCATCGATCCTGGGCCCCCGAACGGCCCGCAGATCCAGGCGGCCTGCCGAGGCGAGGGCGACCATCCGGCCGAGGTTCGAGGCAGGGGGTCCGAAGGCGTAGCGTTCCATGGAGCAGGCCAGGCGGGCGAAGGCGGCAGGAAAGGTGGTGGCAAGCCCCCCCTCACCGGCTCGACGAACCACCGCCGGGTAGGCCTGTCGCCAGGCCTCGCCCCGTGCCCAGGCATCATCGGGGGGGAGCATGCCCGATGCGACGAGGACCGACCGTTCCATGATCCGAAGGGGGCCGGCGGGGGTGAGTTGCTCCCCCTCCGTCGGCGCCCCGGACCCTCGCCCGCCCAGGGCTTCGATGGCGTTCAGGCCCGCGCGGTGAAGCCGCTGGAGGAGTGTCCCTGGCGACAGCCTCTCCGCGTCGAGGATCCCCTGCCGAAGAGGCTCCCAGAGCGAGGTCAGTTCGCGGGAGCGCTGCACCAGCGCCGCCCCGGGCTTGGCCAGCGGGGGGAGGCCGGATCGGGAGAACGGGACCAGGGTGGGTTCGGCCCCCCCGGGGGTCCGGCAGGGGGGCCTGTACCGGGGGATGCCCGACCCCCGTTCCTCGAACGTGCCGCCCCGCCCCTCGGTCAGGGCCAGGGCTGCGTCGATGGCGGTGAGGGCGAAGCCGCGGATCCCCACGACGGCGCCGCCCGGAACCGCATCCCGGGAGAGCCGTTCGACGACAGGGTAGACCGACGAGACGCGGCGTGTCCGGCGGGCCTCGGGGAGCTCCCGGTTCCACGATGCGAAGCCATGGTCCCCGCACCATGTGCCATGCCCCGTGGCGACCATGATCTGGTCCACACCGTGGAGGTCCAGAGCGGGATCATCGTGGCGGATCGACCAGCCCTCGGCGGAGTGTTCGAGGTCGCGGACCTCGCCCTGGACATGCCGGAATGCGAGCGAGGCGGGGAGCACGGCCCGGAGGGATGTGAAGGAATCCTGCAGGTAGGACCCGAGGAGCCGCCGCGGGACGAAGGCGTCGCCCGAGGCCCATGCCACGTGACTTCGCCCAAGCCACGCCAGGAAGTCGGGGCGCTCCTCCGGGGGGAGCAGGTCGTTGTCGTCGGACCAGATGTCGATATGGCCTGCGCTGAAGTTGAGCAGCATGCACTCCGGCTGATCGGGATCGTACGGAGGCCCTGCGCCGGGGTGAGGCTGGGGGTCATGGGCGGTCACGGACAGGGGAGGGAGCCCGGAGCCATGCCGCGCAGCCTCGACGGCGAGGCGTTCCAGGCAGCCGAAGCCGCGGGGGCCGAAGCCGACGATGGCCACGCGGTAGCCCGGGGGGCGACTCACAGCCGGCGCATGGTCATGGGGCCCACGAGGCGGGCGAGACGTTCCGGCGGGCACCCCAGCGCCTCCTCCACCCAGGCATCGTCGAAGACCGTGTCCAGGTACCGGTGTCCGGAGTCCGCCGCGATGGCCACGTACTGGCCGGGGGGAAGACGCCGGTGGCACGTCCGCACGGCCTGGAGCACACCGCCGGCCGAGCCCCCGACCAGAAGGGCGTCGGTACGGGCCAGGCGGCGGCATCCCACCACACAGTCCAGGTCCGTGACCCGGAGAAGCCGGGGGCCAGAGGCCCTGCCGCTCCATCTCCGCTGGGCCAGAGGGGGGACGCGACCGGCCCCCATGCCGGGAATCCTGCGCTTGCCCGACTCCCCGCCAAACAGGATGCTCCCCACCGCATCCACGGCCGTGATCCGGGTCGATCGGCCGTGTGCGACGACGAAGTCCAGGCACCCACCCAGTGTACCCGTGGTTCCCACGCCCACGAAGACCCCGTCAACGGCACCCCCCAGCGCCTCGTCGACCTCGGCCATGGTTCCCATGGCGTGGGCCTGGGGGTTGAGCACGTTGGCGTACTGGTTTGGCCAGTAGGCACCCTCCAGGTTCGCCACCAGGAGGGCCACCCGTTCGAGGCGGGCGGCCAGCGGGCCGGGTTCCGCACCTTCGTGGACATTCACCATGTCGATCTCGGCCCCGAGGGCGCGCATGGCCGCAAGCGTCCCCGGATGGGCCCGCGGGTCCACCACGCAGATGAAGCGGAGCCCATACCAGGCGCAGGCCTGGGCAAGGCCGATCCCCATGTTTCCCGACGACGATTCGACGACCACCGAGCCTCTCCGGAGTCGCCCGGTTCGGAGGGCATCCTGGATCATCCTCACCGCCGGTCGGTCCTTGGCGCTTCCCCCGGGATTCGCGGCCTCGAGTTTCAGGAAGAGCCGGACCGGGCCCCGGGGCAGGAAACCCGAGAGCTCGATGAGGGGCGTCCCGCCGATGGTCTCGAGCACGCTCCCGTACCGGCGGTGCGCCGTCCCCGGTACCGGAGCACGTGCATGCAGCGAGATGGTGTTCATCGGAAGGTCCTCGAGGGGCGGGGGGAGGGGATGAGGTGTCAGAGCTGGGACCGGAAGGGCCGGATGAGCTGTTCGGAAATCCGTTCCCCGAGGGGCCGGGTTCGCCAGCTCTCCCAGGTGCAGAGCTCCGAGCGTTCGAGATCCTCCTCGAATGCACGGGTCATCTCGCCTGCGAAGGCGGTGTCGTAGACGTTCAGGCTCGCCTCGTCATTGAGCTTGAGGGAGCGCATGTCGAAGTTCGTCGATCCGACGGAAACGAATTCGCTGTCGACCACCAGGAGCTTCGTGTGGAGCATGGTGGGCTGGTAGAGCCGGATCTCCGCGCCGTGGCGAAGCAGTTCTCCCCAGGATCCCCTGGATGCGATCTTCACGGTCTCGGAGTCGATGTGGGGCCCGGGGAGGAGGATGCGGAGCCGAACGCCCCGCTGGAGTGCGGCCACGAGTGCATCCACGAGAAGCTCGTCGGGCACGAAATAGGAGGCCGCCAGGTCGATGCTCTCGGCGGCCGCCGCGATGGCCATGAGGTACATCAGGTGCATGCTTTCGCCGCCCCCCGAGGGTGAGGCGATGAACATGTGCGCGTCGAGCCTGCCGACCGGTTCGAGAGGGGGAAAGTACGATGCGTCGTTCAGCACCTCTCCCGTCGTCTTGATCCAGTTGTCGTTGAAGGCCGCCTGGAACTGCGCCACGACAGGTCCTTCGACGCGGAAGTGGATGTCCCTCCAGTGGTCGGGGTCCTGGGCGCGCCCCTTCCAGTGATCGGCAATCCCGACGCCACCGGAAAAGCCCACCTTCCCGTCCACCACGAGGATCTTCCGGTGGGTCCGGTTGTTGAGCCGGGAGAGGTGGTACCACCGAAGCGGTCGGTACCGGTGGACCCTGGCACCGGCATCCTGCATCTGGGTGAGAACTTCGGTGTCCATCTGCACGCTTCCTGCCCAGTCCAGAATGACATGGACCGGGACGCCGGCCCGTGCCCGTTCCGAGAAGGCGTCGGCGAACTCCCGCCCGATCCTTCCCGACCAGTACACGTAGGTCTCGAAGGTGATGGAGACCGACGCCCCGCGAATCGCCTCCAGCATGTCGGGGAAGATCTCGTCCCCGTTGTGGAGTGCCGTGACGCGATTGCCCTGGGTGATGGAGGGCCCCAGCATCACCGACATCTCGCGCCGGAACTGCGGATCCGAGACCCTGTAGCGGTGGCAGACCCTCCGGGTCAGACCCTTGCCCGAACCGGTTTCGTCCTTTTCTTCGCGGATGCGGGGGGGGGCTTCGTCACCAGGTCTTCGGTGCCGAAAACGTCCGGGATCGAGTGGCCAGCAGGGTGTCGAGTGTCTGGAGCGTCATGGCGCGTTTCCCGGGATGAGAGGAGAACGCAGGGATCCGTAGACGACATTCCCGGCGCGTCCGTTTCTCTTCCATGAAGGTTCGTGCATCCTCGCGCCGCCGGGTATCGCTCAGAGGGACGGGGGGCCGTGCGGCAGAGGCGCCTGGTCCGAAGGAACTAGTTCTTTCGACGGAGATCTCCTGTCGCGCATCCCGCTTCGGGGGGTCACCCCGGGTTCACCCGCCTGCCCGATGTCGGACCTCCGGGGTCCCCCGCGATCTTACAGGAGTGCCGTTTGAGCGCCCCTGACCTCACAGGTCGGGCTCTCGTTGTCCTGTCCTTCTCCTGAAAGGAACCTCCCATGCGTATTCTCCATGCCCTCTCCTTCGCGGTCCTGGCGGGCCTCCTCTTTACCTCTCCGGTCGCGGCGCAGCAGGCTTCAGGCCCCGAGCAGGTTTCCGAACGGAGTGCGGTTGCCGTTGATCGAGCCCTGGCATCCCATGACCTGGCGGTCGATCAGCATCGGTCCCGGTTGACCGAGCTGCTTTCCGCTCCCCAGGTGCGTGACATCGCCGGTGCCCGCGGGATCGACATGGAGCGGGTGGAAGCCAGCGCTGAAGGCCTGAGCGACAGCGAGATGCTCGGCCTTGCCCCCCTGGTCGAGAGCGCGAGCAAGGCCATGCGGGCCCAGCAGCTCGGCACCGTCACGATCAGCGTGGCCGCCATCATCATCATTCTGCTGGTCCTGATCCTGGTCTCCTGACGGAGGCGCGATGGTGAGTTTCCGGCGAGTCGCGTACGACGGTAGAACGCATTCTCTGCCGCACCCCCGTGCGGCGCACCCCGGGGTCCGTGGGCGTTCCATCGCCCGCGGGCCACGGGGCCTCGCGTTCCTGTCATTCGTCGTGGCGCTCCCGATCGCCGCCGCGCTCCCGATCGCCGTCGCGCCCCCCCTCGCCGCCGCGCTCACGGTTCCCGTCGCGCTCCCAGCGGCAGGGGTGCAGGGGGGCGTGTCAACGCCCGAGGCGTGCCGGGGTCAGCTCGGCGCGGAGCCTCGCCCGGAGACCGCGGAACTCGAGCGTCGTCTCGATCGATGCCCCGACGACCCGTACCTCCTTGAAGAGCTGGCCGCGGTGCGGCTTGAGGAGGGTCGCCCGGGGGAAGCGGAAGTGCTTGCGGCGCGCCTCGTCCGCCTGCATCCGGACCACGCCCAGGGGTGGGCGCTCCTCGCCGCGAGCCGCTACCTGCAGGATGACACCCGTGGTGCCCTCGAGGCCTGGAGCCGGGGGCAGCCTCTTCGTGTCCGCGACATCGAGATCCGCGTCATTTCCCAGAGCGGGCCGAGTGGGCCGAGTGGGCCGAGCGGGCCGAGCATCGGGGCACGACCGGGCACGTCCGGCGCCGATGCGGCTCGAATGGCCCGGATCGCCGGCATCGCCCCGGGCGAGCCCCTCACGCTGGAGGGACTCGTCCGGGGCGAGCGTCGCCTCCGCGCGCTTCCGGCGGCCTCCCGGGCCCGGCTGGAGTACCGCGCGCTCCCCGGGGGCGAGGCCCAGGTCGAGGGCGCAGTCATCCTGCGGACCGGAAACCCCATGGGGCGCCCGCAATGGCTCGCCCACGGGATCCGGCTCCTGGGGCGCCGCGTCCACCTGGCCTCGGCCGACCCCATGGGGCAGATGGAGCAGTGGGAACTGAACGGGACCATGGAGGGCACGCTCCGGAGTGGCACCCTCTCGCTCGCTCACCCTGCACCACGGGGCACCGGCGTGTGGCGCTGGGAGGTTCACCACGGGGTGGGTCGCTACGGGGCCATGGCCTCGCGTCTGGAGCGCACCACCGTCGGGTGGACCCACATCCAGTGGCTTGCTGCATCCCTTCAGGGAAGGAGCCAGGCCCGAGTGGATCAAATGCCGGGCCGCGGCACCTTTGCGGGCGCCGGGCTGGGGGTGACGCTTCTTCCCCTGGATGAGCGGATCTCCATCGATGCGGAGGCGACGGGGTGGGTCGACGTCGGCGGCGGAGATCCCTTCGGACGCCTGGCGATCCATGCCGCGCTCCACCCCCGGGTGCCGGCGGCGCTGGGAGCCCCCTCGGGGTGGGCCGCGCGCGTCGGGGTTGTGGGGGTCTCGTCGGATCTTCCACGGGATCTGCTTCCGCGGATCGGCTCGGGAACCCGCACGGATCTCCTCATGCGGGCCCGGTCGGATCTGGATGCCGAGGGCGTGGTCCGACCCCTCTTTCCCGGTCGGGCGTGGGTGCACGGGGGGATCGAGTACCTTCGGCCGGTGCGGTTGCCGGGTCCCCTGGCCATCGCGGTGGCCGGTTTCGCGGACGGGGTTCAGGTCGTCGCTTCGGACCGAGGTCCGGGTCCGCCGATCGACCTCCGCGGTGCGATCCACGTCGGCGCCGGCCTTCGGGCCCGTGTCCCGGGCGTCGACGGGTGGCTCCGGGTCGACTGGGGCCTGGACCCCGCCAATGGTGCCTCGCGGCTCTCGGCGGCCTGGGTCCAGGGGCCTCCGCGCTGAACGCCGAGGCACGCCTGGAGGACCGGACCCTCGTCGTGCACCTGTCCGGCGACTGGAGGCTGGGGGAGGAGGCGCCGCCCCGCTTCGGTTCGCTCGTGGAGGGAGGGGGCGGGAAGGGAGAAGCCGGCCGCGGCGAGGCCCGCATCCTCGACTTCGATGCCGCCGAGCTGGGTACGTGGGACAGCAGCCTGCTCGCGTTCCTCGTGCAGGGCTCCGAGTACTGCGAGACCCACGACCTCGAGTTCCGGCAGGAGAACCTCCCGGAGCCCGTGGTGCGTCTCCTCGACCTGGCCAGGATCGTCCCCCAGCGTGAGGTCGTCGAGGAGCCCGAGATGGGTTCCCGCGTGGCCAGGTTCGGGAGAAAGGGGGTGGCCGCCTACGAGGCGGTCATGGCTGCCGTCACCTTCATGGGCGAGGTGGCCGGCGGTTTCGGGGGGGTCCTCACGCGGCGGGTTCGCATGCGCTGGCGGGACTTCTGGGTCGTGGTGCAGTCCAACAGTTCGGGGGCCCTCCCCATCGTGACGCTCATCGCGTTTCTCGTGGGGATGATCATCTCGTTTCTCGGAGCGGTCGTGCTTCAGCGCTTCGGGGCCGGGTACTTCGTCTCGTACCTGGTAGGGTACGGGATGCTTCGGGAAATGGCTGCCCTCATGACGGGGATCATCATGGCCGGACGCACCGGGGCCGCCTTTGCGGCCGAACTGGGCAGCATGAAGATCACCGAAGAGATCGATGCCTTCCGGACACTCGGCATCTCGCCCGTGAACCACCTCGTCCTGCCCCGGGTTCTGGGCCTGCTCGTGATGATGCCGTTTCTCACCGTCTACGCGGCGTTCATCGGCATCCTGGGGGGCCTCATCGTCGCCATGACCGTGCTCGATCTTTCGGCCACCCAGTTCTTCGGCGGGCTGCTGATGGCCGTCACCCTGTCCGATGGGCTCCTCGGTGTGTTCAAGGGCACCGTGTTCGGCCTGATCATCGGACTCGCGGGGTGCATGAAGGGGATGCAGACCGGTTCGGACGCGGGCGCGGTGGGCCGGGCGGCAACGTCCGCCGTAGTCCTGGGAATCACGCTGATCATCGTGGCGAATGCCGTCATCGACTGGTTGGCCGTCCTCCTGAACATCTGATGACGACCGACGCGGGCGTGCCACCCATCGAGGTGCGGGGACTCACCATGCAGTACGGCCCCCTCGTCGTGATGCGGGAGCTGAACTTCCAGGTCCGGAAGGGCGAGATCTTCGTGATCATGGGCGGAAGCGGGAGCGGAAAGAGCACCCTGATGCGGCACATGATCGGCCTGCAGAAACCCTCGGAAGGTTCCATCCTGTTCGAGGGCGTGGACTTTCTGGAGGCGGACCTGGACGCCCGACGGGAGATCCTCCGGCGCATGGGCGTCCTCTACCAGAACGGCGCCCTCTGGAGCGGGCTGACACTGGCCGAGAACGTGGCCCTTCCGCTGGAGGAATACACGGACCTGGATGCGGAGACCATCGACGAGATCACCTCTCTCAAGCTCGCGCTGGTCGGACTCAAGGGGTCCGGAGCGTTCTATCCGTCCGAGATCAGCGGCGGCATGCGCAAGCGAGCGGCGCTGGCCCGGGCCACGGCCCTGGATCCCGAGGTCCTCTTCTTCGACGAACCCTCGTCGGGACTGGATCCCATCACGGCAAGCCGTCTCGACGACCTGATCCTGCAGCTCCGGGCGAGCTTCGGCACGACCATCGTCGTGGTGAGCCACGACCTGGCCAGCATCTTCAAGATCGCCGATCGCGTCCTCTTCCTGGACATAAAGCAGAAGACCATGACCGCACTCGGAACGCCCGCAGAACTGAGGGAGAACCCGCCCAGCGAAGAGGTCCGGCAGTTCCTGACACGAAGCAGCGAGCCCGGGTCACCCCCAGGCTCCTCCACGGCGAGGCCAAGCCCATGAGTATCCGTGCCAACCCCACCGCCATCGGCCTGTTCATGATTGGCGCCCTTGTCCTCACGGTGACGGGCCTGGCCACGCTGGCCTCCAGGGCCTGGTTCGGCGACCGCCATACCTTCGTCAGCTACTTCCAGGAATCGGTGAACGGACTGGAAGAAGGCGCTGCCGTGAAATTTCAGGGCGTGCCCGTGGGCACCGTGTCCGAGCTCCTGATCCAGATCCACGAAGAGGAGAAGACGTTCCTCGTTCCCGTGGAGTACGAAATCGACATCACCCGCCTCACGAATGAACTGGGAGGCTTCCTGCAGCTGGACCGGGAAGAGGTGCTGCAGGGGCAGATCACCGACGGACTCCGGGCCCAGCTCCAGATGGAGAGCCTTGTGACGGGCCTCCTCTACATCGAACTCACCTACCGCCCTGACGCGCCCACGCCGACGCGGGTGTCGAGGGCGTCCGCCTACCCCGAGATCCCCACGACCCCCTCGCTCCTCGCCGCCTTCGGAACCGAGGCCGGAAGCCTCATGGGGGAGGTGCTGCAGATCCTCTTCCGGGTGAACGAGATGCTCGAGGAGGTGGACATGGTGGAGATCAACACCGCCGTGGTGGCCTCGGCCCAGGCCATCGAGCGGCTGGTGGGGTCCGAAGAGCTTCAGACGGCCATCGATCAGATCCCGGCAATGGCGGCCCAGGTCAACCGCACGCTGGTGGAAGCCGAGCTCCTCATGACGCGGCTCCAGGGGTCCATTGACCCGCTGGAGGAAGGGATGAAGGGCACCATGGACGAGGCCGTGGCGACGCTGCAGGCCGCCCGCGAGGCCTTCGAGGGCACCCGCGGGCTCTTCAGCCCGGACACCGGGGTGGGCTATGAACTCGAGCGGACCCTCACGAGCCTCCGGGAGGCGGCCGAGGCCCTTCGCCTGCTCTCGATCTCGCTTTCGCGCGACCCTGACATGCTCATTCGCGGGGCCACCCCGCCAGGACGGAGGTAGACCGTGCACCCGATGACAACCGTACATGCGAGGAGGCGGGCGGGTCGCCTCATGCTGCTCTCGACCCTTGTCGCACTGGGGGGATGCTTCAGCCTGAGCCGCGATGCACCCGCGCCCCGGCACTATGTGCTGGGCCCGGGCGAGCAGCCCGGGACCGAAGGGGCGTCCATGGAGCCTCCAGCTACCGTGATCGGGCTGCGCGCGCCCCGACTCTCGGATTACCTGGCCACTCCCTTCGTGGTGGTTCGACAGGGAGCCAACGAGATCGGGTTCTCCCGGTTCGATCTCTGGGGGGAGAGCCTGGCCCAGGCCATCGGGCGCAGCGTGGCAAGTCACATGGGGGCACTGAACCCGGACCTTCGCGTGGAATTCGCGCCCTGGTCGACCGAGGCACGGCCGGACCACGTGATCCAGCTCCAGATCGTGCACTTCGAGGGCGTGGTTCCCGAGGACTCAGCGGGCTCCCTGGGTGCCGCGCACCTGCTCGCCCGCTGGGAGATCTTCCGTCCTCGCGAGACGCTGCCGGTGGCGCGGGGAACCACCGAGGTTCGGGAGTCCGACTGGCCCGTCGGCGATGTGGCGGCCCTCGTGGCGCTCCTCGAGGCGGCGCTTGCCACCCTGGCACAGGACCTGACGGAGGCGCTCGCCGGGCTCGAACCCGGCGGCTAAGCGGAGAGCCCGGCGGCTAAACGGAGAGTTCGGCGCCGAGGTCGGTCGCCCTGGCGACCTGGATCGCCGCAACGACCTGGCGGTGGCGGACGGTGAGGACCGAGCAGGGTGCCCGCCACACCAGTTCCCTTGCCGTGCTTCCCAGCGGTCCAGCGCCGGGCGAGGTCCCCCGCCGGGCCCCCACGACAATGAGGTCGGCCCCCGTTTCGAGCGCCCGTCGCTCGATCTCCGCACCCGGGCGCCCCTGAAGAAGCGCCCAGCGCGGTTCACCGGAGGGGATCCGGAGGTCAGCCGCGCTCCGGCTGAGCCAGCGCCGCGTGGGAACCCCCGAGCTGCCCGATCCGTCTGCGCTCTCGCCATTCGTACCCGCGCCATTCTCTGCGTCCGCGCCATTCGAACGCGTGGCCCGGTCGACCACCGTGACGACCTCGAGGCGGGCGCGTGACAGGGCGAAGGTCTCGAGCAGGGACCAACCGGCTGGCGGACCGTCACCGGCAGCATCGGTCGTCGACACGAGCACCGTGAAGCGCGCGGGGCCTTCGGGATCCTGCGAAGCGCGGTCGTGCGAGGCGCGGCCGTTTCCCTTCTCCCGGAGCGGACGAGGTTTCCGAACAAGCAGAACGGAGCAGTCTGCATGACGCAGGAGGGCCCGGGCCACGCGGCCGAGCTCGAAGAAGGGGGCGGCTCCGCATCCCTTCACGCCAGCCACCACGAGGTCATGTTCGCGTGCCTCCCTGACCAGGACATCCTCGGGGGCACCATGCAGGATCCGGCTCCGAGCCGGCGTCAGGCCGGGCCCGAGCTTCTCTCGCGCATCTTCGAGCCAGCCGTGCGCCCGCGCCCGCCGCCGGACGGTATCTTCGGCGAGCCGAGGGGATCCGTTTGCGGCAGCGGGGTGTCCGGGCGGATCCAGAACGGCAACCACCTCGATGCGCAGGGGAGCGGAGGGGTCCAGGTGCGACCGGAGGAACGAGGCGGCTTCCATGGCGTAGCGGGAGCCGTCGGTGGCGAGAAGGATGTTCATCTGAAGTGCCTCCGGGGGATGCGTCATGATCATCGGCCACACCTCACCGTCCGGTCCCCCCTTCGGGAGACGCAACCGATGAGGAGCGTTCTACCTGCCCGCCTTCATGGCTGCGTCGTTCGCTCCGTTTTTCGCAATGGAGGTGAGCTTCATGTCGGCGGTCCTCTCTTCCTCGAGTGACTCCTCGAGAAGGCTCGCAACCTCGTTCTGGTTCAGCTGCCGAGCGAGGGCAATGGCCGAACCGTAGGCCGCGATCTCGTAGTGTTCGAAGCGTCCGGCAGCGGAATTGATCCCCGCGTCCAGTACGTCGCGGTTGCCGTCGCCATCGAGGTAATCCTCGTCCTCCGCAATGAGGCCTTCGGCGGCTTGGCAGTGGCTCGCGGACGCGGACTCCTGCATGAGCTTGAAGGCCTTCTCGAGCCGCTCGATCTGTGCGTCGGTGTCCTTCTGGTGGTTCTTGAACGCCTTTCGGAGCTTGTCGGATCCGGCGGCCTTGGCCATGCGCGGCAGCGCCTTCTTCACCTGGTGTTCGGCGCTGAGGATGTCCTGGATCTGGTGAACCAGGAGGTCTTCGAGAGTCTGGAGCTTCATGGCGTGGTTCCCGGATTTGGGGTGAGGGGGAGACGGAAGGGGTGGATGCCGTGTCGCGGGGCTTCCACCCCCTCCGTTATTCAGATCGACGGAGCTTCAGGCCGCGCAGGCCTGTGCCCGGATCTTCAGGACGTGCGATCCTGCTGCCCGGAGCCCCGCTCCCGCTCGTTCTGCTCGCGGTGGCTCTTGTCGTCGCCGTGCTGGCCACCCTGTTCGCCCTGGCGCTCCTGGCCCTGGCCCTGGCGCTCCTGGCCCTGGCCCTGGCGCTCCTGGCCACCCTTCTCTTCGCGATTGCGCTGTTCATTCGTCATGTGAATTTCTCCTTGATGAGTATCCGTAGGTTGAGCTTCCCAGCGGTGGAGATGTCTCAACCGAGAACGTGCGGGATCCGTTGAACTACCGTTCCATCCGCGTTCTCTGGCGAATCGAAGCATCGTGCATTCGGAATTTTGCGGGTATCGCCCAAACGGTTGAAATACCAGGGGAAACATGAGCTTGGTCCGAAGGAATTAATCCCTCTGGTCCGGGTTCAGCGTCATCTATCGCTCTTCGGGGGGTCGGTCGGTTTTCACCCGCCTGCCCGATACCTGACCCCCAGGGTTCCCCGCGATCTTGGGTGAGTCCCGCCAGGAGGTCCCGTGAGCGATTTCGCCGATCGAATCCGGCCCGGTTCCGGGCAACCGCCATTCGGGCATCCGCCGCCGCATCTCGCCACCATCCAGCATTCCGAACGAGGAGCGATCCGACATGGCCCTTTCCCTGAAGCCCAGGCATCTGAAGCTGTATGCCGAACTGGGCAGGATCTTCGTGCGGTACGGCCGCTCCGACCTGGCCGAGGGGGGAGGCCTGGAAGCGGGACTCCTGGAAGGAGAGCAGGCACCTGCGGAGGGAGAGGGCGGCGACGGGGATCGGACGAAACGGGGAGAGAGGCTGGCGAGGGACCTGGAGGCCATGGGGCCCACCTTCGTGAAGGCCGGCCAGCTTCTTTCCACAAGGCCCGACCTTCTCCCCGTGGAGTACCTCGTCGCACTGTCGCGTCTTCAGGACGAGGTTGAACCCTTCGACTCCGAGGAGTCGGAAAGAATCCTGGCCGAGGAACTGGGGGTGCGGATCTCGAAAGCCTTTTCGCGTTTCGACTCGGAGCCCATTGCCTCGGCATCCCTCGGGCAGGTCCACTACGCGGAGATGCGCGACGGAAGGCCGGTTGCCGTGAAGATCCAGCGTCCGGGTGTCCGCCAGCAGGTGGCCAGTGACCTGGAGGCCATGGAGGAGATCGCCGAGATGATGGCGACCCGTACCGAGCTCGGGGAGCGCTTCGACCTCGTGGCCATGGTCGGGGAATTCCGGAAGACCCTGCTGGACGAACTCGACTACCGGCAGGAAGCCCGGAACCTCGAGCGCCTCGGAAAGAACCTCGAGAACTTCGACCGCCTGTTCGTTCCCCGTCCTGTCATGGACTTCACCACGTCACGCGTCCTCGTCATGGAGTGGGTCCCGGGGGTGAAGATCACCTCGATCAGCCCCATGGGCCGGATGGAGCTGGACGGGGAGGAGCTCGCCAGCCAGCTCTTCGAGGCCTACCTGCAGCAGGTTCTGGTCGATGGATTCTTCCATGCGGACCCGCACCCCGGAAACCTGTCGCTGACGGAAGACCACCGGATCGCTCTCCTGGACCTGGGCATGGTGGCGCGCGTCTCGTCGGGCCTCCAGGAGAAGCTGGTGCGGTTCCTCATGGCCGTCAGCGAAGGGGACGGGGAGGAAGCAGCGGAGGTGGCCATGAAGCTCGGCGAACCCGGCCCGAATTTCGACGAGCCGGGCTTCGTGGCTGCGGTGACCGACCTCGTCGATCGCCAGCAGGACATGGTTTCCAAGGACATCGAGCTGGGCAGGGTGATCCTGGGCGTGACCCGAACCGCCAGCGAGCACGGGGTCCGGATCCCGGGGGATCTGAGCATGCTGGGAAAGACGCTCCTCAACCTGGACCGGGTGGGGCGGACCCTCGATCCCGAGTTTGATCCAAACGCGGCGATTCGGAACCACGTGGCTGACATTCTTCGGAAGAGAATGTGGAAGCAGGCATCACCCGGAAAGGTCGCGGCCTCGCTCCTCGAGATGAACGACTTCGTCCAGGAGCTGCCGACCCGGCTGAATCGGACCCTCGATCTTCTGGCCAGCAACCGGGTCGAGTTCAAGGTGAATGCCTTCGACGAGATTCTCCTGATGGAGGGACTTCAGAAGATTACGAACCGGATCACCCTTGGGCTGGTCATGGCGGCGCTGATCGTGGGTGCCGCCCTGCTGATGCGGGTGGAGACGGAGTTCTCGGTCTTCGGCTACCCCGGCCTGGCGATGATCCTCTTCATTGCCGCCGTGGCCGGGGGGGTGGTCCTGGTCGTGAGCATTGCGCGGACCGACGAGTCCAAGGGTGAGGGCCGCGACCCAAAGGGCCCGCGGCAACGCTGATCGCTGGGGGGCACAAGGAGGCAGAGGGGCAGAGCAGGGCGAAGGGGCAGACAGGGAACAAGGAAGGAGCCCGTGGCGGCGAGGCCGTCGATGATCTCGACATCTCCTCCCCGCCCCGGGCCCCGTCGTTCGCTCAGCTTCGCTCTTCTCCGGGTCCGGGCGCCACCCGGTCACCGGAGCCTTCACGCGTCGTCGAGGCTCAGACTCAGCGACGCGTCCCGCCTGTGTCCTGCTGCCCCTCGTGGTTCCAGTAAGGGGTCGTGCCATAGTGATCGTGGATTCCCTGGCCCCAGGTCGGGTCCGAGAAGTTGGGCCAGTCGTTCTTGTCGAACCCGGGTGCGTTTTCGAGCTTCTTCTTGTCCACGTCGAGAAGGAAATGCTCCTCCTCCTGGACCAGTGTCAGAGCCTTCCAGGGAACGGCAAACAGCTTGTCGCCCATCCCGAGGAATCCTCCAAACGAGATCACCGCGTAGGCGATGGATCCGTCGTTGACGTCGAGCATGATCTCCTGAACGTTGCCGAGGTCGTCGCCGGAGAGGTTTCGGACGCTGTCGCCCGTCATCGTTCCGGCGGAGACGACCCTGCGATTTTCCGTACCCGTGTGGCCGGTCGTTCCCTGTGTGTGCGTTGCCATGTCGTTCTGTCCTCCAGGTTCACGTTCCGTGTGGAAGCGGAACCGGGGGCGGACGTATGGCCCCTCGATTCCGTCGCTCCTGATTCGGAGCTGGCGGGGCACCATCCCTGGTTGCCATGCGGTCAGAGATGGCTTCGCCGTTTCCCGAAAAAGGCCGCGCCTGCTCGACGATGTCGGTCGGGGGCCGCCTTTCGGGTCTCCTTCAAGATCGCGGGGGACCCTGGGGGTCGATATCGGGCAGGAGGGTGAATGACGAATGGCCATCGGAAGAGCGAGAAGGAGGGGGGCGCCGGATCGAAGGAAGTAACTCCTCCGGACTACACACTCGTTCCTCCCGGTATCTCAACCATATGGGCGATACCCGGATGCGAAGAAACGAACGATACTTCTTCGCATATGGGCGATACCCGGATGCGAAGAAACGAACGATACTTCTT
>SKNW01000028.1 GCA_007120305.1 Gemmatimonadota bacterium | reverse complement strand
GCGGCGCCCTCGATGAAGGCGGCCAGGATGATGGCCGAGGTCTGGATGTTCCCTGCGGCCTCGGGCTGACGGGCCATGCCCTGCACCGCGGAGGACCCGATCATGCCGATGCCGATGGCCGCACCGATGATCGTCAGGCCCACGCCCAGGCCGGCTCCGAGAAGGCTGAGGTAGTTCTGGGCCGCCTCGGGCCCCATGGCGGCGGCCATATCCTGCACGACGAGAAGGGTGGAGTTCAGCATTGTGTCTCCGTTTCGACTTGGAGTGTGTTGGTGTCAACCGCCAGGAGCGAGCCTGCGTGCGGTAACCTCACGGGCCCTTGCGGACCCCGTGACGACGATCCACGACGCCCCTCAGTGGGCGTGGCGGATAAGGCCGATGAACACGGCCGTGAGCATGGCGAAGATGAACGCCTGCAGAAGCGAGACGAACACCTTCAGCAGCGTGATGGCCGCGGCCATCACCACCGCTCCCCCGGCGACGCCCCAGCGTGCGACGGTGAGTTCGGCGAATACGAAAACAAGCCCGAGCAGCGAGAGAATCAGGATCTTTCCCGCCGTCATGTTGGCAAAGAGACGAATGGCCAGCGCAAAGGGCTTGGTGAGCTTCCCGATGGCCTCCACCGGGGTCATGATGAGAAGCATCACGGCCTGGCCGGCCGGGGGCAGACCCGGAGGGGCATAGAAAATGGTACGAGCGTACCCCGCCGGCCCCAGCGCTCGAAACCCGGCCACCTCGATCCAGAGAAATGCCAGGAAGGCAAGGGCCGCCGTCACCGACAGCGAGGCGGAGGCAGAGACACCGAAGGGGATCAGCCCCAGCAGGTTCATGTACAGAATGAAGAAGAACAGCGTGAGAATGAACGGCGCGAACTGGTCGGCGCCGTGGCCGATGTTGGCGCGGATCACGTTGTCCCGGAAGAAGACGATGACGGATTCGATGGCGTTGGCGAACCCCGTCGGAGCGTCCCCCGCCTCCATGCGTGCGTAGACGCGGCCCACCATGCCCATGGTGACGAGGCAGAGCACCCCCGCCAGCATCATGAAGACCACGTTCTTCGAGGGCGACAGGTCCAGCGCCAGGCCGCCGATCTGGATCGGGTCGAACTCGGGGAGGTAGAGCTTGTAGCCGGCGATGTCGATGTAGTTGCCGTCGGAAACCTTGCCCATGAGCATGGCGCCCAGGTCGAACGTGCTCGACGAGGGTGCGGGCTCGGGGGCCTGGACGGCGGCAGCAGCGATGTCGTTCATCCGGTCTCGATTCCGGTTTTCGTTTCGGGCCTCATACCCCGGAGCGCCAGTGGCTCCAGCAGGTGGAGGACGAAGAACAATCCAGCAATTCCCAGGAGGGCCCAGAGGGGATCGATGTCATCGCGGCGCACCACGATCACGGCCATCCCTCCCAGCCCCAGCAGCCGGGCCATGGTCCCTCCCAGCCAGGCCGCGAGAAACCCGTGGGGCCGCCCCCGGTAGCGCAGAAGGAGCCCGAAGGCTCCCGCCTGCACCGCCAGCGCCACCCCCGCAGCCCAGAGGAGCCCACGTTCCCGACTCCCCTCCAGAAACAGCACGGCACCCAATGCCACCAGTACCGCCACCAGCCCGGCCATCCCCAGATAACGCAGCCAGATCTTCACGCGTCGCGATCTCCGGCAGCGTTCCCCGGTGTTCTGTCCGGCCTGGCCCCTTCCGCGGCATCCCGGACCTTCCGCTCTTCCTCCTCCCTCTGCCGAGGCAGGAAGAGGAGATGCTGGAGGAGGCTGTAAAAGCCCGCGGCTGCGCCCAGAAGAGCTCCCGCGATGGCGAAGAAAGGGCGCGTGCCCACCTTGCCGTCAAACCACCATCCAGCCAGGAGAAAAAGCCCGGTCGAGAGCGCGATGGTCAGCCCATGGCCCGAGTAATGGGCCAGTTGGACCAGCGGGGGTTCGGAAGGATCCCCCTTGTCATCACGCTTCTCGACCATGATTCCTGTCTCCAGACAGCCTGCAGCCCGTAATAGTATGAGCTTGTGAAAAATTTCGCAAGCGCCCCAGCCCCGCCCCGGGCAGGTGGCCCGGGGGCACGCCTGGGACGAACGCTGGCGGTGACCCCGGACCGCCACTAACGTCCAGCCTGCCGGACTCGCCGAGTCCGGGATCCGCGTCGGGAAATCGAGGGGCCCGGAGCCGGGATTCCGGACCCGATCAGCATGGAGGAGGGGATGTGACGGGGAGGGAGAAATCCACAGGAGATGTGGAGATGCTGGCGGATGCGGCCCGGGTGGCGGACGCGCTCCGCTCGGAGGTCGGCAAGCGGGTCGTCGGGCAGCAGGAGGTCATCGATGGGCTGCTTGTGGCGCTTCTGGCCGGGGGGCACGCTCTCCTCGTGGGGGTCCCGGGGCTCGCCAAGACCCTCCTGATCTCGACGCTGGCGGAGGCCCTGGACCTGGAGTTCTCCCGCATCCAGTTCACCCCGGACCTCATGCCCAGCGACATCACGGGAACCGAGGTCATGGAGGAGGACCGGGGCTCGGGACGCCGTGCCTTCCGGTTCGTCCCCGGCCCCATCTTCGCCAACGTGGTCCTGGCCGACGAGATCAACCGGACCCCGCCCAAGACCCAGGCGGCCCTTCTCCAGGCCATGCAGGAGAGAAACGTGACAGCCGGGGGACAGACCCACCGCCTTCCCGAACCCTTCTTCGTGCTGGCCACGAGGAACCCCATCGAGCAGGAGGGCACGTACCTCCTGCCCGAGGCCCAGCTGGACCGATTCATGCTCGAACTTCGCATCGAGTATCCTTCCCGGGAGGAGGAGGTGGCCGTGGCCATGCGCACCACCGGGGAGGCGACCCATCGCATTGAACCGGTGATCCATGCCCAGCGGCTCCTGGAGCTGCAGGGGCTGGTGCGTCGTATCCCCGTGGCGCCATCGGTGGCCGCCTTCGCTGTCCGCCTCGTCCGGGCCACGCGACCGGAGGTGGGGACGGGTCGCACGGGCGGTGGTCGACCCGGAACGGAAGCGGGCGAGGCCGCCCGGGTGACGCAGCGCTATGTGGCCTGGGGTGCGGGTCCCCGGGCAAGTCAGGCCCTGGTCCTCGGTGCCAAGGCCCGGGCAGCATCCCGGGGGGAGCCGGTCCCGCACATGGAGGACGTCCGGGCCGTGGCACGAGCCGTGCTGGCCCACCGGGTAATCCCGAGTTTCGAGGCCGAAGCGGACGGGATCACCTCCCGGGACATCATCCGGGAGTTGCTGGAGGAGAGCCGGAGCTGGCCGGTCTGAGTCACGGCCGTGCCGGGAACCCGAATCAGGAGAACAGGTACTGGAGCGATGAACCAGAAACGACGCAGGTCCAGCCGCCGCGCCCTTCGGCGCTCCAGCGGGGGACGCCCCGAGGGTGACGACCACCCTCCGAGTCGATGGAGGCCGGCATGACCCCGCTCCTGCTGGGGGCGGCGGCGGTCTGTCTTCTGCTCTCGGCCCTCGTATCCATGGCCGAGGTTTCCGCCTTCGGGGTCGGGGCCTCCCGGGTCCGCACCCTGATGGACGAAGGGTTCAAGGGGGCCGAGAGCCTCCGCGATGCGCGAGATCGGGCCGAATCCGTGCGGGCCGCAGCCCTTTTCAGCAGTACGGTCCTCAACCTCTGCGCCGTGGCCCTCCTTGTGGCTGCAGCGACGCTCCGCGGGGCCGTGGGGATGGCCCTGGGCCTTCCCGGAGCCGTTCTGGGTGTTCTCCTTCTGGCCGAGGCCTTCCCCAGGCTGGTCAGTTCCCGGCCTTCCATCCGGTCGGCCCTCTCCGCGGCGCCCTTTCTCCTGAGCCTGGAGCGGCTCACCCGCCCGGTCCTGGCGCCCTTCCTCCGGATTGATGCCTTCATCCTCCGCCGGAACGCCGACGACGAAGAGACCCCCGACGAGCGGGAAGTCCGCGAGCTCTCGGAACTGGGGCAGAAGGAAGGTGTTGTGGGCGAAGAGGAGCACCAGCTGGTGGAACGTGCCTTCCGCATGGACGAGCTGGCGGCCTGGGACGTGATGACCCCCCGGGTGGACATCTTCGCGTGGCGAGACGCTCTTCAGCTCGAGGAGATCGTGGACCAGCTCCACACGGTGCCCTACTCCCGGGTGCCGGTGTTCGGCGAGAGCATCGACGACATCACCGGCGTTCTCTATGTGCGCGAAGCTTATGAGGCCTGGGTCGCCGGCCGGGGGAGCACGCCCCTCTCCGCCCTGGCCCGTGAACCCTTCTTTCTCCCCGGCTCTCTACCTCTTCCCCAGCTCCTCCGCGACTTCCAGGGACGCCGGATCCACATGGGGATCGTGGCAGACGAGTTCGGGGGCACCGACGGACTTGTCACACTGGAGGACGTCCTGGAAGAACTGGTGGGCGAAATCGAAGACGAGCGCGATGTGGCCGAGGAAATGCTCCTCCGGGTCTCGAAGGACGAGATCGAGGTGGATGGGGCCATCGAGCTCCGCGAAGTGAACTACGCCTTCACCCTCTCCCTCCCGCAACTGGAGCACAGGTCCCTGAACGGGTTCATTCTCGAGGAGATGGGACGGGTGCCGCTCGAGGGGGAGCGCCTGGAACTCCCCGGCCTGGAGATCGAGATCCTGGACGCCAGCGAGACCCAGGTCCGACGGGCCCGGCTGCGGAAGACCACCGCCGCTTCCCTGGCCCAGAACGACCGCGGAAACGGCTGACGGAAACCGACCCAATCAGCGGACGGAAACCGGTGGTCGGGGGTGGCGCCGCCGGGAGGTCAGTTCCCGGCGACCTCGAGGGCCATCAGGCGGAGCCGAAGAACCAGCCAGGAATTGGCCGGCACCTGCGGAAGCTCCGCCCCGCCGAATCCGAGGGCCGGAGGCACGAGCACGGTGCGCTCCCCTCCGGGACGCATCCCGGTGACGCCGGCGGAAAGTCCGGGCATGGGCCCCGACGCTCCGAGGCGGAGCGCGACCGGGGATCCGTCCTCCTCCCGCACCTGATCGAAGAGGACGCCCACCGACGTCCACCCCTGGTAGTAGAGGCGAGCCAGGTCGCCGGCGGCCGCCGCCGGCGCGAGGGAGTCACCGGCCAGGTCGTCATGGACCCACACGCCGGACTGGACCCGGAAGAGCGCGGTGTCGATCCCCAGTTCGGGGGCGAACTCCACCTCGTCGAGGGGAAGGACCGGGTTGACCTCGAACCCGCTCCCGACGTCCCCGCAGGCCACGACGACCAGCAGGCTCAGTCCTGCCGCCCCGATCACGAGCCTCCGGTGCCGGCCGGCGCCACGTCGGGGGCTCACTCCGCCCCCCCGGCATCGGGAACTTCGCTTTCGCCGTCGATGGCCACCAGGCGGATCCGGAGGACGAGCCAGGAGTTGGGCGGGATGCCTGGGAAATCCACCGCCCCGAACCCCAGCTGAGGAGGAACGAGGACCGTGCGAACCTCCCCGATCCGCATCCCGCGGACCCCCTGCGTGAGGCCGCCCAGCGGACCGATGGAGCCCAGGAGGATCACCGGTGGCGGCCCGTCCTCCTCCTCGGCCCGGTCGAAGAGGAACCCGGTGTAGACCCACCCCGCGTAATGGAAGGCCGCCTGCTGACCCAGGGCCACGGTGTCCCCCGCCCCCTCCACGTCTTCGCGGATCCAGATTCCGGTCTCAAGAGGAGTGAAATCCTCCAGGTTGATGCCCAGCGACGGATCGAAGGGAACCTCCTCGACGGGAATCTCCTCGAAGACCCCGGGGCCGGTGGAGTCCAGACACCCACCGGCAAGAACAAGCGGGGCAAGGACCAAGGGGGCTAGAAGAGGGTGCCGGGGATGGCGCAAGGGATGGGGCAGAGGATGGCGCATGAACCCTTCCGGTGCTGGAGCGGCGCGGCCGTATCGGCGATGGAGGCAACCGAAAGCGGGTTGCCGTCCGGCGGGACTCGGCGAAGTTAGGGAGTCAGGGCCGAGGGCGCCGGATGATCCTTCAAATCCCGGAGCATGCACAATGGTTCCGCCCTACGGGTCCGTGTCCACCTGCCGCATCGCCGGATCGCGTCGCCGTATCCGACCCCCGGATCGCGCCCCCGCACCCCGCTCCCTTGTACCCAATCGTAACCTCATCCCCCGCCCGTAGCCATGGCCATCCTGATCCCCTTTCGTGGCAAATTCCCGGAGATCGCACCCGACGCCTTCATCGCACCCAACGCCGTCCTCGTGGGCGACGTCCGGGTGGAATCGAAGGCCAGCGTCTGGTTCGGCGCGGTTCTCCGGGGCGACAGCCCGGACTACCCCATCATCATCGGTGCCGGCTCCTCCATCCAGGACGGCGCCATCGTCCACGTGGGGACGTGGGGGCCCACGGTGGTGGGGGCAGGCGTGACGGTGGGTCACGGCGCGATTTTCGAGAGTTGCGAGATCGGGGATCGGTCCCTGGTGGGGATGAACGCCGTCATCCTCCAGGAGGCGGTCATCGGACGGGAGTGCCTTCTGGCCGCAGGCACCGTGGTGCTGGAGAAGGCGGTAATCCCGGACCGGAGTGTCGTGGCCGGCGTCCCCGGTCGGGTCCGCAAGTCGCTGGACGGCTCGGCCGCCACCTGGATCGGCCGGAGCGCCGAGCACTACGTGGCCCTCTCCCGGGCCTACCTGGCCGAGAGGGTGGACCGGTTCCCGATTCCCGGCTCGGGGGCGGCCGGAGAGCCGACCGGCACCGACGAGGACCCTCGATGAGCCGCCCCACCGACGGTTCCCCCGACCCCGGCTCCGGCCCCGCTCCGGGGTCGGGGTCCGGACCCGCCTCCTCGCATCCCGCAGGCGACGAAGTGGGCGCCGTCCGTCCCGCGTCGGGATTCCGCTGCGACCTCTGTGGGGGCTCCATGCTGGACCGGCACTGCAAGCTGCTCTGCCTCTCCTGCGGCTACCAGCGGGACTGCTCCGACCCCTGAGGCCGGCGCCGAACCGGGCCGGGATGGCCCTAGGGACCGCGTCGTTCCGACTCCGGGAACCGCGTCAGGAGGGCCCGAACGCCCAGGTCATGTAGGCGTCCACCAGGGCGTCTCCGGCGATCCACGTGGCCGCTCCCCCCAGCGCGAGGAAGATGCCGAAGGGAATCAGCTTGCCGGTCCGCATCGAGATGGGCCCGAAGATCACGGCCCCCAGGAACGATCCGAGGAAGAGGGTGAGGAGAACTCCCGGAATTCCGAGGAACGCACCGAGCATCGCCATCATCTTGATGTCGCCTCCCCCCATGGCCTCCTTCTTGAACGCCTTCTCGCCGGCCCACGCCACGAACCAGAGGAGGAAGAAGCCCGTGGCGGCGCCCGCCAGGGCCTCGACCCAGGTCAGACCGCCGGGAAGGAAGGCCAGGGCCAGCCCCAGCACCGCTCCGCCCACCGAGAACTGGTCAGGGATGATGTAGAAGCGGGCATCGCTTACGGCGATCCCCAGCAGGAGGGTCAGGAAGATCGCCCCCCGGAGGGCCTCCCACTCGAGCCCGAGGACCAGGACGGAGCCGCCCCACACAAGCCCGGTGGCCAGCTCCACCAGGGGATACTGGACGGAGATTCCCTTGCCGCACCCTCTGCACCGGCCGCGGAGCAGGAGCCAGCTCAGCACCGGCACGTTGTCGTACCAGGCGATCTCCCGTTCGCACCCCGGGCACCGGGACCGGGGTCGCACCACCGACTGGTCCTGGGGCCAGCGGAGTGTGCAGACATTCAGGAAGGAGCCGAGGAGAAGCCCGAAGAGGGCGGCCCCGGCGGCGGGAATCCACGGGTCGAGAACGGGCACGTGGGTCTCGGAGGTTCAGGTTCGGGATGCGGAGGAGTACGCGAGGGAGTACGCGGGAGGTGGGGCGGTCAGGGCACGTATGCCGCCCCCGGACCCAGGGCCCAGAGAAGGATGCTCCCGGCCATGGCCGCGTTCAGGGACTCCACGCCGGGAGCGAGGGGGAGCGCAAGGATGGTGCCGGAAGCCGCAAGGGCTTCGGGGCGGGGGCCTGACCCCTCGTTTCCCACGAGGAGGATCTGGGGGGGCTGGACCTGGAAGTCTCGCACATCCTCCCCGCCGGCATCCGCCACAAGAAGCGGGAGATGGAGGGACCGCCGCCAGACATCAAAGGCCTCCCACGTAGATCGCACGACGGGGATGCGGAATGCCTCGCCGGCGGAAGCCCGGACCACCTTGGGATTCCAGGGGTCCACGGTCCCGTCCAGTGCGACCACACCGGGGGAGCCGAAGGCGGCGGCGGAGCGGATCAGGGTGCCGGCATTGCCCGGATCCTGAATCCGGTCCAGCACCAGGAGGGGCGAGGGTCCGGGCCCGGCGCCGGTGGGAACCGCATCTCGCCACCCTTCGAGCGTGGCCGTGGGCTCCTCGACGACGGCAAGCAGACCCTGGGGGTGCTCGGTGTCGGCCAGCTCTGCCAGGGTGACGGAGGGGACCGGCACGACGTCCACCCCGGCGGCCTCGAGCGCCGCGAGAAGGAATGCGGACGAGTCGCTGACGGGTAGATCGCTGGTGGGCGGATCGCTGAAGAGCAGGTCGCTGACGGGCGGGTCGCTGACGGCCGGGTGTCGGCCCCTCGGGATCAGGGTCTCGGAGACGAGAGCGAACCGGAACCGGGCGCCAGCCTCCAGTGCCACCCCGATGGCGTGAGGACCTTCCACGAGGACCAGCCCTTCACGCTCCCGGAGGCGCCGGGACCGGAGGCGGCCGACGAGCTTCTCCCGGGCACGGCTCAGCGACATGGGAGCACCTGAAGAGGCGGGAGGGGGGGCCAGAGGAGTGGTTCCCCCACGGGGCGTCGCCTATCTTGCGGGCTCGAAGCGGGCGTCAGGCAGCATGGCGTCAGGTGATGCAACGGGTCGTCCCCTGGTCGAAGCGGAAAAGAGGCATGTCGAATCAAGCTCCTGGAACTCCTGCCCGGGTGAACGGCGGCGCGGCAGCTCCATCGGGAAGGGTCGTGGCGCTTACCATCGCCGGAAGCGACAGTGGCGGGGGTGCGGGGATCCAGGCCGACCTCAAGACCTTCCACGCTCTGGGGGTGTTCGGGACAAGTGCCATCACGGCGCTGACGGCGCAAAATACCATGGGGGTGCGGAGCGTGCACCCGGTCCCCCTGGCCATGGTCCGGGACCAGGTGAACGTCGTGGTGGAAGATCTTGCCCCTCGCGCCGTCAAGACAGGGATGCTGGCCACCTCCGAGCTGGTGGGAGAGGTGGCCGCACTCCTCGAGGCCCACGCCCTCCGGCGCTACGTGCTGGACCCGGTCATGGTGGCCACCTCCGGGGATCGCCTTCTGGACCGGGATGCGGAAGGGGCGGTCGCCACGCTCCTGGTGCCACGGGCGGCCCTCGTGACCCCGAACCTGGACGAAGCCCGTATCCTGACCGGGCTCCCGGTGAAGGGAGAGGACGGGCAACGGGAGGCAGCCCGGGCCCTGGTGGAGATGGGAGCCGGCGCTGCGCTCGTGAAGGGAGGCCACGGCGAGGGGGACGAACTCGTGGACCTGCTCTGGGACGGCCAGGAGGAGTACATCTGGCGGCGCCCCCGCCTCGCGACCCGGAACACGCACGGCACGGGGTGCACCCTGTCGGCGGGGGTGACGGCCGGACTCGCCCTTGGCGATCCCCTTGAAGTGGCCGTGGACCGCGCTTTGGACTTCGTGGCCCGGGCCATTGCCACGGCGCCGAACCTGGGCGGTGGCCCGGACCGCGAGGGCACCGACCGCGCCGGCCACGGCCCCCTGAACCACTTCGTGACGGTGGAGCGATGAGGGCGCGGCTCTTTGGCCCCCTGTCCCTGGGTATGGCGCTGCTGGCAGGGCCCGGATGCGGGGGAGGAGCCGAGGAAGAAGGACTGCCGTACGGTGCATGGGGCGGATCCGCCGGGATGGAGGTGGCCACGGCCCAGGAGCGACTGGCTGTCTTTCCTCCCTTTGAAGGTCCACCGATTCTGGGGCGAGCCTCGCATCTCCGGGTCGTGGGCGACGAGATCCTGGTGGGCGAATCGCTGGATGCCCGGATTCACCGATTCGGTCTGGACGGCGAGTGGCGGGGGTCGTTCGGCCTGAAGGGCGAAGGACCGGGGGAGTTCAGAGCAATTTCGGATCTTCAGCCCATGGGCGACGGAACCCTCTGGGTAGGGGACTGGCAGAACCTCCGCTGGATCCGCCTGGATCAGGAGGGCACCCTTCAGGAAGAACGCCCCGCGGTCTCCCTGGCGAGGAGCCTCTTCCCCTTTTCAGACGGTTCGTTCCTGGTTCCTGTTGCCGGAGGCGGCTCCGGAAGCGGAGTGAGCGTGGCGCGCGTGACGGACCCGGGCCGCATTCCATCGCCCCCCCGCCCCCCCCAGGACGCCCGCACCACCTCCGACCTGGCCAGCTGGTTCGCCTCTTCGAGCTTCTTCACCTCGATGGTGGTGGCGGGTGGTGACGCCTGGCTGCTGCAGCGGGACACGGTGTACCGGGTGCCAGGGGTCGAAGAGGCCGGTACGGCCGGCCCCGGTAGCCGCCTGCCCGAGTCGACCCTCCACCCTGCAACGCCGGTCTTTGCCCTTCCCGAGGCGTGGGGCGACGAGCGTCGCGCCCAGGCGGCCCGGAACTTTGGGGGCCGCGCCTTTGTCTGGCTTGTCACGGGAATCGGGGTGTGGGAGAATCGGGGCGTCGTCGTGAAGACCGGCAACCCGGCGGGGACGCTGGGCTATCTCCTCGAGCCGGATGCGTCACGAGGCGAGGGGATCCGGGTGATCCGGCTGACAGGGGAAGTCGGGGACAACTTCCTGACGCGAGCCCGCGACCTTCAGCTTCGCGGCGACACCCTCTTTGCCATTTCGGCCACGGAGGTCCGCAGTTACCGCGTGGCGTTCCCCTGAACCCGGGAGGACAGGGTCACCCGCCTACCCCTCCAACTTCGCCACCACCCCGCGGACCAGCCGCTCGAAGCGGGGGGCGGCCGCCTTCCCCGCCTCCAGCACCTCTTCGTGATCCAGGAGGTCGCGAGAGAGCCCGGCGCCCGGGTTCGTGATGAGCGAGATGCCAAGGACCCTCATTCCCCGGGCGCGCGCGACAATGACCTCCGGTACGGTGGACATGCCCACCGCATCTCCCCCAAGACGGCCGATCATGCGGACCTCGGCGGGGGTTTCGTACGACGGCCCCGAAACGGCGGCATAGACCCCGTTTTCCAGGCGGATCCCCAGCTCCAGCGCCGTGGCGTGGGCCAGCTTCCGGAGTTCGGCGTCGTAGGCCACCGAGAGGTCGGGAAAGCGCGGCTCCCCGGGGACCACAGCGCCCACCAGGGGATTCTGCCCCATGAGGTTCAGGTGGTCCTCGATGCACATGAGGGTCCCGGGTCCGAAACGGGGGTTCGCCCCGCCGGCGGCGTTGGTCACGAGAAAGACCGGCGCCCCCAGCTCGGCGGCGATGCGCACCGGGGCCACCACCACCGCCATGGGGTGACCCTCGTACACATGGAATCGCCCCGCCTGGATCAGGACGCGCCGGCCCTCCAGGAGCCCCGCCACCATCCGCCCCTGGTGCCCGGCCACGGCGGCGGCGGGAAAGCCGGGGATTTCGGCAAAGGGAATGGAAACGGCATCCTCCAGCGCGTCGGCCAGGAAGCCGAGACCGGAACCGAGAACCGCGAAGAGGTCCGGGGCCTTGCCGTCGACCCAGGGAAGGCGGTCCCGAAGGAGGGCGGCGGCCTCGGACATGTGTTGGCTGGCGTCGGACAGGGGTGGTCTGGATTCGGTCACAGCAGCATTCCGGCGATGGTGGCGGTCATGAACGCGGCCAGGGACCCGGCAATCATGGCGCGGAGCCCCAGGCGCGAGAGGTCGGAGCGGCGGCTGGGGGCGATCCCCCCGATCCCGCCCACCTGGATGGCAATGGAGGAGAAGTTGGCGAAGCCCGACAGCGCATAGGTGGCAATGATCACCGAGCGGGGGCTCAGGTCGGCACCTCCGGCCAGCAGGGCCGAGAGCTCCAGGTAGGCCACGAACTCGTTCAGCACGGTCTTGAGCCCCATGAGTGCGCCCACGGTGGGAGCGTCGGACCAGGGCACCCCCATCATCCAGGCCAGCGGGGCAAGGAGTCCTCCCAGGAGCCACTGGAGCGAGATGTCGGGGAGCCCCACGAATCCGCCGGCCCACCCGATCCCGGCGTTGAACATGGCAATGAGAGCGATGAACGCGAGAAGCATGGCCCCCACGTTCAGGGCCAGGTGAAGCCCCTCGGCCGCCCCACCGGCCGCAGCATCGATGGAGTTCACGTAGCGCTTTTCGGGATCCACCGCGAGGCCGCCCCGGGTCTCCGGCTCCCCGTCTTCCGGGACCATGATCTTCGCGATGACGAGGGCCGCGGGCGCCGACATGACCGACGCGGCGATGAGGTGGCCCGCAATATCGGGGAAGTACGCCACCAGCATCCCCACGAAGGCCGCCAGCACCCCGCCCGCCACCGTGGCGAAGCCGCCCGTCATCACGGCCATGAGCTCGGACTGGGTCATTCGGGCCACGAAGGGCTTCACGAGCAGCGGCGCTTCGGTCTGGCCCACGAAGATGTTTCCCGCCGCCGAGAGGGTCTCGGCCCCCGAAGTCCCCATGGTCCGCTGCATCACCCAGGCCACCCCCTTGACCAGAACCTGCATCACGCCCACGTGGTAGAGGAGGCTCATCAGCGACGAGAAGAAGATGATGGTGGGGAGGACGTTGAAGGCGAAGAAGGCGCCGGTCCGGGCCACCAGCCCCGGGGTGTCCGACATGGGTGCCATCCCCGGCTCACCCTCCCCCACGGGGACCGTGTTGAAGACCAGGTCGCCGAAGATGAAGCGGGCCCCCTCCACCGTGAAGCCCAGGAGTGCCACCACGAGGGTGTTCAGGGAGGCGAAGATCCCCGCCCCCACCGGTGTCTTCAGGATGAAGACGGCGAAGAGGAGCTGGAGGGTCAGGCCCCAGAAAACCACGCGCCAGGGGATGGCCTTGCGGTTGACCGACAGCCCCCAGGCGATCCCGCCGATGAGGAGAAGCCCCAGTACCGAGCGGAGCCGGTCCAGGAGCGATGTGTCCAGTGCATCGGCGGCAAACCCCGGCTGAAGCCCGGTCGCCTCCGCACCCAGCACCTGAGCCACCGTGTCGGCGGGAAGGGGAACGGGATCCTGTGCCATCCCCGACCAGGCCCCGGCCAGGAGGAGAAGGACGGCGAGACTCCAGAGGACCAGGATGGAGCGGGAGGGTCGTCGCATGCCGAGGGGGGTGACGGGGAGAAGGGGGGTGACGGGGAACGGAGTGGCGGAGATCTGACGCGCCCGGAAGCGGCGACCAACGATACCGCGGCAAGGCCGGCTCTGCCACTCCGGCGGACCCCCGACCCCGATCGTGCCGTTATGACGGTTCCGGGGGGGGAATGATGGGCATGGAGCTTGCACATTGGTAGCTCAGCACGTCGTCCCGGGCCCGTTCAGCCCTTGTGGACGCCTCAAACCGAACCAGGTGAAGGAGCAGCTATGGGCAAGGTGATCGGTATCGACCTCGGGACCACCAACTCCGTCGTGGCCGTGATGGAAGGTGGAGAACCGGTGGTGATCCCCAACTCCGAGGGTGGTCGCACGACCCCTTCCGTGGTCGGGTTCTCGAAGGACGGGGAGCGTCTCGTGGGGCAGGTGGCTCGCCGCCAGGCGATCACGAATCCCACCAACACCATCTTCTCCATCAAGCGGTTCATGGGCCGGGCCTTCGAAGAGGTAGCGGGAGAGCGGAACAAGGTCCCCTACGAGGTGAGCGCCGACGGTGCGGGGCGGGTGCAGGTCACCATCCCCAACGCCGAAAAGCCCATGACGCCGCCGGAGATCTCGGCCGTGGTCCTGCAGAAGATGAAGCAGACCGCCGAGGACTACCTGGGTCAGAAGGTCACCCAGGCCGTCATCACCGTGCCGGCGTACTTCAACGACGCCCAGCGTCAGGCGACGAAGGACGCGGGGAAGATTGCCGGTCTCGAGGTGCTCCGCATCATCAACGAGCCCACCGCCGCCGCCCTGGCCTACGGGCTCGACAAGAAGGCCGACGAGAAGGACGAGACGATCGCGGTCTTCGACCTGGGAGGCGGAACGTACGACATCTCCGTGCTGGAGCTGGGCGACGGCGTCTTCGAGGTGAAAGCCACGAACGGAGACACCCACCTGGGGGGTGACGACTTCGACCAGCGGATCATCGACTGGCTGGTGGAGGAGTTCCGGAAGGAGCAGGGGATCGACCTGTCGAAGGATGCCATGGCCCTGCAGCGGCTCAAGGAGGCGTCCGAAAAGGCAAAGATGGAGCTGAGCTCCACCATGTCCACCGACATCAACCTCCCCTTCATCACCGCCACCCAGGAGGGGCCCAAGCATCTGAACGTGACGCTTTCCCGGGCCAAGTTCGAGCAGCTCGCCGACGACCTGATCCAGCGCACCATCGAGCCCATGAAGGCGGCGCTTCGGGATGCGGGGCTCGAGCCCTCCGACGTGCACGAGGTGATCCTGGTGGGCGGCTCGACCCGTATCCCCAAGATCCAGCAGGTGGTGAAGGACTTCTTCGGCAAGGAGCCCAACCGGGGCGTGAACCCCGACGAGGTGGTAGCCGTGGGTGCCGCCATCCAGGGCGGGGTCCTGTCGGGGGACGTCAAGGACGTGCTTCTGCTGGACGTGATCCCGCTCTCCCTCGGCATCGAGACCCTGGGCGGGGTGATGACCCACCTCATCGAGCGGAACACCACGATCCCCACGAAGAAGCAGGAGGTCTTCTCCACCGCCGAGGACAATCAGACCACGGTGGAGATCCATGTGCTCCAGGGCGAGCGGAAGATGGCCATGGACAACAAGACCATCGGCAAGTTCCAGCTTACCGGGATTCCGCCGGCACCCCGGGGCATGCCCCAGATCGAGGTCACCTTCGACATCGACGCCAACGGGATCCTGCAGGTGTCGGCCAAGGACCGGACCACCGGCAAGGAGCAGTCGGTCCGCATCGAGGCCTCATCGGGTCTCTCCGAGCGGGAAATCGACAACATGGTGAAGGATGCCGAGTCGAACCGTGAGGAGGACGAGAAGCGCCGCAAGTCGGTGGAGAGCCGAAACCAGCTCGACTCCCTGGTCTACTCGGTGGAGAAGGACGCCGGGGAGTGGGGCGACAAGGTGGATGCCGATCACAAGGCCCGGCTGGACAAGGCCGTCCAGGATGCGAAGGACGCCCTCAAGGGGAACGATGCGGAGCGCATGAATGCGGCCCGCGACGAGCTCTCCCAGGCCTTCTCGGCAGCAGGCCAGCAGGTCTACCAGGCCCAGGCGGCTGCGGCCGAGCCCGGCGCCGAGGGCCCCGTGGTGGAGGAAGAGCCGGCCACGGCCGGGGCCCCTGCCGAGGAGGACGTGGTGGAGGCCGACTACGAGATCGTGGACGAGGAAAAGAAGTAACCCTCCACGGGGATCGTGGGACGGGGGTCCGGGGCCGCGTGCCCCGGGCCCCCGTGTCGCATCCGGGGAGGGGTTGGCCGTGCCGGGACCCCCGCGGAACCCCGTGTGTAGAATTTTCCGGGAGTTCGGAGTTCGCGTCCGGACTCGACCGTTCGACCCGCAACGCATGAACGAGGTAGCTTCATGGTGGACCCGCTCAAGACCAAGTTCAAGGTCCTTCTGATTGCCGCCTTCGGGGCCGGCGCCGGCGTCGTCGGAGCCGGAGCCCTGGGGTGGACGTCGCTCACGGCCATGCCCGCGATCCAGGACCAGCCCCAGGTCTCGGAAGACATGGTTCAGGCCGCCGTGGACCTGAGCAATGCCTTCATCAACATTGCCGAAGCGGTGACACCCGCCGTGGTTCGGATCGAGGTGGAGCGGCCGCGCATTGTGGCTGGAGGCAGCCAGGGAACCACGCCGTTTGGCGAGGATCTCCGCCGGTGGTTCAACCTCCCCGAGGGGGACCCGCAGAACCCGCAGGACCCGCAGCAGGCGCCGCCTCCGCAGATCGGAGGGGGGAGCGGGTTCATCGTCTCGCCGGACGGCTACATCCTGACGAACGACCACGTGGTGAGCGGCTCCTCCCGGCTTACCGTGACCCTCCCTGACCGGCGGCAATACGACGCCGTCGTGGTGGGCACCGATCCCACGACCGACGTGGCGGTCATCAAGATCGAGGACCGGAACCTCCCCACGCTGAGCCTCGGAAGCTCGGAGGACATCCGCGTGGGCGAGTGGGTGCTGGCCGTGGGGAACCCGGGCTTCGGCGGCGGTTCATCGCTGGACTACACGGTGACGGCGGGGATCATCAGCGCCCTGGGGCGCCCGCTGAACCTCATCGCCGACGAACTCCGCCGGCAGGGTTCCACCGTGGCCCAGTACGCCATCGCCGACTTCATCCAGACCGACGCCGTCATCAACCCCGGAAACTCGGGCGGACCGCTGGTCAACGTTCGGGGGCAGGTGATCGGGATCAACTCGGCCATCGCGTCCCGCACCGGGTTCTACCAGGGGTACGGGTTTGCCGTCCCCATGGACCTGGCCCGCCGGGTCATGGAGGACCTGATCGAGTACGGGCAGGTCCGCCGGCCCCTCCTGGGCGTTTCCATGCGCGATGTGGACCTGGAGGACGCGGAGTACCTGGGACTTCCGCGGGCCGCGGGTGCGCTTGTCTCCACCGCCACCGAGGGATCGGGAGCGGAGGCGGCCGGGCTGCGCGCCGACGACGTGATCGTGGCCGTGGACGGGGAGGCGGTGGAGCGTTCGTCCCAGCTCCAGACCCGCATCGCCCAGCGCCGCCCCGGTGACCGGGTGCAGATCCGGTTCTACCGGGAGGGTCGCCCGCAGGAGGTGTCGGTCCGCCTGGGGGAGGCCCCGCTCCAGCCGGCTCCAGAGCGAACGGCCCGTGCCGAGCCCTCCACCGACGAGCGCCTCGGGATGCAGCTTGGCACCGACGACCAGGGCCGGGTCGTGGTCCGGAGCGTGTCACCGGGGGGTGCAGCCCAGCGGCGTGGCATCCAGCCCACCGGTCGGATCCTGGCCATCAACGAGGAGCCGATCTCGCAGCTGGAGGACGCACGCCGCATCCTCGGGGAGCTGGAGCCGGGCGACGTGGCGTCGTTCCGACTGGAGTACGAGGGTCAGCCCGCCCTCTCGATCCGGGTGCGCGTTCCGCGCTGATCGGCCCGGGTGGGGTCACGGTTCGGCACCGCGCCTGGTGACGTGAACCCGGGGTCCGGAGCCCGCCATCCAGGCGGGCTCCGGACCCCTCTTCCGTCGCCTCCCGATCGTTGATGCACCTCCCGGCCACGGTTATGTTTCCGGACAGCCTAACGGGCGAAAGTGGCGGAACTGGTAGACGCGCGAGACTTAGGATCTCGTGGCCCCGGCCGTGGGGGTTCGAGTCCCCCCTTTCGCATCCCCCTCCCTGACCCAATCGCAAGGTTTTCCATGCCCATGGACGTGTCCAGCTTCCAGGTCTCCCTGGAGGAAGGCGAGCGCTGGAAGCGCACCCTCTCCATTACCGTTCCCTCCGAGATCGTGCAGGCCGAGCGGGAGGCCGCCGTCCGGAAACTCTCGGGCCAGGTCCGGCTCCCGGGGTTCCGTGCAGGCAAGGTGCCGTCCAGGGTCATCGAAAAGCGCTTCGGTCCCGCCATCAACCAGGAACTCGTGGACCGGGTGGTGGGGGAGGCGTACCGCGAGGTGCTCCGCGATCGTGACCTCCGCCCCATTTCCGAGGGCGAGGTTTCCAAGGTGGACTTCGACGGATCCTCGGACCTGACCTTCGAGGTCAGCTTCGATGTGGCCCCCGACCTGCCGCTGGAGCGGACCTCCGGGTTCGCCGTGACGCGCCCGTCGCTCACGGTGGGCGACGCCGAGGTGGACCAGGTGCTGGACCGGGTCCGGGAGCAGCACGGCACCTGGGTCCCTGCGGAGTCCGGCTCCCCTGCGGTGGGCAACCGGGTCAGCGTCCGGATCCAGCGCCTTGCCGACGAGGACGACGAGCCTCGCCCCTACGAGTTCCAGCTGGGAAAGGAGGAGGCGATCCCCGAGATCGAGGCGGCCATCCAGACACTGGAGGTGGGCGGCGAGGGTGACTTCACCGTCACCTTCCCCGAGGACTTCCCCACCGAGGAGAAGCGGGGGACGTCGGACGAACTCCGGATCTTCCTGGACGGCTTCAAGACGCTGGAGCTGCCGGAGCTGACCGATGCGTTCGCCGCCGAAGTCGGAGACTTCGAGACCGTGGATGCGCTGCGGGCACGGATCCTGGAGGACCTGCGGAAGGAAGCCGAGGAGGAGGCGGAGGGTGCCGTGCGGGGCCAGCTCCTGGAGCAGCTCCTGGCCGCCAACCCCTTCGACGTTCCTGACTCCATGATCGACCAGTACATCCGGTCCATGATCGGAAACGAGCAGGAGCTCCCGCCGGAGCAGATGGCCGAGGCCCGGACCCAGCTGGGAGATCAGGCCGGCCATGCCGTCAAGCGCTTTCTTCTGGTCGAGGAGTTCGCCCGGAAGTTCGAACTGGCCGCCACCGAAGACGAGGTGGACGAGCGGATCGAGGAAATGGCCACCCGGGCCGGAACCGATCCCGGCGAACTCTACGCCCGCCTTCAGAAGGCCGGGCGGATCGAGCGCCTGGAGCGCGAGATCACCGAGCGAAAGGTCTTCGACGCCCTCAAGGCTGAATCCACCATCACCGAGGCATCCTGATCCATGGCGATCTATCCCCCCTACGTCATCGAGCGCACCAGCCGCGGAGAGCGCAGCTACGACATCTTCTCGCGCCTCCTCATGGACAGGATCGTGTTCCTGGGGAGCGCCGTTGACGACACGGTGGCGAACATCATCGTGGCCCAGCTCCTGTTTCTCGATGCCGAGGATCCGGAGCGCGACATCTTTCTCTACGTCAACTCTCCGGGGGGAAGCGTCTACGCCGGGCTGGCCATCTACGACACCATGCAGCACATCCGCGCGCCGGTAGCCACGGTCTGCGTCGGGATGGCGGCTTCCATGGGCGCCCTCCTCCTGACCGGGGGTGCCGAGGGGAAGCGCCAGTCCCTCCCCAACTCGCGCATCATGATCCACCAGCCCTCGTCGGGGTTCAGCGGCACAGCCGCCGACATCGACATCGCCGCCAGGGAGGTGCTGGGGATCAAGGAGCGCCTCAACCAGATCATGGCGCATCACACCGGCCGCTCCGTCGAACAGATCGAGCGGGATGTGGACCGGGACTACTTCATGAGCCCCGATGAAGCCGTAACGTACGGACTCATCGACCATGTGGTAGCCCGGCGCGGCGCCGTGGACACCCCCCGGGACGCCGACGACAGCTCCAGCTAAGGGACATCATCCATGCCCTCCGACAAGCATCTCCGTTGCAGTTTCTGCGGAAAGTCCAAGGACTCGGTGCGGAAGTTCATTTCCGGACCCAGCGTCTACATCTGCAACGAGTGCGTGGTTCTCTGCAACGAGATCCTGGCGGAGGAGGAAGAGAAGACGCAGGTCGAAAGCCAGGTCCCCACGCTTACCCCCCGCGAGATCAAGTCCGTCCTGGACGAGTACGTGATCGGCCAGGAGGATGCGAAGCGGTCCCTCGCCGTGGCAGTGTACAACCACTACAAGCGGGTGAACAACCAGGGAATGCTGGACGACGTTGAGGTGGAAAAGGCCAACATCCTCCTCATGGGTCCCACGGGGACGGGGAAGACGCTGCTGGCCCAGACGCTGGCCCGGACGCTCAACGTCCCCTTCACCATCGCCGACGCCACCACCCTGACCGAGGCAGGGTACGTGGGCGAGGACGTGGAGAACATCCTCGTCCGGCTCCTGCAGGCGGCGGACTACAACGTCACCGACTGCGAGCGGGGCATCATCTACATCGATGAGATCGACAAGATCTCGCGGAAGTCCGAGAACCCCTCCATTACCCGGGACGTCTCCGGCGAAGGCGTTCAGCAGGCGCTTCTCAAGATTCTGGAGGGGACGGTGGCCTCCGTTCCCCCGCAGGGCGGACGGAAGCACCCGCAGCAGGAGTACATCCAGGTCAACACCCGCAACATCCTGTTCATCTGTGGCGGGGCCTTTGACGGCCTCGAGCGGATCGTGGAGGCCCGGGTCGGGAAGCGGCGCATCGGGTTCTCGGCGCTGGAGTCCGACGGTGCCGACGGTCGGGTGGCCGGCACCGCGGGGGCCCGGCCGGGCCCCCGGCCCACGGGCGCTTCCGGGACGACCATGGCCGGGTTCGGCGGCGCCACCGCCAGCGAGGCCGACTCGGAGGATGTGCGCCAGGCCCTCATCTCGCAGGTGGAACCCGAGGATCTTCAGCGCTTCGGCCTCATCCCCGAACTCGTGGGCCGGCTCCCCGTGGCCGTCAGCCTGGCGGATCTGGACGAGGACGCCCTGGTCCGGATCCTCCAGGAACCCAGGAACGCCCTCATCAAGCAGTACCAGAAGATGTTCGAGCTCGAGGGAATCGGGCTCACCTTCGACCCGGATGCCATCCGGGCCGTCGCCCGAAAGGCCATCGGCCGGAAGACCGGCGCCCGTGGACTTCGCGCGGTGGTGGAAGGGATCATGCGCGACATCATGTTCGACCTCCCCTCCCGGGACGACGTCCGGGAGGTGGTGATCACGCCCGAATGCGTGGACGGCACGGTCCCGCCCCTCCTGGTCCTCCACAGCGAGAAGCGGAAGAAGGAGGCGTGACCCCTGCCCCGCGGCTCCCCGTCCTCCCGCTGAGGGACCTGGTCTTCTTTCCGGCCATGGTGCTTCCCCTCCTTGTGGGCCGGCCGAGGTCCGTGGCGGCACTTCAGGAGGCGGTGGAGAGCGACGGCCGGCTCCTCCTTCTGGCCCAGGTGGACCCGGACCAGGATGATGCCGGCTCCGGCGACCTGCACCGCGTGGGGACCGTGGTCCAGGTCCTGGACGCCAATCCTCTTCCCGACGGGACCTGGCGGGTGGTCTTCGAGGGTGTGGAGCGCATGGCGGTGGAGCGCTTCCTGCCTTCGGCGCTGGACGCCCCGCTGCGCGCCCGGGCCACCTCCCTTTCCTACCCGGACGCGGACCTGGTCCCGACGCCGGAAGCCCAGGCCGTGGCCCGAAGGGTGGAGCGGGCGGCCCGTGAATACGTCCGGCTGCACCCCGACCTCCCCGACGACCTGGCCGTGGCACTGGGGACACCGGACCGCCGCGTCAGGATGCTCCATCTCGTGGCCGGCCACCTGGCTCTCGCGCCGGAGGAGAAGCAGCAGCTTCTGGAGGTGGAGACTGCCGACCAGGCGCTGGCCGAACTGGCCAGCCTGCTGGAGCGGGAGATCGAGATCCTCCGCATCGAGGAGCGCCTGGACCGGGAGATGCAGGGTCGTCGCGGCGTGGGGCTTTTCGAGGGGATGGGGCCGGGAGAACACGGCGGCCTCCCCCCGGGATTTCCGGGGCTGGGGCCGGGGCCCGACGAGTGGGCCGACGTGGAGGCCCGCCTGGCCGTGGCCGATCTCCCCCCTCACGCCCGGGAGCGGGCGGAGCGGGAGTTCGCCCGCCTCTCCCGCCTGAGCCCTGCCAACCCGGAAGCCGGGGTGATCCGGGGGTACCTGGACTGGATCCTCGACCTGCCATGGACGGCGCGGAGCGAGGACAGGGTCAGCGTAGCCCGGGCCCGTGATGTGCTGGAATCCGCCCATTACGGCCTGGACGAGGTCAAGGATCGGATCCTGGACCACATCTCGGTGCTCTCGCTTGTAGGCGAACTCCAGGGTCCCATTCTCTGCCTGGTGGGTCCCCCGGGCGTGGGAAAGACCTCCTTTGCCCGCAGCCTGGCCCGGGCGCTGGACCGGACCTTCGTGCGCGTGGCCCTCGGGGGGGTCAGGGACGAGGCCGAGATCCGGGGCCACCGCCGCACCTACGTGGGGAGCCTTCCCGGCCGGATCCTCCAGGGAATGCGGAGGGCCGGGGTGCGGAACCCCGTGTTCCTCCTCGACGAGGTGGACAAGCTCACCCACGATGCCCACGGTGACCCGGCGTCGGCCCTCCTGGAGGTGCTGGACCCGGAGCAGAACCAGGCCTTCCAGGATCACTACCTGGAGCTGGACTTCGACCTGTCGGACGTCCTCTTCCTGGCCACGGCCAACACCCTGGCCGGGATCCCCGAGGCTCTGCGCGACCGGATGGAGGTCCTCCGCATCCCAGGCTACCTCGAGACGGAAAAGCAGGTGATTCTGCGCCGCTTCCTCCTCCCCTCCCAGATCGAGCGTCACGGCCTCAGGGGGTCGGTGACCATGGACCCCGATACGGGAGCCTGGCTGATCCGGACCTACACCCGGGAGGCCGGGGTCCGGGAACTGGACCGGACGCTGGCCCGGGTGGCTCGGAAGCTCGCGCGGGACGTGGCCGAGGGTACGCGCCAGGTGGACGAGAGCGAGATCCTCACGCCGGCGCGACTTCGGGCACTCCTCGGACCCACCTCCCTGATCCGGGTGCCCCGCGAGGAGGGCCGGGAACGGGTAGGGCTGGCCACGGGTCTGGCCTGGACCCCGGCGGGGGGCGAGATCCTCGACGTGGAAGTGGCCGTCCTCCCGGGGTCGGGCAAGATCCAGCTCACCGGAACCCTGGGAGACGTGATGAAGGAGTCGGCGGTGGCGGCCCTCACCTATGCCCGGGCCCGGGCCCCCCTCCTGGGGCTCCGCCCCCACTTCCACCAGGAGGTGGACATCCATGTTCACATCCCCGAAGGGGCGACCCCCAAGGATGGTCCCTCGGCCGGGGTGACCATGGCAGTGGCGCTGATCTCGGCCCTTACCGGCCGGCCCACTCGGAGCGAGGTTGCCATGACCGGCGAACTGACCCTCCGGGGGCGCGTCCTCCCCGTGGGAGGAATCCGGGAGAAGACCGTGGCCGCCCTGCGGCAGGGACTCACCACCGTGCTCCTCCCCGAAGGAAACGAGGGGGAGCTCGAGCTCCTCCCGGACGAGGTCCGCCGCGACCTGAACCTCGTGACCGTGGGGAACATGGACCAGGTCCTGGAGGCGGCGCTGGAGGAGGCGCCCACCCTGGGGTCCCAGGGCCCTGGATCCCCGGGCCCTGGATCCCCGGAGCACGAGACCGCGGACTGGACACCACCCTTTGCCGGAGGATCTCACTGATGGTCATCCGTACCGTGGAATACGCCGGCACCCTGGTGGATCCCAAGGCCCCCTACCCGGGGGACTACCCGCAAGTGGCCTTCGCCGGCCGCTCCAACGTGGGGAAGTCCTCGCTGATCAATACCCTTCTCAACCGGACCCGGAAGAAGATCGCCCACGTCTCGTCCACACCGGGAAAGACGCAGGCGCTGAACTTCTTCCTGGTAAACGAGCAGTTCTACCTGGTGGACCTGCCCGGGTTTGGCTTCGCCAAGGTCCCCCTGTCGGTGAAGGATGGCTGGAAGGCGCTGGTGGAGGGCTACCTGGCCCGGTCCGATGGACCGAGGGCGGTGGTGCTCCTGGTGGACATCCGCCGGGGCACGACCCCCGACGACGTCCAGATGCTCGCCTTCCTTTCGGACATCGGGATCCCTACGCTGGTGGTCCTGACCAAGGCCGACAAGCTGGCCCATGGGGCCCGGATCCGGCGGATCCAGGAGATCGAGAACAACCTGGGGCTCGATCCAGACCAGATGGTGGCCTCCTCGGCCCAGACGGGCATGGGCCGGGATCTCATCCTGGCGGCGCTGGAGTCGATCCTGGAGGAGGGGACGGAGGCCGAGGACGAGGCCGAGGGAAGGGAGGCCAGGGGAGACGAGGCCAGGGAAATCGAGGCCGAGGAAGCGAAGGAGGGGAAGGAGGCACCGGAGCCATGACCCGCTGCCCCGGAACGCCACGGGCCTCGCGGGGCGCCGCACTCCCGGCCATGGCGGTGGCCATGCTGGCCGGTTGCGGCCTTCTCTTCGAGGATCCGGGCCCGCCGGAACCGCGTGACCCTTCCTCCTCCCCGGCGGACGAGGCTCTTCGCCTCCCCGAGCCCACCATCCCCTTCGGCGGGGTTCCGGGCACCTGGGAGGCGCCATCGGACTGGGCCACGCGGGCCGCCGCCGCGGAGGCCGGCGGGCTTCCCGCAGGGCTGGGGACGCTGCGCCAGGAGGAACTGGCCATCCGGATCCGCCGCGGGGAACTGGAGATCTTCGTGGTCCCCCTGCACGAGGCGGTGATCCGCACGGCGGCGCCGGATACCTGGGAGCGGCTTTCGGCGCTGGGGCTCGCCCATCGCCGCTGGTTCCGGGACCGGACCGGCTCCGATGCCCCTTACCGCATCTTCCTCGTGGCCCTCTACACCGAGTCCGAGCCCCTCTTTTTCGAGGCCGAGGAGCTCACGCTGGTGAGCGGTGGACTCCGGCTGCGGCACGTGGCGCTTCGGGGGCTCACCCCCGGCTGGGACCAGCAGCGGCTCCAGCCGGGGGAGCCCCAGATGGCCGTCTATGCCTTTCCGCCCGAGGTGGTCCTCTCCAGCGACCTGGAAGTGGAGTACCGGGAGGTCCGGAGCCGTGACTGGACCCGAATCCTCTCCCTGGTGGAGGCGGAGCAGGCGCGGGTTCGGGCCCGTGCAGGGGAAGACTGAGGCGCCGGTACGGGTCGATTCGGGGCCACGCGCCTGGCGCGGAGCGGACGGTGCGCGTGCGGGCTCCGCCCATGGCGCAGAGACCGGGGGGCCACGATCAGAGTTCCAGGTCGTACTTCTGGATCTTCCGGTAAAGCGTGCGCTCCCCGATCCCCAGCCGCTCGGCGGCCATCCGTCGGTTTCCGTCGGTCTCCTCGAGCACGGTCCGGATGGCCGCCTCCTCGATCTCGTCCATGGTCATCCCGGGGCGAAAGCGAAGGGGGGGCTCCTCCCCTGAAGGGTCTTCTCCGGAAGGCGCGTTCCCGGAATGCGACGCCTCGGGGGCCTCTCCTGGACCCGGCTCCGACTCCGCCGGTGACGTCGGCCCGGCCGCACCGGATGGGCCAGCCGAGCCGGCCGGTCCCGCAGGCACGAAGGTGCGGATCTCCACGGCGCCGCCCCGCCCGACAGCTCCGCCCCTCCCACTGAAGGGAGGGAGCGCCCCTCCCATGCCGCGCTCCAGGCCGCGCTCCGCGCCGCGCCCCAGGCCGTCTCCGGAGGTCTCCCCCCGGTAGGCGTCGAACTCCCGGCGAAGCTCCTCCATGTCGACCCGAAGGTCGACCAGGGTCCGAAAGACGAATTCCAGTTCGGGGCGGAGCGTTGGCGCCGAGACGGAACCGGGGGACGTCGGCTCCCCGGAAGTCGGTGGCGTTCCGGGGAGGCTCGCCCCTTCCGACGCGGGCTCGACCCCTCTCGTCGCCAGATCCCCGCCACGCCGCCAGGGCACCGGCAGAAAGGAGCCGGGACGACGCACATCGACGGGGAGATCGGCCGGTCGAATTTCATGACCTGGCGAGAGCACCACCATGCTTTCCACCAGGTTCCGGAGCTCCCGGACATTGCCGGGCCAGTCGTGGCGCTCGAGCAGCTCCATGGCCTCGGCAGAGAGTCCCGGGAAAGGGCGTTCTGTCCGGGCCGAGACCTCGCGAACGAAGTGGCGGATCAGCATGGCAATGTCGCCCCGACGCTCCCGGAGGGGAGGGAGACGCAGATCGAGGATGTTCAGCCGATAGTAGAGGTCCCGGCGGAACTCCCCCCGGGCCACCGCCTCTCGGAGCTCCCGGTTGGTGGCGGCCACGATGCGGACATCCACCCGGATCGGAGACTCTCCTCCCACCCGGAGAAACTCCCGCTGCTCCAGCACCCGGAGGAGCTTGGTCTGGGTCGAGAGGGGCATCTCCCCGATTTCGTCCAGGAAGAGGGTGCCCCGGTTGGCCAGTTCGAAGAAGCCCTTCCGGGCGTCGATGGCGCCGGTGAAGGCCCCCTTCTCGTGCCCGAAGAGCTCGCTCTCCAGGAGGGAATCGGAGAGGGCCGCCACGTTCACGGCCAGAAACGCCCGGTGCTTGCGCGGCGACAGGGCATGGATCCCCCGGGCCACCAGCTCCTTGCCGGTCCCGCTCTCGCCGGTGACCAGCACCGTGGAGTCCACCGGGGCAATCTGCACCACCCGTTCCAGCAGCTCGCGGATGGCGTCCGACTCTCCCACGATGCCCGTGACGGCCTGAAGGCGGCGACGATCGACCGTCCGCCTTCCCACCAGCGCCACCTCGTCCGGGGGCGGATTCCCCGGGAAGACCTCCACGGCCCCCAGTTCGCGGCCCCGCCGGAGTCCGCCTTCTCCGGGGAGCACCGTGAAGAGAGGGATGCCCAGACGCTCACCGGCCAGGTGGGCCCAGTCGTCCCCGTCGTGATCCCGCTCTCCGGTCAGGACCAGCAGGACCGCATCCTCCACCCCTTCGGCATGCTCGGGGGAGGGCACCAGGTCCACCCGGTACCCCTCGGCGCGGAAGGCCTCGCGAAGGGCCCCGGCCAGGGGGAGCCGGTGGGTGGAGAGGAGGACGGTCTCGGGCATCGTGAGAGGTCGGTCGGATTCGCAGTCCGGTCAGCGCCGGATGGAGCCCTGGGTATAGAACGGGGGGCGCTCCACCGTGGCGGGGAGGTCCCGGTCGCGCACGCGGACGCCCAGCCGGGTGCCCGAGGCCGCGAGATCGGCGGGAACCCAGGCCAGGGCGATCCCTTCACCCAGGGAGGGGCTCACCGTCCCCGAGGTCACGACCCCCACTTCGGCTCCGGCCTCCGATACCACCGGGTAGCCTGGGCGCGGGAAGCCCCGGCCCTCGAGGCGGAGTCCCACCAGGCGCCGGGAGAGACCGGCCTCCTTCTGGCGCGCCAGCGCGGCCTTCCCCACGAAGTCACCCTCCCGCCCGAGCTTGACGATCCACCCGAGGCCCGCTTCCAGTGCAGTGTGCTCCCGGTCCAGGTCATTGCCGTAGAGGGGGTAGCCCACCTCCAGGCGGAGGGAGTCCCGGGCCCCGAGGCCAGCCGGCAGGATGCCGTGGGGCTCCCCCGCGTCCATGAGAGCCGCCCAGACCCGGGGCGCCTCGTCCCAGGGGAGGTAGAGCTCGAAGCCGTCCTCCCCGGTGTAGCCGGTGCGGGCCACCAGCGCCCCCACCCCGGCCACGCGGGCCTGGGTGAAGCGGTAGTAGCCCAGCTCGGTCAGATCGGGTGACCGGGGGGCCATGGGAAAGGCCGGCCCCGCGTCCATCTCCACCAGGGGAGCCAGGACGGCCTCCGCCTTCGGCCCCTGGAGGGCGAGGAGCGCCATCCGGTCCGAACGGTCTTCCAGCGTCAGGTCTCGCCCCTGGGCGTGTTCCGAGATCCAGCGCCAGTCCGTGTCGCGGTTCGAGGCGTTCACCACCAGGAGGAAGGCGTCGGGCGCGGTGCGGTAGACCAGGAGGTCGTCGATGACCGTGCCCTCGGGGGTGCAGAGCGCCGAGTACTGGGCCTGCCCCACCTCCACCTTCGAGGCGTCGTTCACCGCCACCTCCAGGAGGAGAGCCAGCGCCTCGGGCCCCTCCAGGTAGAACTCGCCCATGTGGGAGACGTCGAAGAGCCCGGCTGCCTCACGCACGGCGCGGTGCTCGGCCTGGATCCCGGCCGGGTACTGGACTGGCATCTCCCAGCCGGCAAAGGGGACCATCTTGCCTCCGAGGGCGCGGTGCTCGGTGTCGAGGGGGGTGGTCCGGAGGGCAGGCGTGGGGTCGTTCATGACAAGCCAGGGTCAGGGGGTTCAGGGGCGGAGGAGCCGGAGAAGCAGCGCCTTCTGGGCGTGGAGGCGGTTTTCAGCCTCCTGGAAGACCCGGGAGCGGGGACCGTCGATCACCTCTCCCGTTACCTCCTCGCCCCGGTGGGCCGGGAGGCAGTGGAGAAAGATGGCCTCCGGGAGGGCCCGGGCAAGGAGGGCCTGGTTCACCTGGAAGGGGCGGAAGGCCTCCATCCTGGAGGCGGCCTCCTCCTCCTGTCCCATGGAGGCCCAGACGTCGGTGGTGACCACGTGGACCCCCTCCACCGCCTCGGCCGGGTCCCGGGTGAGGACGATCCGCCCACCTCCCCGCTCCCCCGCATCCCGGGCCTGGGCCTGGGCCAGGGCGAGGGTGGCCGGGTCCGGATCGAAGCCCTCGGGCACGGCCAGTCGAAGCTCGAAACCCAGGAGGAGGGCGGCGTTAAGCCAGGAGTTGGCCATGTTGTTCCCGTCGCCGATCCACGCCACCTTGAGCGCCGCCCACCCCAGGGTGGCCAGATCGAAGCTTTCGGTGATGGTCTGCAGGTCAGCGAGGAGCTGGCAGGGGTGGAAGAGGTCCGTGAGTCCATTGATCACCGGCACCGAGGAATGCGCCGCCATCTCCTCCACCTCGGTGTGGCTGAAGGTCCGGACCATGATGGCGTCCACGTAGCTGGACAGCACCCGGGCGGTATCGGGAATCGGCTCCCCCCTTCCCCACTGGGAGTCCCGGTCCGAGAGGAAGATGCCGTGCCCCCCGAGCTGGCTGATCCCGGCCTCGAACGAGACCCGGGTCCGGGTGGAGCTCTTCCGGAAGATGAGGGCAAGGGTGGTGCGGGCCAGGGGGCTGTCCCGGCCGACCCGGCCGGACTTGAGGGCCGCCGCCAGTTCCAGGAGGTCCAGGAGCTCCTCGCGGGAGAAGTCGGTAAGCCTCAGAAAGTGCCGGACGCCTGGGGTGGGGGCGGTCACAGTGGGAGCCGTCACAGGATGTACCTCCTCAGGTCCTCGTCTTCCACGATCCGGGAAAGGTGCGAGGTCACGTAGTCGCGGTCCACGAGGATCGTCTCCCCCGCGCCCTCGGGGAGCTCGAAGAGGATCCCCTCCAGCAGGGTGGTGAGAACGGTCTGAAGACGACGGGCGCCGATGTTCTCCATCCGCTCGTTCAGGCTGGCGGCGATGCGGGCGATCTCGCGGGTGCCGTCGTCACTGAAGACGATGTCCACCCCCTCGGTCTTGATGAGGGCCTGGTACTGGTGCAGGAGGGCGTTCCGGGGCTCGGTGAGGATGCGAACGAAGTCCTCCTCCAGGAGAGGCTTGAGTTCCACCCGGATGGGGAAGCGGCCCTGGAGCTCGGGGATCAGGTCCGAGGGCTTGGAGACGTGGAAGGCCCCGGCGGCAATGAAGAGCACGTGGTCGGTGCGCACGAGCCCGTACTTCGTCTGCACGTTGGATCCCTCCACGATGGGGAGGAGATCCCGCTGCACGCCCTCGCGGCTCACGTCGGGGCCCGAGGTGCCCCGCTCGCCGGCGATCTTGTCGATCTCGTCGAGGAAGATGATCCCCATCTCCTCCACCCGGTCCAGCGCCTCGTTCACGACTTCGTCCATGTCCACCAGGCGGTCCAGCTCCTCCTGGATGAAAATGCGCCGGGCTTCGGACACGGTCACCGTGCGCCGCTTCTTCCGCTTGGGCATCATGTCCTGAAGCATTTCGGTGAAGTTGGGATCCATCCCCTCCATGCCCATGGGGATCATCATCCCCTCGAGGCTGGGGGTCTGGTCCACCTCCACCTCCACCATCCGGTCCTCCATCTTCTGGTCCCGGAGGAGGCCCCGAAGCTTCTCGCGGGTGCGAACGTGCCGTTCCTCGAGGGTCAGTTCCCGGCCGTCGGCACCGCGGGTCTCGGCGTCATCGGACGTCCCGCTTTCCTCCTCTCCCTCCACCGCGGTGGGGCGGACCCCTTCGGAGCCCACGACGAAGATGCGCGGTCGCGGCGGGTGGGCCTCGGCGCCCTCGGACGGCAGGGGCTCACTGGCGGCGGGGTTCCGGGCTGTCTCCACCCGGACGCCCCCCCCGACCTGGGTTCCCGCCGAGCCGTCGCCGCCAGGGCGGGAGGCCGGGAAGAGGAGGTCCAGGAGGCGCTCCTCGGCCCGGGACTCGGCCTTCTCCTGCACCTCGTCCTCGCGCTCGGCCCGCACCAGGTTCACCGCCGTGTCGGCCAGGTCCCGCACCATGGATTCCACGTCCCGCCCCACGTAGCCCACCTCGGTGAACTTGGAGGCCTCCACCTTGACGAAGGGGGCCCCGGCCAGGCGGGCCAGGCGGCGGGCGATCTCGGTCTTCCCCACCCCGGTGGGCCCGATGAGGATCAGGTTGTTGGGCGCGATCTCGTCACGCAGCTCCTCGTCCACCCGCTGGCGGCGCCACCGGTTCCGAAGCGCAATGGCCACCGATTTCTTGGCGGCATCCTGTCCCACGATGTAGCGGTCCAGCTCGGCCACGATCTGGCGGGGGGTGAGCTCGTCGAGCCAGGCCGGCGGCTCGGTGCCGGGCCCAGCGCCTGAAGCGGCGCCTGAAGCCACACCCGAGGCTGCGACCGACGACGTTTCCGAGGCTGCTTCCGAGGCTGCCTCCTGGGTCGTCGCAAGCTCCGTCGTCGTCTCCTCGGGGGGTCTCGTGTCGTCGTGGGACGTCATGCGCCACCTCCGTCGCCCAGCTCCAGGATCTGGATCCGGTCGTTGGTATAGATGCAGATGTCGGCGGCAATCTCCAGTGCCTCCCGGACGATCTCTGCCGGGGGCATCTCGGTGTGCTCCCGAAGGGCACGGGCTCCCGCCAGGGCATAGGAGCCGCCGGAGCCGATGGCGGCCACGTCCCGGTCCGGCTCCAGCACGTTGCCGTCGCCGCTGACGATGAACAGATGCGTCGTGTCGGCGACCAGAAGGAGGGCATCCAGACGACGCAGGTATCGATCCATGCGCCAGTCCTTGGCCAGCTCCACGCAGGCCCGGGTCAGGTTCCCGGGGTAGCGCTCCAGCTTCTCCTCCAGCTTCTCGAAGAGGGTGAAGGCATCGGCCACCCCCCCGGCGAAGCCGGCCAGGATCCGGTCGCCCTTGAGCTTACGGACCTTGACGGCCGTCCCCTTCACCACCGTGTCGCCCATGGTCACCTGGCCATCGGCGCCCATGGCCGTGCGCCCTTCGCGGCGCACCGCCACCACCGTGGTGGAGCGGATCCGAGGTCGGGTGCCCACGTGGGTTCCCGGTCCGGTGGCCGCGTGGGCCCCCGTACGCGCGTGCGTGCTGCCATGCATTGCAGAGTCCTTCATTGTCGTCGTCGTCAGGTCAGGTGGAGCGGGGGTGGGCGTCCCGGTAGATCTGCCGGAGCCGTTCCCGCGACGTATGAGTATAGATCCGGGTGGTGGAGAGGGACACGTGCCCCAGGAGTTCCTTGACCGACATGAGGTCGGCGCCGCCGTCAAGGAGGTGGGTGGCGAAGGAGTGGCGAAGCGAATGGACCGAGTGGGCCTCGCCCTGCCCTGCCGCCTCCAGCAGGTCGCGCACCCCCTTCTGGATCGAGCGGCGGGAGAGCCGCGCCCCCGACGGGTTCACGAGGAGCGGTCCCCTCCGGTCGGACGCCCCGGTCTCCAGGCGACGGGGCTCGTAGCGGCGAAGCGCCGTCACCGCGGCGCCGGTCAGGGGCACGATACGCTCCTTTCTCCCCTTTCCCAGCACCCGGACCTGCTCGCTGACCCCGTCGATGGCCTCCACGTCGAGGCCGTGGAGCTCCGCCAGCCGGAGGCCACTCCCGTAGAGGAACTCGAGGACGACCAGGGTCCGGGTCCCCACCAGGGTGTTCTCAGCGGCCCGGGCCTCGGCCAGGTCGAAGAGCGCCCCGACGCCGGCATGCCCCAGGTGCTCGGGGAGGATGCGTTCGGCCCGGGGAGCCCGCAGGCTCCGGGCCGCGTTCACCTGGATGCCGCCCTCGCCATGGAGGAAGTGGAGGAAGGTCCGGACCCCCGACAACTTGCGCGCGAGGGTGCGGCGCCCCAGCCCCCGGCGCTGTCCCCACCCGAGAAAGCCCCGGAGGGCCATGCGGTCCACATGGTCCCAGGACCAGTCGGGGGTCCCGTAGTAATCGGTGAGGAAGGCGGCCAGGTCGGCCAGGTCGCGGCGGTAGGCGGTGACGGTGTTGGGCGACAGCTGGCGTTCGTCGGCCAGGTGACGAAGAAAGAGCTCCGTCACGGGTCCGGGATCCGCCGCATCCCCCTTGCCCAGCGCCGAGTCCGTCAGGGCGCCACCTCCCGCATCCAGGTCTCGAAGTCGGTCCGGGCCCGCTCCCCCAGCATCTCCCGCTTCCGGGCCTTGTCGCGGATTTTCCGCGGCAGCGGGTCCACCAGCCCCCAGTTGGAGTTGATGGGCTGGAAGTGCTTCGGATCGCTCTCGGCCAGGTAGCGGTAAAGCCCTCCCAGCATGGTGGTGGGCGGGGGGACAACCGGGTCCCGGCCGGTGAGAATACGGTCCAGGTTGATCCCGGCCAGGATCCCCGAGGCCGCCGATTCGGTGTACCCCTCCACCCCGGTGATCTGTCCGGCAAAGACCAGGTCCGGACGATCGGGGAGGGAGCCGTGCCGGGTCAGGCGGGCCGGGAAGTTCAGGTAGGCGTTCCGGTGAATGGAGCCGAAGCGGAAGAACTCGGCGTTTTCGAGCCCCGGAATCATGCGGAAGACTCGCTTCTGCTCGCCGATGCGGAGCCGGGTCTGGAATCCCACGAGGTTCCACATCTGGCCGGCCTTGTCCTCGCGCCGAAGCTGCGCCACGGCCCAGGGACGCTCGCCGGTGCGGGGGTCCTCGAGCCCCAGCGGCTTCATGGGACCGAACCGGAGCGTCTCGGGGCCACGGCTCACCATGACCTCGACGGGGAGACACCCCTCGAAGTAAGGGACCTGGTCCCAGTCGTGCCCTCCGTGGTGGACATCGGCCTCGGCCACGGCCTTCACCCAGGCGTCGTATTCGTCCTTCGTGAAGGGGCAGTTGAGGTAGTCGGCGTCCTGGTCCCAGCGCCCCTGGGCGAAGACGATGGACTCGTCCAGCGAGTCCCGGTCCACGATGGGGGCGATGGCATCGAAGAAGGCGAGGCCCTCCACCCCCAGGCGCTCCCGGATGGCGGCGGAGAGGGCATCGGAGGTGAGGGGTCCGGTGGCCACCACGGCGGGGCCGTCGGGCAGCGTCGTGACCTCCTCCCGGCGGAGCTCGATCCGGGGATGCGACGTCATGGCCTCGGTCATGGCCTCGGCGAAGAGGCCCCGGTCCACCGCCAGCGCTGCTCCGGCGGCCACCCGGGTCACATCGGCAGCCCGGAGGAGGAGGGAGCCCATGGCCTCCATCTCCACCTTGAGCGCGCCGTGAGCGTTGGTCGGATCCTCGCTCTTGAAGGAGTTGGTGCAGACGAGTTCGCCCAGGTGCTCGGTCTGGTGCGCCGGCGTGGCACGCACCGGCCGCATCTCCACCAGGGTGACCTGGTGCCCCCGGTCGGCCAGCTGCAGGGCAGCCTCGCACCCGGCGAGCCCCCCGCCGACCACGGTGACGTCAGCCACGCCGTGCCTTGCCGCCGCTCTTGGCGCCACCACCCCTGGTGGCTCCCTTGGGGGCTCCCTTGGCTCCACCCTTCGCGCCGCCCTTCGCACCTCCCTTGGCGCCGCCCTTGGACCCGCCCCTCCCTCCGGCTCGGCCCTTCCCCTTGGAGGCGGCCTTCCTGGCCAGCATCTGCACCGCCTCGTCCAGGTCGATGTCGTCGGCCTCGGTTCCCTTGGGAAGGGAAGCATTTACCTTGCCATCGGTGACGTAGGGGCCATAGCGGCCGTCGCGGATGGTGATGGCCACCCCGCTCTCGGGGTGGTCGCCCAGCTCCCGCAGCACCGCCGGGCCCTGGTCGGTGGCCAGGAGCTCAAGCGCCTCGGGAAGCTCCACGGCAAAGAGGTGGTCCAGGTCCTTCAGGTTCCGGTACGTTCGCTCCCGGCGGACGTAGGGGCCGTAACGACCGAGCCCGGCCTCGATGGGCTTCCCGGTCTTCGGATCCTCGCCCAGGGGGCGCGGGAGGGAGAGGAGCTTCAGGGCGAAGTCCAGCGTCACCTTTTCGGCGTCGGTCCCCTCGGGGAGGGACGAGCGGGTGGGCTTGCCCCCGTTTTCCCCCGCATCCCCGAGCTGGACGTACAGACCGTAGGGGCCGGACTTGAGGTAGACCGGCTGGCCCGATTCGGGATGGTTCCCCAGTTCCACGTCTTCGGAGAGCTCGCCGGGGGTGTCGATGGAACGGGTGTTCCGGCACGCCGGATAGGCCGAACAGCCGAGGAAGCGCCCCCGCTTGTTCCACTTGACCAGCATGGGTTCGCCGCACTTGTCACAGACCTCGCCCTCGGCCTCGGAAATCTCCCGGACGATGGCATCCACCGAGGTCTTTCCCTTCTCCAGCTGCGCCAGGAAGCCCGGATAGAACTCCTCCAGGACCTGTACCCAGTCGGTCTCTCCTTCCTCCACCCGGTCCAGTTCCCCCTCCATGCGGGAGGTGAAGTCCACGTTGAAGAGGTCGGCAAAGGTACGGACCATGAGGCGCGACACGGTGTCGCCCAGCGGGGTGGGCACGAAGCGCCGATCCTCCTGGTCCACGTAGCCTCGCTCCTGGATCGTGCCCAGGATGGAGGCATAGGTGGAGGGGCGTCCGATCCCGAGGCGCTCCATCTCCTTGACCAGGCTGGCCTCGGAGAAGCGAGGGGGCGGCTGGGTGAAGTGCTGCTTCGGCTCGATGCCTTCCACATCGGCCACGGTTCCCTTCTCCAGGTTGGGGAGGGGATCCAGGTCGTCCAGGCGGCGGTGCTCGCCGGCCTCGGTGGCCTCGCGGTAGAGCCGGGTGAACCCGTCGAACTTGACCACCGACCCGGTGGCCCGGAAGGTGTACGCCCGGCTGGTGCTGCGGCCCTTCAGGTTGAAGTCGGCCGTGGTGGTGTCATAGACGGCGGCCTCCATCTGGCCGGCCACGAAGCGCAGCCAGATGAGCTCGTAGAGGCGGTGCTCCGCATCCTCCACGAAGGGGCGTACCTCGTCGGGATGGATGGTCGGATCCGCAGGCCGGATGGCCTCGTGGGCCTCCTGGGCCCCCTTGGCCTTCTTCCCTCCCATGTAGAGCCGGGGGGAGGCCGGGACGTACCGGGGCCCGAACTTGCCCCCCACCCAGTCCCGGGCGGTGCCAGCGGCCTCGGCCGAGACCCGGGTAGAGTCGGTTCGCATGTAGGTGATGAGCCCCACGGTACCCCGGCCCCCGATGTCCTTACCCTCATAGAGCCGCTGGGCGGTGGTCATGGTCCGCCGGGCCGAGAAGCGTAGCCGCTTCGCCGCCTCCTGCTGGAGGGTCGAGGTGGTGAAGGGGGTGGGGGGGTTCTTCCGGCGCTCCCGGCGCTTCACCTCGGAAGCCTCGAAGGGGAGACCCGTCACATCCTCCAGCACCTGGGTCGCCGACGCCTCGTCGGAGAGGGTGAAGGCCTTGCCGTCGATCTTCTGCAGCTTGGCGTCGAAGGGCTGGTCGTCGCGCTTCAGGTGCGCCGTGATGGACCAGTACTCCTCCTCCACGAAGGCGCGGATCTCGTCTTCGCGCTCGCAGATGAGGCGGAGGGCCACGGTCTGCACCCGCCCCGCCGAGAGTCCGGGGTAGATGGACTTCCAGAGGATGTCCTTCGAGACCTGGTAGCCCACGATCCGGTCCAGGATCCGACGCGCCTGCTGGGCCTCCACCTTCTTCATGTCGAGGAGGCCGGGCTCGGCGAGGGCCTTCTCGACGGCCTTCTTCGTGACCTCGCGGAACTCCACGCGGCGGAAGCGGTCCGGCGACTTCTTCCGGCCCAGGTACTCGGCCACGTGCCAGGCAATCGCCTCCCCCTCCCGGTCCGGGTCGGTGGCCAGGATGATCATGTCGGCCTTCTTCGCTCGGGCCTTCATGTCGTCCAGCACGGCCTTCTTGCCCCGGATCGTCACGTAGTGGGGCTCGAACCCGTGGTCCACGTCCACGCCCAGCTCCTTGACCGGGAGATCGCGGACATGCCCCACCGAGGCCACCACGTCGTAGCCGCGGCCAAGGTACTTGCCGATGGTGCGGGCCTTCGTGGGTGATTCCACGATGACCAGCTTCTTCCCTTTGCTGTCCGATGCCATGCTCACCCGCGGGTGAAGGGTTCTCGAAGGCGAGCCGCGATGCGGCGGGCCAATTGGGCCGGTGACCCGTGGTCTCCGGGAATCGTCCAGTCCGCCATGCGGTACCACGGCTCCCGTTCCGTCAGGAGCTCGCGGATCCGGGCCGCGGGATCGTCCACATCAAGGAGCGGACGCTTCCCCTTGCGGCGGGAGGCGCGCTCCAGGATCACGTCCTCCCGGACCTTGATCCAGATGGACAGGGTCCCGGCCGGGAGGGCGTCGAGGCGGCCGGGCCGACAGGGCCACCCCCCGCCAGAGGCCAGGACCACCTGGTCCCGACCCAGGAGCTCGGCGGCCACACGGGCCTCGATCTCCCGGAAGGCGTCTTCGCCGTCATCCCGGAAGATGGCCGGGATCGAGCGCCCCTCGCTCCGGGCGATCTCCCGATCGAAATCCAGGAAGCGCCAACCCAGCTCTCGGGCCAGCGCTCGGCCCACCGCCGACTTGCCGGCGGCCATGAACCCCACGAGGAGGATTCGCTCCGGCGCCTCGCCGGGTGCTTCGGACCCGCGCGTCACCCGGAAGCCGGCGAAGGCGACGCGGTCGGCGAGGGGGACGGCGAGGAACCCGGAATCGGCCGCTCCCCCCATGAGCGCTCCGAGAGGTACGCGAGCCACGCATCGAAGTTCCGGCGCACCTCGGCCACCGAGTCGCCGCCGAACTTCTCCAGGAAGGCGTCGGCCACCACCAGGGCCACCATGGCCTCGGCGACCACGGCGGCGGCGGGAACGGCGCAGGTGTCGCTCCGCTCGGTGGCGGCGGCGGCATCGCTTCCGTCCCGCAGGTCCACCGAGGGAAGGCGATGCTTCATCAGGGTGGAAATGGGCTTCATGGCCCCCCGGACCACCAGCGGCGCGCCGGTGGTGACCCCGCCCTCCAGACCGCCAGCGGCGTTGCTGCGCCGGCCGAACCCGCCGCCCCGGGCGTTCGCATCCTCCCGGACGATGGGATCGTGGACGCGGGAGCCGGGGCGCTCGGCGGCCTCGAATCCCATCCCGATCTCCACTCCCTTGATGGCCTGGATCGACATGACCGCGCCCGCCAGCCGGGCGTCCAGCTTCCGATCCCAGGCCACGTGGCTCCCGAGTCCGACGGGGAGGCCGGTGACCACCACCTCGAAGGTGCCCCCCAGGGTGTCGCCCGCGGCCTTGGCCGCATCGATGGCGGCGATCATGGCGAGCTCGGCCTCGGGGTCCAGGGTCCGGACAGGGGAGGTGTCGGATCGGGCGTTCATTCCGCCTTCGAGGAGCTGATCCAGATCCGCAGGGTCGGCGGCGTCCACGTCGCCGATGCGGCGCACGTAGGAGCCCACCTGGATGCCGAAGTCATCCAGGAGGCGCCGTGCCACGGCCCCGCAGGCCACCCGGGCCGCCGTCTCCCGGGCCGAGGCCCTCTCCAGGATGTCGCGGGTGTCATGCCGGTCATACTTGAGGACGCCCACCAGGTCGGCGTGACCGGGGCGCGGGAGGTACATGGCCCGCAGGGCGCCGGGGTTCACCTCGGGGTCCGGCGGAAGCGGGCTCATGGCCGTGGTCCAGTTCTCCCAGTCCCGGTTCCAGACGATCATGGAGAGAGGGGAGCCCAGCGTCTCGCCCAGGCGCACCCCGGAAAGGAGGTCGGCCCGGTCCGTTTCGATCTGCATGCGCCGCCCCCGCCCGTACCCCTGCTGTCGGCGGGCAAGCTCAGGATCAACGTCGCGCTCCATGACCAGGGAGAGTCCGGCGGGGATCCCCTCCAGGAGGGCGGTGAGCCCCCGGCCGTGAGACTCGCCGGCGGTGCGGAAAGAGAGGATGCGAAGCACGTGGACTCGTCGGCGAAAGGGAAACAGCGGATCCTGGAGGGCCAACCGGCCCCGACCGGAGGGACCTGACGGACCGGAAGATGACGCAGAATCGGGCTGGGGGAAACGGAGTCCCAAAGGTGACGCCCGGTCCGGAGCGTGTCCAGACCGGGCGTCCCCCCTGGCCGTCGGGCCCCTGGGGTCCACGCGCCGACCGCGGCGGCGGGGGAGGAGGATCAGTTCTCCTCTTCGGGCCTCCATGGCTGCCCCTGCGAACGGAGCACGCCCGAACCGGCCAGGAGCCCTGCCCCATTGGCCACCGGCGGTGCGGGATCCGGCTCCTCGGGCTCGGGCGGGGGGCCCAGGCTCACGAGGCGGAGGGTATCCGCTCCCACGAGCCCTGCGGCATCCTGGGCCGTGACGATGACGAAGAAGAAGCGGTCCGCCGCGTCCGTGTCCCGCGTCAGACCCGGGATCACGTAGTCGAACGTTCTCGGGGCCACGATGGGGGTCAACTGCCCCGCGTCCTGGAGCGAGAAGCTCCGGGGGGGCGCGAGGTCCGCATCGTCCACGTTGCCGCCGGCCACGGCCACCAGCTGCTTGACCTCGACGGTGATGGCCGTCACCCCGGTCCGGATGGGGCCCTGGTCGTCCGCCACCGTGAAGCTGATGGGAATGGGAAGGGTGTCGGCCACGAAGTAGGCCGTGCCATCCGCCGGCGTGAGGATGTTCACCCGGGGCGGCACCACGTCGTGGGCCAGGGTCACGGTCAGGGTGTCGGCTCCCACCCGGCCGCTCCGGTCCACGGCCTCCACGATGAGGAGGAGGGGCTCCTGGGCGCCGGAGGGCGCTGCGCGCAGCAGGGACTGGAAATCGAAGCGGAGGTAGCGGGAGACCGTGACGTCGCTCACGTCCGCATCCTCTTCGTAGACGATCTCGCGGGGCATGAACCGGCTGATGGTGTCGGCCGCCCCCACGCCGCCCGCTTCCAGGAGGGCGATGGCCCGGAACCGGACCAGGGTGATGGCATCGTTATCCAGCACGCGGGCCTGCACGCGGACCGAGTCTCCAGCGGCAATGACGGTGCCCGTGGAGGTGGGCATCAGGATGTCCACCACCGGGTCATCCTGATCCACGAAGCGCACGGTTACCGTAGCGCCCGCGGCGGTACCGCGGTTCCCCGAGGCGTCCACGGCAAAGGCGGAGACGCTGTAGTCCCCGAAGGTGGGGAAGACGGGGATGTTCCAGGTGAAGGTGGTGGAAGCACTGGCGCCAGCAGCCGCCACCGAGTCGGCAAAGACCACGCCCCCCGAGGGACCCCGAACCTCCACCCCCACGCGGGCCAGCGCCATGTTGTCCGACGCGGTCACGGTGAGGGGGACGCTCTCGCCCTGGGCCACCGTGTCCACGCCCGGGATGACCTGGACCTGAGGTGCCGTGCCGTCGAGCAGGCGGACCGTGACGACCCGGGGGGGCGACACGTTCCCCTGGGCATCCACGGCGAAGGCGGTGATGGTGGCCTCGTTCGAGGTGGCGATCGCAGGGGCAGAGAAGTCGAAGAGAAAGGTGACGTCGGAGTCCCGGCGGACGTTCTGCTCCACCTGGCGGGCCTCGATGGCCCCCTGAATGGTCACCACGATGGAGTCGACGCGGACCGCGGCCACGGCCCGGGCGCGCACCTCGAAGGAGGCGCCCTCCTGGACCTGCTCGGGGGCAGTCAACTGCACGAGGCTGGGGCCCACCCCGACGGGTGCGAAGGCATTCCCGCCGTCGCAGGCCGCGAGGGCAAGGCCGAGGCCCACCACGCCGATGGCCAGCAGGCCAGCCCGGCGTCGGGCCCTCGAGATCGTTCCGTTCTGCATGGTCCGGCTCCCTTCCTCGGTGCTCAGCGGCGGTTGATCTGGGGGGTGATCATGATGATCAGGTCACGCTGGGCCTTCTCTTCGCGCGTCAGGCGGAAGAGCCTCCCCACCACCGGCAGGCTCATCAGGAGGGGGATCCCGCTCCTGAGTTCGGAGGTCTCGGTCACGGTCAGTCCACCGATGACCACCGTTTCGCCATCCTCCACCAGGACCCGGGTCTGGGCCTCCTGGGTGTTGAAGATGAAGCCCAGGAAGGAGTCCACGATCTCGACGCCGGAGCGCTCGGCCTGGACGTCCATGAGGATCAGGTTCCCGGCGGCCACCTGGGGGGTGACCTCGAGCTTGATGCCGACTTCCTGGAACTGGACGGTCAGCGGCTGGAAGAGGGCAGCCCCTTCCTGTCCGCCGCCTACCGCCTGCTGCTGGGCCACCGGGATGGGCACCCGCTCGCCCACCAGGATGCTCGCCGTCTGGTTCTCCAGCACCCGGACCTGCGGGTGGGCCTGGATATCGGAGAGGTTCACCGACTGGAGCGCCTCGACAAAGGAGAGCAGGGTGTGGCGCCCCAGCACCAGCGAGGTCAGGAACTGGGCCGCGGGGCCCGCGACCCTCTGGTTGGCGTTTCCGATGGCGGCAACCGAGTTGCCTCCGAAGGAGATCACGTTGGTGCCGATGGGCACCCGCTCGTCCTGCGAGATGAAGCCGTCGCCGTCTTCGTCGAGGGCGCCGGGGAAGGTCCGGTTGATCTGGTTCCCCCGGGAGTCCTTGAGCTCGTAGACGATCCCCGTCTCTTCCAGGTCCGTGCGGTTCACGAAGATGATCTTGGCCGAGATGGTGATCTCGGGGGTCTGAACGTCGAGCCCCTCGATCAGCGCCTCCACCTGCTCCAGTACGGCCGGGACGTCGCTCACGACCACGGTGTTGGTTCCGCGGGACACGGAGATCTGGCCGCGGGACGAAAGCAGGGACTCGATGGAGGCCTGAAGCTCGTTGGCCGGGGCAAAGCTGATGCGGAAGATGCGGGTCATGACCGGTTCGATCTCGACCCGCTCCTGGATGTCCTGGAGGCGGTCCACCCGGATGATGCCGGAGGCCTGCTCCTGGGCCGCGAGGCCGGCGGACTCGAGAATGGCCTGGAACGCGATGTCCCAGGGCTGGTCCCGGATCTCGGCGCTGATGTTGCCGGTCACGCCGGATCCCGGCACGATGGAGCGCCCCGCGAAGTCGGCAAAGGTGAAGAGGACCTCGCGGATGGGAGTGTCGACGAAGGTCACCGACATGCGCCGCGAGAACTCCTGCGGGGCGACGCCGCCCCATCCGGTTCGCCGCGCATTGGCGGAAGGTGCCGCCGAGGCGCCCATTCCGCCGCCGTTGGCCGCCCTGACCGCACTGGCCGACTGAACCGCAGGAGCCGCCGGTGCCGCCCACGGCTGGAAGTCACCCCAGAGGTTCTCCAGCGAGACCCGCACGTAGCCGGGGCCCGAGCGGATGGTGTAGCCCACCAGGACGTCGAGCTCGAACTCCACCCGCACCACGTCGGCTGCATACTGACGCGCCCGGATGCCCCGGATGCCGCCCAGGTTCAGGTTCGGGAAGGACTCGGCCGAGAGGCCGCTTCGGGCCCCCAGCAGATCCACTACGAGGCGGTCCGGGCCCTCCATGGTGAACTCGCGGGTCCGCACCTCGCCCTCGATGGCGAAGATGATCTCCACCAGTTCCCCCTCGAGATCGGCGCCGGGCACGACCTGGAGATCCCGGAGGGTCCCCTGGTCAGGCGCCGTCGTGCCGGGGCCACCAAGCCCCAGCACCAGGCTGGTCCAGAGTGCGATGAAGGGCGTCATGCGGAACCTCCGTTCCAGTTGCCTGCAGGGGTGGCGATGGTATCAGGGGGGGTAACCGGGGGGACGGCGTCGGTGCCGCCGGGCGCCGGACCCGGGGGGGGTGGATCGGGGACGGTGTCGGTCCCCGTGGCCTCCGGCTCCTGGCGGCGGAGTTCCAGGACCCGGGTTTCGCGCTGGCCGAACTCGTCCACATCCACGACGAGCTCGCGGAGGCGGATGGTGCGGATGCGCATGTTGCCCAGCACGTCGCCCTCCCGGACCCGGAAGGTGCGACCACCGGTCCGCTGGCCGCCGGATCCCCTCACGCCGAGGGTAGCCACGGAGCCGGGACCGTCCTCGACCAGGATCACCATCTGGAGCTCCATTTCCTCGAAGCGGGGTCCGTCGGTGTCGCCGGTCAGAGGGGTGAAAGGGTTCCGGCGCTGGAAGGCGGGGTAGCTGAAGACCTCCCGCTCGAAGACGAGCTGGATCGTGTCCGTGTCCGCCCGCGACGAGGCGGCCGAAGCGGACGCCTGCGCCTGCCCGGATCCAGCCTGAGCAGCGGCGTCCCGGGGGGCATCGCACCCCGTAAGCGCCACGACCCCGGCCAGAACCAGCCCCGGGAACGACCGGGCAACACGCGCGCGAGTCATCGGTCCTGCCCCTGCGTGAGATCGACGGGAGGATCGCTTCGGGGTGGTGACCGGTAGGTCTGGATCCGGAACGATGCGAGGATTGGGGACTGGGCATCCCGCGGAGGAATCGGCCCGGAGTAAGGGAAGACTTCCAGGTCCACCGTCGTGATGATCCGGGGGAGGGAAGCGATGGACGTCAGAAACTGCCCCACGCGGTGGAAGTCCCCGGACACTTCCATCTGATAGCTCTCCCGCGTGTAGAACTCCTCCTCGATCAGCGGATCGGGGCGAAGGGATCCAAGCACAACGCCGAAGCGATTGGCTTCCGCCGTGATCGTGTTCAGGAGTGCGGGCACCTCGCCGGAGCGGGGGATCAGCTCCTCCATGCGGTTCAGGTGCCGCTCGTAGACGGCCAGTCGCTCCTCGAGTTCGGGGCCGCCCCGGGCGGCGAGCACCTGAGCCCTCCGGTTCTGGTCCTGGAGGAGCTCGAGGTGGCTCCGGAGTCGCTCCACCTCCTCGACCCGGGGAGTGTACCAGTACTGGAAGAAGGCATAGGAGAGGGCGATCACGGCGATGCCCACCATAAGTGCGTACTGCTTCCTCGGTTCGCTGGGGATCAGCGCCATCTCAGCGATCCTCCCCGGTTCCCGGGGGAAGCTGAGCCCCCGCCGCCGGTTCGACGTCGATGGGGAGCGCCACGGACGGACCGAAGAGCGGTTCCCGCTCGATCACGCCAGCGGAAGGCTCCTGCCATGCGATCTCCAGCTCGAACTCGTAGATGTTTCGCCCTCCCGACCCGGGAACCTGAATCACCACCTGGTCCGATGTGATCAGGCGTACACCCCGCATGAAGGGCGAGGCCTCGAGGTTCTCCATGAAGCTCGTCAGCGCGAAGTAGGTGGAGGCGCGTCCCCGAATCCGGAACGTCATGTTGGGAAGGGGCGCGACCTGGTTGATTCTCGTGAGCCAGGTGAAGTTCGGCAGCGCGCGGCCCACCTCGTCCATGACGTGGGGCCACACGTACCGGGATCCATCGATCTCCTGAAGCACAAGGACGCGGGCCACCACGCTGTCCCGACGGGCCTGGAGGGTCTCCGCGCGTCGGATCACATCGGCGAAGCGCGCGGAATCGCGCTGGGCCGCCTCGATCCGGACCTCCAGTTCCTCGGCCTCGCCGGCCACGGCAACGAAGAGCCAGCCGACGACCACAAGAGCGATCGCGGACAACACGCTCGCACTGAGGACCCAGCGGTCCCCTGCAAAGCCGGCAAGCGAGGGCGATGGGAGGGAGCGCCTCGGCCCCTTCCGCTTCTTTCCTTTGCCCTGCGCCGGCAGGAGGTTGACTTCGATCACCTGGTGCGCTCCGGGTCAGGGATTCCTGAGGGCCAGGCCCACGGGAAGGAGAAGGACCGGACCGATTTCGTCCAGCGAGAGTCGTCCAGGGGCGCCGGGCGAGACCGGAACGCGCTCGAACGGGTTCGTGGAGCTCACCTGCACCCCCATCCGCTCAGCCAGGGCCGCCTCCAGACCCGGGATGCGGGAGCCGCCTCCGCCCAGGAAGACGCGCCCGAGGCCCTCGCCAGCGTACTGGGCCATCAGGAAGGCGGCGGCCCGCTCCACCCCCACGGCCACCTCGTCGGCGCCGAATCGAACATAGCGGTCCAGGGCGTCGAGGGGGTTGCGCCCCTGCACGATTTCCTCGGCCTCCTCCGCCGTGAGCCCCTGTTCCCGCTGCAGATCCTCGCGGATGCGACGGGAGCCAAAGGGGATGTCACGGGTGAGGATGGGGACTCCGTCCTCCAGGATGTTCACGTTGGTCATTTCGTGCCCGATGTTTACCAGGGCGACGATGCCGCGCATGGCCTCGGGGTGGTTCCACTCCAGGGCGTTGTGGAGCGCAAAGGCGTCCACATCGATGAGGCGGGGGGTGAGCCCCGCGTCCTGAAGGAGGGAAACCTTGTGGTCCACCAGTTCCCGCTTCGCCGCCACCAGGAGGACGTCCATCTTGGGTTCGGTGCCCCCGGGATTCAGGATCTGGAAGTCGATGACCACGCTCTGGATATCGAAGGGGACGTGCTGCTCGGCCTCCCAGCGGATGACCTGGCGCGCGTCCTCTTCCTTCATCCGGTCCATTTCGATCTTCTTGACGATGACGTCGTGCCCACCCACGGCGGTGACCACGTCCTTCGTCTCGATCCCGGCTTCGGCCCACAGGGTCCGGATGGTGTCGGCCACGAGGCCCGGGTCCATGATCTCGCCCTCGACGATGGCGTCCGGCAGAAGAGGGCTCATGGCGATCCTCACCACCTCGGGCTGATCCCCGGAGTGGTCGATCTCCACGAGCTTCACGAAGCCGGACCCGATGTCCAGGCCGACCGTTGTCTTCTTACGCCCGAAGAGCGCCATGCGAACTGCCCGAAAGAGGGGAGAAACAGATTTTTCCCACTTGGCCTCGGCACGTTACCACACCGCGGCGAACCTTGTCAAGCAAGGCGGGAAGGGGGGCGGAACAAATGTTCACCTCAGAATCCTGTCGCCGTGAGATCCACCCAGCTTCGGTTCCCCACGGGACGCAGGGCGTTGAGTCCACCGAGGTTGTTCAGCACGTTGGAAATGGCGCAACTGGAGTACTGGACCACCGACGCGCCAACAAAGGTGGAGAGATCCGGGTCGATCTCCAACCCGTTGGCCGCAAGGACCGATCCGAAGACGCGGTTGCCCGCACCCTGCACCCCCACCTGCCCCTTGACCATGACGATGCCCTGGAAGAGAAAATTCCCGCGCAGGTCCAGGTTTCCCTCCACGAGGAGGAGCCCCTGCCCCCGGCCGCCGGACTGGATCTGGGCCGTTCCGTTCACGTGGATGATGGGAAAGTAGCTCCGGCAGTCGGTGTTGGTCTCCAGGCCCTCCGGGTCGCCCCAGTTCAGGTCGTGTTCCTTGTCGCACTTGTCGTCGGCGTTGAAACGGGGCCCGGTATTGTTGATGTTCCCGCCCGGGAGCCGGATATCGGCCATGGCTACGAGCTCGTCCCACCCCAGGTCCCCGATGCGAAAGACATCGTTTCCGTCGAAGGTCTGTCTTGCGTCCCTCGGATCCCCCTCGATGGTTGAGGAGCCTCGGGTCGTGACACTGGACCCCGGCGTCGTGACGACTCCCGCCTTGTCCTCGAGATCTCCAGTGCAGACGGCCCCGGGGGGATTCGTGTCGAACCCGCTGATGGAGGCTCCGCCCCGAGCCTCCACGTCGCCCCGCGTGGTGAGAGCGGCGTCGGCCTCGAAGTCGGCGGTGAAGAGACGGGCCAGCGTGCCGACCGTCCGGCTCGCTCCGGAGAGCCGCCCGGTCTGACTGACCAGGCCGGTGCTCTCGACAAAGTAGATCTTGTCTCCTACGCGAGAGATCGCCACCTGCCAGCCGCCGTTCAGGCTGGCAATGCCGCCGGTGCACCCGACGCAGCCTGCCACCGGGTCTCCCCCGAGCTCCGGCCCCCCGCCTCCCGGGGTCCACGTGGCCAGGACCTCGTTCATCCCGGTCTCGGCCAGGAGTGTCGCCTGCGCCGCGAACTCCGTGGACTGACCAATGCTCCGCTCCTGTCCGGACACGAAGAATCCAGCTGTCACGAGGAGGGCCACGACCACGAGGGCGAAGATCGCCGCCGGGAGGGCGAACCCCCGGCGATCGAGAATAACGGAAGGTTCATCGGTCACGAACATGGGACCTCCATCAGTTTCTGAGGTGAATCAGCCGGGTGAGTGAATCGGCTACCACACGGCCATTCGCGAAGCGGGCTTGAGAACTCGAGCGAACCGTGAGTTCGATGATGCGAACGTCGGCGGGGGTGGTGGTGATCGTTCCGGCTGCGTCCCGGTAGACAAACTCGACCCCGTCACCGGCATCCACGGGACCCACAAGGGGGGTTTCCGTCCCGTCGGCATCCGATCGCCCCAGGTATGGCTCCCCGTCGAAGGTGATCAACCCGTACGTGAAGGTCTCGAAGGCCCGAACCAGGGCCCCGACCCGCACCTGGGCCGCGGCCGCGGAGGGCGTGGGGTCAGCAAACTGGATGACCTGCGCCGGGATCTCTGCTGCGCCGGGACAGACCGACGTGCCGTCGGCCGAAATCAGGGAACTCGTGGCCCAGTAGTCGTCGACTGCCGTGTCCACGTCATTGTCGACGAAGAAGGTCACGGGGTCCCCCTCGCTGAACGGCTGCCCCCGGATCTGGGCACGGACGGTGAGCGGAGCCCGGTTGTCGATGGCGCAGACGATCCCCGCCCTGCGCACGGTCCGGACCTGGACCTCGGCGTCCGCGACGCTGAGGATGTCACCCAGCTCTCCACTGACTTCGCGGAGTTCCTGTGCCACGATCTCCACTCCGGCGCGCACGGTCTGCTGAGCGAGCACCTGTTCCGTGGTCGCCGTGTAGAGGCGCTGGTTCGAGACCAGGATCTGCACGATGGCCCCGAGGACAATGGTCGAGATGACCACCACCACCAGAAGTTCGACGAGGGTGAACCCGGAGCGAGTCGCCTGTAATGGGGCGCGTTGAACTATGGCGTCAGCAGGACGGGGGCTCATCGGAGTACCCGGTAGGTGATGGTGTCCACCACGGTGGTCCCGAAATGGGGATACGTCCCCCCCCCACCCGGCACCCGCCCGGGACCCGTGACGATGATCTCGGTCAGCACCGAATGGGGGGTGGAGCCGACGCCGGTCCACGTGGCCGTGAATCCGCCGGAAAGGTTAACGGTGCCACCCGCCGCGATGTCGTCGAAGGGGGTAGCCCGGACCCCCTCGATGGCGGACTGGAGGGCGGTGGTCCGAGCCGTATCGATCCGGGCGCCCTCGGTGTTCCGCAGGACCCAGCCGGTGGCGGCGGCGAGGCCAAGCAGGCCGACCGTGAGGATCAGGATCGAGACGATCACCTCGATGAGGGAGAACCCCTTTCGGTTTGCTGGCGCCGTAGCGGGGCCCGAGCGCTTCATGGCGCTCACCTTGCCTGGCCGAGGGGGAGCAGCGCCACTTCGGCAGTCCGGTTGCCCCGAGTGAAGGTCACGGTCCGCACCGTGGAGAAGGTGGTGCAGTCAAGGTCGGCGATCCCTCGTGGGGAGAAGCAGTGGGTGAAGTCACCCCCGGAATCGAGGGTCACGTCGAACTCGGTGGCCAGAGAGAGTTCATTGATGACCTCCCCCCCCATTTCGATCCTGACGCGGCCCGTCGCCTCGGTCACAATGAACAGAGCCAGTTGACCCCGTTCTACGGCGAGGGCGCGGGCCTGGGCATGGAGGCTGAGGAAATTGCTATGGGCGGACCGCGTCCCGAGATGCCCCTGTACTCGCGAGAAGCTGATGAAGACGATGGACGCCAGGACCCCGCCGATTGTGATTACCACGATCATTTCCAGCAGGGTGAAGCCCGAGCGTCGGGATCGCGTTCGGTGAAACGGCATGACGGGCACTCTCCGGGGAACCTCGGTCATCGGGCAGGGAACACCTTCGGGCCCCCTCTCAATGCGAAGTTCGTGCCACGCGGCCATCACCGGAATCCCCTGCTTCCCGCGGCCCCGGGTTCTGGCACCGCGGAAAAGAGTTCCGAAGCCCCGTCCGGCACGTGCCAACTGTACGGTTTTCGAACAGCAAAACCGGATCAGAAGTACCCCAGTCGACCCCCCTCCCAGAGCAGCCTCGGGCAGGCAGGGAGTGCCCCCAGCGCCTGGATTCTGAGTGCGCGAGCTCCGTGGTTCTCCGCCGGAAGGACGGATTCCGACTCCCCTCCCGGGCCGCGCATGATCTCTCCACCTGCCCGGATCCCTCCGGCCACCTCCACCCGCGCCCCGATCCCCACGTCACCGGCGATGATGAGCACGCCAGCCAGCCTTCCCTCTCCATCCAGCGCCAGGGCGCCGTCGGCCACCACGAGGAACGTACCTCCCGATCCGGGCAGGGCGCCAACGCGGTCGGCGCCGGCCCACACCCGGACCGAGTCCCCCTCGGCGCCCCCGGGGAGCACGATCTCTCCCCCGACCAGGACCCCGGGTTGCCGGAGGAGGAGATCGAGCAGGGCCGCCGCCCCCAAAGGTCCCAGGCGGGGCGGCGATCCCGAGGTCCACCACGCCCCTGACGCTTCCTCATCCAGGTTCAGGCACCAGGCAACCCGGTGAAGCCGAAGGGGCGAGAGGAAGGACGGCGGAAGGCCCTCCCCTGCCCCGGACGCCGCGGGTGCCTCGACCACCCGGTACCCATGGCCGAGGGTGACCACCTCTGCCAGTCCGACCCCCCGCCCCCAGGGGTCGACCAGGGCCGCGAGGCGTCCCCGCTCCCACTCGGCGGCGCGGTGCTCGGCCCGGGCCAGGGTAAAGGCCGCCAGCGCCAGCGAGGTGATGGCCAGCGTGGCCAGGATCACGAACGGGAGAATGAAGCCCCGCTGATCGGATGGCCCACCACCGGGGAGGCGGCACGGAACGCCCCGCGCCACGGCCCTCATGGCCAGGGCCTCCCCTGCGGGCCCGCAGGGTCTCCCCGGACGATCCAGCGGTCGGGGTACGCAGGAGGAACCCGGATACCACCCATCCCCTGGGGAACGAGGAGATGGAGTTCCACTTCGAGGGCGCCCTGTCCAGCTGGGCCACCGAGACCACCCCGACCGCCCTCCCCACCGACCGACACCGCCGACAGACGACTCGCCGCCGCCACCAGCTCAGGCGTGAGGGGCTGGCGTCCCCCGGTCCCCTGCCGGTAGCGGAAGGCCCCATCTTCCAGGCTGTAGCGGCCCTGCTCGAAGGTACGGAGGAGAAGAGGCGCTTCCGGCATCGCTCCGGAGAGGCGCCAGCCTCCCGCCCGCTCGCTGAAGATGCCCTCCTCTGCCAGGTGTCCACAACGAGCCGGCTCGGGGGGCGCGCCCTCCCACGCCAGGTCCACCGCATGCCAACGTCCGTCGGCCGCGAGCACCAGCACCGAGTCCCTTGTCGGGTCGGGGAGGCGCTGCCCCCGCCACGCCACGGTGAGGGTGGCTCCGTCGTCAGAGCAGATCCGGGCGTACCCCCGGAAGGCCCGGAGGCGGACCGCGCGCTCTCCGTCTACCCTCCAGTCCCTCCCCGCCACGCCCACCGAGAGCTCCTCGTGGAGCAAGGCGGACACGGTTCGCCGCACCTCGGCCTGGTCCGAGCGTGCTACGAGTTGCCGAACGGCCTGGGTGGAGCTGATGAGCAGGCCCAGGACCGCCGCCCCCACGATGCCCGCCAGGAGGAGGGCCACAGCCAGCTCAGGGAGGGTGTGACCCGCGCGCCCCCCCGAATCTCGCCTCGGGCTCATGGCCCACCCTCCTCCGGCGATCCGCTCTCCCCCGGGGAAATCACGGGCACCCCGGGAAGGGGCCATCGGCCGCCCCGGGGGTGGTAGAACTCAAGCCGGGAAAGAAGAGCACCCTCGGAGCCCTGCCCCCACCGGAGCTCGCCGGGGCCCACCGCTTCCACGGCGGCCGTGTCCACATTCCCCGCCGCCGCCGCGTCGAGCCACGCCCCGGCCACGGGAAGGGCGCGTCCCCGGGACTCGGCCAGTTCGAAGTGGACCAGGGAGTGGGCCAGGAGGCCCAGGGTGCCCAGCGCCACCACGCCGAGGAGGAAGAGGGCGAAGATGGCCTCGAGGAGGAGCGCGCCACGATCCGCGCGTCGCTCCGGGCGTTGGTCCGGACATCGGTCTGGGCACAGACCCGGGCGCCGGTCTGGGCGCAGACCTGGGCGCCGCTTCGGGCGCCGCCCCGCGCCTCGTTCCGCGGGACCGTCCGTGCAACCAGGCACGGTGGGCGCGGCCGAAGGCGTCATGCGTCCCTCCGCACGCGCCCGTAGGCGCTGATGACCAGGGGTCGGCGGACCCGACCCCGTTCGAAGTCCACCGTGAGGGAGGAGGCGCGCCCGAGGCCGCTGGGACCAAAGACCAGTTCCACCCGGGTGCGGCTCCCCCGGGGAACCATGCGCACCCCGTGGACCGCCGGGTCATAGCGTCCGAGGAGGGAGTCCCCCCGGACCCGGAGCTCCGCCGCCGCACCGGACTCGAGCACCACCCGGGCGCCGCCGTGGACGCGGGCCGCGCTCCGGGCTTCGCGGAGAAGCCCAGCCACCTCCTCCCGGGCTACCTGCACGGCCAGGGTGTCGATCTGGGCGCGGGCGCTCCCTACACCCACCAGGGCCAGGAGCCCCAGGAGGGAGACCACGACAGCGAGTTCGAGGAGTGTGTGACCCTGGTTCATGCTCCCAGGATCGCCGGCCCACGCGGGCGAGGGGATGGCGGGGAGGGACGACCTCTGGAGGGGCTCCCGGCTGGGGCACGCCGAGCCCGATGAACTCCGCGCCTCAGGACCGACCCGACCCTTTACGCGGTCCTGGCTTCGCCCTCGCCGCCCTCGCCGCCCTCGGCCGCGCCGCCCTCGGCCGCGCCCGCCTCCGCCCCGCCGCTGTCCTCCTCCTGGTCGTTCCCGTCCAGCCCGTACTCCCGGATCTTGTAGCGGAGGGCCCGGTCCGACAGCTCCAGCAGCTCCGAAGCGTTACCGCGGTGGCCGCCGGTGCGCTCCAGCGCCTTCCGGATCAGGTCCTTCTCCAGCGCTGCCGAGCGCCGCTTGATGGAGAGGTCCTCCTCGGTCGGGTCGCCGGAGCCCACGCCCGCCAGCGCATCCCCGGAGTCCAGGGATCCCACCAGGTCGCCCCGATCGGTCGCATCCCCGAAGAGGGGGCGCTCCAGCGCCGAGGCCAGCCCGGCCGGCAGGTCCCCGGCGCGGATCATCCCCTCGTCGGAGAGGATCAGGGCCCGCTCCAGCACGTTCTCCAGCTCCCGGACGTTGCCGGGCCAGCGGTGCACCCGGAGCACGGCCATGGCGCCGTCGCTCACGATGGGAACGGGAACGCCCAGCCGCCGCGCCCGGGCCTGCAGGAAGTTCTGGACCAGGGGCTCAAGGTCGCCGGCGCGGTCCCGCAGGGGTGGTACCTCGAGGGTCACCACCGCCAGCCGGTAATAGAGGTCCTCCCGGAACCGCCCGGCGGCCACCTCGTCCACCAGCCGGCGGTTGGTGGCACCGATGACGCGCACGTCCACCGAGGTCTCCTGGTCGGCACCCAGGCGACGCACCATCCCCTCCTGAAGCGCCCGGAGGAGCTTGACCTGGAGGGACTCGGGGAGCTCGCCCACTTCGTCCAGAAAGAGGGTCCCGCCGGAGGCGGCCTCGAAGAGCCCGGGGCGGTCCCGCTCGGCCCCGGTAAAGGCCCCTTTCATGACCCCGAAGAACTCGGACTCGAGGAGGTTCTCGGGGATCGCCCCGCAGTTCACGGGCACGAAGGGCGCCGACGCCCGCCGCGAGTGGTCATGGATGAGGCGAGCCAGGAGCTCCTTCCCCGTGCCGGTGGGACCCTGCACGAGGACCGAGGTGGGATGCTTCGCCACCTTGATGGCCATCTCCGCCACCTCCACCATGGAGGGCGAGGTAGCCACGAGCGCTCCGTAGCGCCGCCCCTCCGGCCATCCGCCCCCCGCCTCCGCATCCCGGAGCAGCGCGAAGCGTTCCTCCACCTTCCGGAGCGTGAGGAGCACGTCCTGCGCCCCGAAGGGCTTGGTGAGGTAGTCCGAGGCCCCTCGGCGCACCGCCTCCACGGCCAGGTCCATGCTCCCGTAGGCGGTCATGACCACCACGGGGGTGGTGGAGCCGCCGGCACGCAGCCGGTCCAGAAGGGCGAGACCGTCCACGCGGGGCATGCGCACGTCGGTGAGGATCATGTCGGGGGAGCCGCTTCGGGCCTGGAGCAGGCCGGCTTCACCGTCGGAGGCGGTGTCCACCTGGTAGCCCCCGTCCTCGAGGATCAGGGT
>SKNW01000044.1 GCA_007120305.1 Gemmatimonadota bacterium | reverse complement strand
GAGCCCTCCGCCCGACACGTCATCCGACACGTCACCCCTTCGCGCGCCCTGGGGGATTGTCCCCCTCGCCTCCGGAGAGCCGGTCCGACGGAACATCGGCCCGCGGGAGCTCTGGCTCCGCTTCGTGCAGGGGGAGATCCGCCTGGCCGACTGCATCGTTGCCGATCCGGGGGGTTCCGGGGACGAGGGCGCCCCGCCCGAGGACGCGCGGGCCTGGTCGCGCTGGGCCATTCCCGCCCACGGAACCGAGTCGGCCACGGCGGGAACCGGGGAACCGAACGCACGCCCCCCCTCCGTCGCGCTTCGCCCTTCCCTTCCGGATCGACCGCTCATCGTCCAGCCGGAGGTACCCTTCTCGCTTCTCCCCCGGGCCGAAGCCCGCGTGTTCATCCGCGTCCCCCTGCGCATCCGGGTCGAGGTGGACCTGCCCGCTGCCACGGCGCCGACGCTCCTCCGGACCCTCCCGACGCTGGAACTGAGTGACACCTGGTGGGGAGGATTCCTCGAGGGGGAGCCGTGTTCCTGGCTTCCCACCACCGCCCGGCGCCAGGTCACGGACGACCTCCTGGAGCCCCACCTGGTGATCTGCCCCATGGTCCTGGTGAACCAGTCGCGGAGCGACCTCCGGGTCGAGAAGCTCTGCCTCCGGGTGGAGCATCTTTCCCTCTACGCCGACCGGGAGGGCTTCTGGGCGGACGAATCCAGGGTTCGGTACCACGGGGATGCGGAGGGGAGCCAGATCGACATGAGCGGGCGTCCCCCGGAGGAGGCGCAGTCCCCCGTGCGCATCTCGGCGCCCCCCGCACCGGTCCGCGGAATCCGGGCCATGACCTTCAGCAGGTGGCTGGGGAAGTCCAGCGCCACGGGGAGCCCATGATCGACGTTCTGGACGCGCCCGGGCTCCTCGCAGCCCCCGGGGTCCTCACACACTCCGGGCTTCTCTCACCCCCCGGCCTCCTGGCGTGGGTCGCCGTCCAGAGCACCGACCCCGACCTGGGGTTCACGAGCCTCGGGGTGCTGGCCACCACCCTCGAGCGCATCGACCTGGGGGCGTGGCTGCGCGCCGCCATCTGGCTCTTCCTGGGGCTCCCCATCCTCTTCGCGACGACCCGCTGGGTGAAGAAATGGGTCACCCGCCAGTACTCGCCCCAGCAGGCCATGGTGGTTGGGAAGTTCATCCTCTACCCGGGCTTTCTTCTCCTGGTGGTCCTGGCCCTCCTCGAGGTGGGATTCAATCTGACCCCCCTCCTGGGCGCGGCCGGGGTGGTGGGGATCGCCGTGGGCTTCGCCTCCCAGACCTCGGTCTCGAACGTGATCTCGGGATTCTTCCTGATCGGCGAGAAACCCTTCGAGGTGGACGACGTGATCCAGGTCGGGGACACGGTGGGCCGGGTCCTCTCCATCGACACCCTCTCGGTGAAGCTCCGTACCTTCGACAACCGGTTCATTCGCATCCCCAACGAGACCATCGTGAAGAGCCAGGTGACCACCGTCACCCGGTTTCCGATCCGGCGTCTCGACCTCACGGTGGGCGTGGCGTACAAGGAGGACATCCCCCGGGTACGCGAGGTCCTCATGGATGTGACTCGCGTGAACCCCCGGGCGCTGATGGAGCCCGAGCCCACGGTGTTCTTTGACGGGTACGGTGAATCCTCGCTGGACCTTCGTCTGGCCGTCTGGACCTACCGGGAGAACTTCTTCAGCCTGAAGAACACGCTGCTCGAGGAAATCAAGGCAAGGTTCGACGCCGAGGGGATCGAGATCCCCTTCCCGCATCGCTCGCTCTACACGGGCGAGGTCACGGAGCCTTTCCCCATTCGCCTGGTCCACGGCGGAGAGATGGGATTCGAGGATGGGGGGGATGCGAACCGGGGCCAGGATCCGGACCGGACCGAGGAAGAAAGTGACGCCCCCACCCAGGCCCCCACCCAGGCCCCTGGCTCGGCACCCCCTCCCGCACCTGCCGACCCCCTGGAAGACGAACCGCGATGAGACGGCCATGACCCAGCCCCCTTCCGAGCAGCGCCCCTCCGCCGGGCAGCACCTGGCCACCGTGAGCCACGACGGCCGGTTCTGGGAGGTCTACCTGGAGTTCGAGGACACGCCCCGGGGCGCTGACCGCTACCGCGCACTCCTGGCTTTCTCTCCGGTGGACCGGTCCGAAGGGGAGCCCACGATCCGCACCATCCCTCTTCTCATCGAGGACACCTACGACGAGGTCGTTCAGCGCGCCCGACGACTGGAGGAGCACCACTTCGCGGCCATGCTTCGCTCCCTCCTCCCCTGATTCAGGCAGGCGGGTGGGGACAGGAAGCCCCGCCATCTGGTCAGCAGGGAGGGGGCACCCTAGATTGAAAGGCTTCCATCATCTTCCTTTCCGCCCTGCGCGGCAGGGATCGGATCACGACCCAGAGCGAGGAAACTCGATGGCCATCTACCGCACCCGGTATTTCGGCGAAGTGACGGTTGGCGTCGGCGGCCGCATCACCATCCCCCAGGAAATGCGCGACGACCTCGGCATCGAGGAAGGGGACGCCCTGACCGTCCGGGTGGAGGAAGACGCCACTGGCCACCGGCAGATGGTGGTCTGGCGGTCGGAGCAGCAGGCCGAGGAATAACCCCCCTCACCTGGGGCCCGCCCGGTCGGCCGGCTCCAGCGTGGCCCACTGCACGAGGGCGGCCAGCGGTCCCTGCCCGTCATGCTTCCACCAGGCCGGTGGCCAGGGCTGCTCCCGGAAGGTCGTCACCCGGGTGACACCGGCTCTCGCCAGGAGGAGGGCCGTGGTCGTGCGCCCCGGCTCGGCCCCCTCCAGGGCGACGCTCTGGATCACGTGTCGCATCGGCGCAAGCACGGAGGCCAGCGTGCCGGGATCCGGGAGGGGTCGCACCCGCACGGTACGCCCCAGGCAGGAGGGCTCGAACGGGCGGGGATCCGCGCCCGTCGCCTCGTCCTCGAAGAGCACCATCCAGCCATCTGCTGGTCCGCCCCATACACGGTCACCGGAACCCGCGGCTGCCCGGAACTCGGCCGCATCCCGGAGGACCCGCATGGCGTGCACTGGCGATACGGCCGCGGATACCCCTGGCGCACCGTCGGCCAGGGCCGACCCCAGCGCCTCGGCCCAGCCCTCCGGAGATCGCCCCCCTCCGGCCTGAACCCAGACCAGGTGGGGGGAGACACACCCGCGCTGTTCGTAGGCGGACACCGCCGCCGCCGCATCGGCCACCACCCCGTCCGAGCCCGTGGCATCGGCCAGGACCAGCCCCGCACTCACCCGGGGGCCGTACACCACCACCGGCGTCAGCGGCCCCGTGAGGGCACGGACGGCGGCCACGGCTTCCTGACCCCCATAGACCACGACCCGGTCGGCCCGGCGAAGGGCAGCCTGCTCCAGGTCGCCACCCTTCCCTCCCCTCCACCCCACAACGGCCAGCCCATGGGCCAGCGCCTCGCTTTCTTCGTGGAGGGCACGGGCCAGGAGCCCGGGAAGCACCCGGTCCCCGGCTCCCGGCTTGAGCAGGGTAGGCGCCCCCACCAGGAGCCCCCGGAGAAGCGCCGTGGCCCCGGTTCCGGGCACGTTCCCCGCCCCCACCTGCACCAGGAGCCGGGGAGGGAGGACCCGGAGCCGATCTCCCCGGATACCGGGGCGAAATCCATCCAGCACGTCCGGATCGGGGAAGTCGGCGCGGAGGGCCGTGGCCAGACGGTCCAGGGTCCAGTCCCGGGCCATGCCGTCCAGGAGTTGACGGGCTCCGGGCTCCGTCAGATCGGCGTCGACCGGGAGCCGCTCCAGGGCTTCACGCCGGAGAGGGTCCGCCGGGTCGAGAAACCGGGATCCGGCCCGGGCCAGGACCTGCAGGCGAGTCCGGAACCCAAGCGCACGCAGGGCTTCGGCTCCAGTGCCTGTCAGGTGATCCAGGAGTCCCCCGACGGTGGCCTGGTGGTCGACCATGCCCGGGGGCAGGACGCAGGGATCAAGACCCCCGGGGAGGGGAACGGGGACGGATACCTCCGTCATGGGCTGGCCCTCATCCACGCCTCCAGCGAGAGGGAGCAGCCCCGTGGAACGGCCCCGGATCCGCGTCCCAGGACCCGGAACCCGGGGGTGTGATCCATCGCTGGTCCGGGGACCGACACGCCCCGGTCCTCGGTGAGAAGAAGCGCGGCCGAGTAGAGGTTGGCCAGGTCCAGGTGGCAGAGCAGGCCAGGCTCCCCCGGGGGGACGGGAGCCAGGGTTACCGGGTCCAGTACCCGCGTCCGCACCCACGACGGCCCCACGTGGCGGCGAAGCGACGGATCGGCCGGCCCCCCTTCCTCCAGAACCGGCTCGTAGAATTGCGAAAGCATCTCGGTCATTCCGTACTCGTTCACGATTCGTTCGGGTGGCACGCCGAGTGCTTCGGAGAGCGCATGGTAGAGGACCGGCCGCTCCACCTCCCGGCTCCGGCCCTTGTACCCGCCGGTTTCCATGATCCGGGAGCCCGGAGGAAGGCGGATCGCGCTCGCGCCCTGCGCCTGGCTGCGCTCGAGCCAGTGGACCAGGGCGAAGGCGGTGGCCAGGAGGAGGACGGGGACTCCGTCGGCCCGCGCGCGCTCCAGCGCCTCCGCCACCCGCACGACCTCAAGGTCCCAGTCGGCCGAAAGGAGAAATCCCCCACCGCCGTCATCGAAGCGGTGGACGAGGACCCCAGCCATGTGGGCCAGGGAGGAGGTGGGACGGGTGTCCGGGGGGGGGAGAAGGGCGAGGACCCGTGTAGGTCGGCTCTCCATTGCCGTCCCCGGCTCCCGTTCCCGCAGCCCCAGGTGGCGGCGGGCCGGGGGAAGGAGCGACGCGTGGTAGAGGGACAGGTCCCGGACTCGGTGCACGCCGGGAGTTCCCGTGGTCCCCGATGTATGGAAGACGGCCTCCGGCGGCTTCCCGCCCTCCCGGTCCCCGCCCTTGCCGCCCTCGCCTCCGATGTACGGAGAGGCGTCCCGAAAGGCACGGGCGGGGACCGGCGGAAACCGGGTCCAGTGCTCCAGCGACCCGGCATCCAGCCCGCGATTCCGGAGGAGCGTACCGTAGACCGGGTTGGCCCGGGCCTGGTAGCGGAGGACGCGGAGGGCGAGGGCCTCGACTTCCGCCTCTCCTCCCTCGGCTTCCTTCCGGCCCATGAGTAGCAGGAGGGCGTCCCGGAGGGCTGCGCCCTCCGACTCCAGATCCTCCGGGATCGAGGAACTGCCCGGGATGGGAGGGCCCGTCACGAGGAGGATCGACGCACTCGGCCCGGCTCCAGGCCGCCAGCCTGGAGGATCTTGTTCTGCAGGCGCCGTCCCTCCTCGTGCACGAATTCGGTGACCCGGTCCAGGTCCCGGGCCACCTCGTCGTATCGCTCCATGGGGAAGTCGTCCCCCTCGGCGTGCTGGATGGACGCCGCCAGGGTATCCATCTCGCGGCGGCTCTTCTCCACGGCCCGAAGGAGCCGGTTGAGGGCCTTCCTGGCCTCGGATTCGGGGCGGATCATGGCAGGCTCGGGGATGGGGTGTGGGAGGTCGGCAGGAGACGACATCCGAAGAATCGAAGATGTCCGGGAGCGGAGCAATGGGGGGAGGGGAAGGCGCGTCCCGGCAGGCACGTTCGGGAACGGGAGGCACGCTTCAAGGTACGGGGAGTCGCTCCCCCCTTCGCGTCCGCAGCCTCGCCCTCTTCCTTCGGCGCAGCGCCGGCGGGTCCGCCTGCACCTGGATACGATCCCCATGACCGACGCCCTCGATTCCTCCACCTCCGTGGATCTGGCCGTGATCGGTGCCGGACCCTGCGGCATCGCCGCTGCGGCCGCGGCCCGGAAGGCCGGGCTCACCTCGGTGCTCGTGGACCGGGGGCCCCTCTGCGCGGCCATCGTGGGGTACCCCTACTACATGCAGTTCTTCTCCACGCCGGAAAAGCTCGAGATCGAGGATCTCCCCTTCGTGACGGCAGAGCGGAACGCCAGTCGCCGGGAATCCCTCTCCTATTACCGGAAGGTGGTGGAATACTTCAGACTCCCCACCCGGCTCTACGAGGACGTGGAGGCCGTGGAGGGGGAGAAGGGCGCCTTCCGACTCCGAACCGTGCGGGACCGGGGAACCGGAGGAAGGAATCCACGGCGAGACGTGATCCACGCCCGCCACGTGGTGGTGGCCACCGGCGGATTCCACGAACCCAACTGGCTCGGAGTGCCCGGCGAGGAGCTGCCGAAGGTCTCGCATCACTACCGGGAGCCCCACCCGTACTGGCGTCGCCGCGTCCTCGTGGTGGGAGGGTCCAACTCTGCGGTGGAGGCGTCGCTGGAGCTTTTCCGCGCCGGCGCGCAGGTGACCCTGGTCCACTTTCTCCACGACTTCGACCGGGGCGTGAAGCCCTGGGTACTCCCCGACATCCAGAACCGGGTGGAGAAGGGTGAGGTCGAGGCCAGGTGGGGACACCGCGTGGCAGAGATCCGCCCCGACGAAGTGGTGCTTCGCTCCGAGGAGACGGGGCAGCTCGTCACGGTGGAAAACGACCACGTCCTGGCGCTCACCGGCTGGCGCTCGGACCCTCTGCTCCTGAAGGCGCTGGGTGTGCCCATCGACTCCGGGACCGGCGTCCCGGCCCACGATCCGGAGACCATGGAGACACCGGTGGCCGGAGTCTTCATTGCCGGGGTGCTGGCGGCGGGAAACGACGCCAACCGCATCTTCATCGAGAATGGCCGATGGCACGGCCGAGCCATCGTGCGCGCCCTGGGCGCTCCCGCCGACCTGGGTGCCCCCGTCAGGGAGCCGGAGCCGCTTCCCCGGTGAGGAGAGGTCCCAGGACCCAGATGACCACCCGGAAGTAGATCAGGAGCCCCAGGACATCCATGACCGTGGTGATCCCAGGCGAGGAGGTGAGGGCCGGGTCGATGCCGAGCCTGCGGAAGAGGAAGGGAAGGCTCGCACCCACCAGGTTGGCGCTCAGGGCAATGAGCACCATGGTGATCCCCAGCGCCACGGCGATCCGGGGTTCGGACTGGAAGAAGAAGACGTAGCCGGTCATGAACAGCCCGAACGCGAGCCCCAGGAGCATCCCCGTCTTCAGCTCCTTCCAGAGAACCCGGAAGTAGTCGCGGAGCTCCAGCTCCCGGGTGGCCAGGGCCCGGACCACCAGGGTGGCCACCTGCGCACCCACGTTGCCTCCGGTCCCGATGAGGAGCGGGATGAAGGCCGCCAGGATCACCACCTCCGCGAGGATGTGCTCGTAGTGGTTGATGACGTTGAAGGTGAGCGTCATCGACACCACCAGCAGGACCAGCCATGACGCCCGCTTCCGGAAGAGGAGAAACGGGTTGGCGCGCACGTAGTCGATGTCGATGGGCGCACCACCCATGCGGTGGATGTCCTCCGTGGCCTCTTCGGTCACCACGTCCAGCACGTCGTCCACGGTGATGATTCCCACCAGGCGGTCATCGTCGTCCAGCACCGGAAGGACCGAGAGGTCGTAATCCGCCATGATGCGGGCTACCTCCTCCTGGTCGGTGTCCGTGCGGATCGAGATGATGTCGGGGCTCATCATCTCCTGGACCCTGGCCTCCGGCGGGGACACGATGAGCTGCCGGAGCGACAGCACCCCCTTCAGGCGCTGGTCGGCGTCCACCACGTAGAGGTAGTAGATGGTCTCGGCGTCGGGAGCCGCCCGGCGGAGGAAGGTCAGGACCTGGGCCGCTGTCATGGTGGCCCGCACCGAGATGAACTCCGGGGTCATGAGCCCCCCGGCCTCCTCCTCGTCGTACCCGGTCAGGGCATCGGCCACCGCCAGGGTAGCCGGATCCAGGAATCCCCGAACCTCGCGGGATCGCTCGGGATCGTATGCCTCCAGCGCCTGGAGCGTATCCGCCAGGTCGTCGGGGGAAAGCTCCTCCAGCATCTCCGCCACCTGGAGAGACGCCATGCTTTCCAGGATCTCGGGCTGCTCCTCGGAGGAGAGGTTCGACAGGAGCTCTGCCGCCGGCTCCGGCGGGAGGGCCGAGAGAACGCGCTCCCGTTCCTCCGCTTCGAGCTCGTACCAGACACCGAGAAGCGCCTGTGGACGCAGATCCGCAAGCAAGGCTGCCAGGCGCGCGGAATCCCCCGTCAGGAGGACGGCCCGGAGTCCCGGAACGAGGTCGGTCGCCTCGGCGGCGTCGGTACGGACGGAGTTCATCCCGAACTATAGACAGGCTCCCGTCAGGAAGCCATGTCCTCCCCCCACCCATCGGTGCCCAGGGCACGCACCGTGATCTCCGGCCCATCCGGAGCCCCGAGGCGAACCTGGTCTCCCGGCTCGACCTCCCGCCGGAGGTAGGCAAGGGCGATCCCCTGCCCGTACCTCGGGGACGAGGCGGCGCTCCGCACCTGCCCTGCCTCCTTTTCCTTGCCATCGATCCAGAGAGGCGTGCCGGCCGCCGGCAGCGGAAGGTCTCCCAGAAGGAGGCCCCGAAGATGCCGGTTCACGTGCCCGCGGTCCCGGATGCGGACAATGACCTCCTGGCCGGTGTAGCAGCCCTTGACGTGATCGATGTGGCTCCGCTCCAGGCCGGCCTCGGGGGGGAGGACCCCTTCGTCCAGCTCCTCCCCCGTCTCCGGGGTTCCTCGCTCGATGCGAAGCGTGTCCCAGACCGACGACGACGCCGGAAGGGCGCCCGACTCCAGCAGATGCGACCGGATGGCAGCCACCTCGGACGGGCTCCCCACCACGTCGAAGGCCGGAGGCGCCACGTCGTCGTTGCGGATCATGAGGAGAAAGGAGAATTCCTGGGCGGCGGCCGAGCCTCCGTCCTGGCCGGGCGGGGTTCCCCTGACCCTAACTTCGCCCGACGTCATCGCGGCGAGGCCGGGGAGGCCGCCCCCCCCGACGGAGGCGAGCGCCGACTCCAGGACGGTGGCGGCTTCCGGACCCACCACCGTCAGCATCGCGAGCGCCTCCGAGAGATCCACGGGGCGTGCCATCCGGGGAGGAAGGAAGCGGGTGAAGTGGGCGCGGAGCGGCTCGGAGCCTGCTTGAGGAAGGTCCAGGAAGAAGGCGCCTTCGGGACCCGCGGTCAGCTTGGCGAGCCGAAGGTCGGTGAGGATGCGTCCCTTGGGGGTCAGGACCAGGCTGGGGGTAGCTGCACCTTCCCGCCATGGGCCATCCTGTTGGCCGGGATCCTGCGGGATGGTCCCGGTCACGAGGCCGTGGAGCATCTGCCCCGGTGCCCGCCCCACCAGGAGGAGGCGGACCCGGTGGGATCGATCGAACACGGCGGCGCCCGGCGACGACGCAGGAGCAGGGCCGGGGGCTCCCGTGGCGGCTTCGTAGGCGCGGCTGGGGGTTTCATCACTCCCAGGAGGGTTACCCCGGGCGTCCGGAGGGGAAGAAGGCATGCGGTCCATGGCGGAAGGGGACGTGCAAATCGGTGGGGGAAACAGCGATCAACGGGGGCCGCGGAGCTCGTCGACCAGGGCCTGGATGCGCTCGGCATCGGAGGCGTCCGGCGCGGTACCCAGGTACCACTCGAGCTGCTCGATGGCCTCCTCGGTGCGACCCATCCGCGCCAGGAGGGTTCCCCGATCGCGGATTTCGGACTGGGCCATGGGGTGGATCACCAGGATGCGCTCCACGGCGGCCAGTGCCCGGGGGGCATCCTGAACGTTCAGGTAGATCCCCTTCAGGTTGGTCAGGAGCCGGACCAGCATGTCGCGGCGGCGCGCCGTCCGGAGGAACTCCGGTCGAACCCGGACCATCCCCCCGTACGCCCGGTCAAGGAGGGATTGTGCCTCATCCTCGAAGAGCGTCCGTCCGCCGTCGAACGGATCTACCAGGAGGCGGAGGCCTTCCCCCTCGAACCGGACCAGGAAATGGCCCGGGAAGTTCACCCCGGCCAGGGGGAGTCCAAGGCGCCACCCCACCTCCAGGGTAAGGATTCCCAGGGTGAGGGGGATCCCCCGCTTCCGGTCCAGGACATCGTTCAGGAAGGAGTTCCTAGGATCGTAATACGACGCGCGGTTGCCCTGGAGCCCCACCCGCACGAAGAGGGTCTGGAGAAGCTCCTGCAGGACGACCAGCGGCGCGGTCTCGTTGTCCAGACGGTCCCGGACCATCTCGGCCAGCTCGTCCAGACGGGCCAGGTACGGTTCCACCGGAAGCTGGGGGTACTCCTCGCACGCCACGAGAAGAGCGGCCCGGGCCAGCTCCACCTGGTCATCCGCCCGATCCACCGCCTCAACGAAGCGGTGCCGGGGGGAACCGGGGGATGGGTGCATGGGATCTCCTTCTGGCCGGAAGACGCGAAACCGTTTCCCCGCTGGGTGCGGGGCCCTACATTGGCATTCCACAGGCCTCAGGATCCACCGGGGGCCAGGGTTCCGCCCGGACGAAATCCGGACGATCAAGGGAGACCGATGATGCGCCGAAGTGCAGCCTGGCTGGCCCTCCTGGTGGCCGCGAGCGCCTGCGGGGAAGCTACGTCTACCCCACAGGCGGCGGAAGAGCCGGGGATCCGCGATCACCAGTTCGCGGACACCGATGCAACCCGCCTTCACACCCGCATGGTGGACGCCATGGCGCCGGACCACGGGTGGGAGCGGACCCGGTACCTGGAGTTCGACTGGGCCGTGAACCGGATGGACGGAGGAGACCCCCTGGTCCGGGCCCATCGCTGGGACCGATGGGAGGGGACCGCACGCGTGGAAGCCCCCACCCAGGATGGTGGAATGTACGTGGCCATCTTCAACACCTCGGACCCGGAAGCCGGCCGGGTCTGGGTGGATGGGGCCGAGATCACCGGCGACGAGGCCGCCGCCCGCCTCCGATCCGCCTACTCCGCCCACATCAACGACGGCTACTGGCTGATCATGCCGTACAAGTGGACCGATCCCGGTGTGAACGTCCGCTACCTCGGCGAGGAGGTGGACGAGGCGACGGGAGTACGGTGGGAGAAGGTGGAGCTCTCGTTCGAGGAGGTGGGGCTCACGCCCCAGAACCTCTACCGGGCGTGGATCCACCCCGAGTCGGGGCTCATGGAGCGGTGGGAGCACTTCCGCACGGCGGACGCCGAGCCATCGGCCTCCGACTGGACGGACTGGATCCAGTCCGGACCGATCTCCCTGGCCATGAATCGGCGCAGCGACGGCCAGGTCCGCATCTTCTTCTCCCACGTCCTGGCGTCGGAGACCGTGCCGGACGGAGCCTTCGCCCCACCGGCGGGAGAAAGCTGACGGCGCATCCAGCTGCGGTGGGCGAGGTCCAGGCCGATCAGTCGACCCGGACCTCGTCCACCCCCCGCTTCGACGTGGGGGTGATCCGGGGCGGATTGGCCGGACCCTCGGCCAGGGCATGCACCAGGACATCGTCCAGCACTTCCACCAGGTGGAAGATCATCGAATCCCGCACTTCGTCCGGGAGATCCTCCAGGTCGGCCTCGTTGTCCGCGGGGAGGATGATCTCCGAGATCCCGGACCGAACGGCGCCCAGCACCTTCTCCTTGACCCCGCCGATGGGAAGCACGCGCCCGGTGAGGGTCATCTCGCCGGTCATGGCCACATTGCGACGGACCTTTCGGCCGGAAAGCGCCGACACCAGGCTCGTGGCCATGGTGATGCCCGCCGAGGGGCCATCCTTGGGGATGGCTCCGGCAGGCACGTGGATGTGGACCTCGACGCCCTTCATGAGCTCGGGGGGAATCTGGAATTCCCTGTGCCGCGACTTGGCGTAGGTCCACGCCGCCCTTCCTGATTCCTTCATCACGTCACCCAGCTGCCCCGTGAGGACCAGCCCACCCTCACCCGGCGCCACGCTGGCCTCCACGAACATGATGTCTCCGCCCATGGGCGTGTAGAACATTCCGGTGGAGACGCCCACGGTGTCTTCCAGGCGCATCTTCTCGGGGTGGACGCGGGGACGCCCCAGGAGATCCCGGACGTCGTCCGGCCCGACGCGCATCTGCGTCACTTCTTCCGCGGCGATCTTCCGGGCCACCTTCCGCGCCACCTTTCCCAGTTCCCGCTCGAGCTGCCGGACCCCGGCCTCGCGGGTGTACTGGCTGATCATCGAGCACATGGCCTCCTCGGTCAGCTCCAGCTCCTCCTCCTTGAGCCCCGCCTCCTCCCGCTGGCGCGGAAGAAGGTATCGATGGGCAATCTGGAGCTTCTCCGCTTCCGTGTACCCGGAGAAGTCGACCCGCTCCATCCGGTCCAGCAGAGGAGCCGGAATCCGGTCCACGTAGTTCGCCGTGGCAATGAAGAGCACCTCCGAAAGATCGAAGGTGATCCCCAGGTAGTGGTCGGTGAAGGTGGAGTTCTGGGCCGGGTCCAGTACCTCCAGGAGGGCGCTTGACGGGTCACCCTGGAAGGAGACGCCCAGCTTGTCCACCTCATCCAGCAGGAACACCGGGTTCTTGGACTTGACCTGCCGCATCCCCTGGATGATGCGCCCGGGCATGGCGCCCACGTAGGTGCGCCGGTGGCCGCGAATGTCGGCTTCGTCACGGGCTCCACCCAGGGAGATGCGCACGTACTTGCGCCCCAGCGCGCGGGCGATGGACTGGGCGATGGAGGTCTTCCCCACACCCGGAGGGCCGGCAAAGAGGAGGATGGGGCCGCGCCCCACCAGGCGCCGGGCCCCCTCCTTCTCCTCCGCGGCCTCCCCGGAGCCGTTCGCGCTGCTGGAGCCGTTGGTGGCGCCAGCGTCTTCCGGGGGTGTCGTGGAGCCGTCCCCGCCCTTCTCACCGTCGCCGTCCTCGGCCTCCTCGGCTTCCTCGGCCTCCGGGTCGGAACCTCCGTCGACGTCATCGGACGCCTGGGCGGATTCCTCGGCCTGGACTTCGGGCGGGTCCTCCGGCCGGTCTTCGGCCTCGGGCGCCCGCTCCAGCTGGAGCTTCCGGACCGCCAGGAACTCGATGATCCGGTCCTTGACGTCTTCCAGGCCGTAATGGTCCTCGTTCAGGATCTCCTGCGAACGGACCAGGTTGATCTTGTCGTCGGTGCGCTCCGACCAGGGGAGCTCGGTGATCCACTCGAGGAAGGTCCGGATGACCTGGTACTCGGCGGACTGGGGGGAGGTGCGTTCGAGGCGCTTCAGCTCCCGATCCACCTCGGTCCGCGCATCGGGGTCCAGCTGCAGGGCCTCGATGCGCTTCCGGAGATCTTCCACCTCCTTGCGATCGTCTTCGTCCCCCAGCTCCCGCTGGATCTGCTTCATCTGCTCCCGGAGGAGCATCTCCCGCTGACGTTCCCCCAGCTCCTCCTGGACCTTGGCCTGGATCTCCTCCTGCGCATCCAGACGGGCCAGCTCCCTCTCCACGGCCACCAGCGCCCGACGCATCCGCTCCTCATCATCCAGGACCTCCAGCAGCTTCTGCTTGTCGCCGGTAGGCAGGTCGAGGTAGAAGGCCACCAGGTCGGCAAAAGAGCCGGGCTCTCCCACCCCGCCGATGAGCTGGTTCAGGGCCTCGGCCGGAACTCCTCTCCGGGTGCCCAGCTCGGCGGCCCGGTCCCGCAACTCCTTGTCCAGCGCCTGGAAGGCGGGATCCTCGGGGTTCCGGGGGGGGAACCGGTGGAGCGGGATGAGGGAGGCCTCCAGCATGCTCGTCCCGGCGGACTCCATGGTCACGGCCTCCGCCCGGTCCTCGCCCTGCACCAGGAGCTGCATCCCCCCTCGCACCCGGTGGGTCTGGAGCACGCGCACCACCGTTCCCACGGTGTACAGAAGGTCCGGACTCGGTTCGTCGACGTTCTCGCGCTGGGCTACGGCGAAGAGTCGCCGGTCCCCGTCGATGGCGGCCTGGACGGCCTCCACGGTGCCCGGTCGACCTGCGGAGATGGGGACCGCCACCCCCGGGTAGACCACCGTGTCGCGGAGGGGAAGGATCGGGAGGGTGAATCGCTCGCCCATGGGACCTCGGAGACTGAGAGTGCATGTTCGCCGGGCAGACGCCTTCGCCGGGCAGGAACCCGGGGGGTGCCAGAGGATGCACGAAGCCTGCCACCTCCCGACCCCCCTCGAACGTGCCGGAGCGGCACACCTGGCGCGCGATCCCTGCCAGATTGACGGAGGACCGTGCCGTCATCTACTACCCCGCGCGACCGGGGGTGGGTAGCTTCCCGGCATGAGCGCCCCGTCGAACGCCATGTCCGTCGGCCGGTTGGCCGGGGTGGAAATCCGCCTCGACTACTCCTGGTTCATCCTTCTCTTCCTGATCCTGGGATCTCTGGCGGGGGCCCTCTTTCCGGCCTACGCGCCCGAGGTCTCGCGCCTGGGCCACCTGGCCATGGGTGTCGCCGGGACCTTCCTCTTCTTCGCCTCGCTCCTTCTCCATGAGCTGGGCCATGCGGTGGCGGCCCGCTTCCGTGGAATGGAAGTGGAAGGAATTACACTTTTCATCTTCGGAGGCATGGCCCGCACCCGAAGTGAGCCGGGGGGCCCGGGCGACGAGTTCATCGTGGCGGGGATGGGTCCCCTCGTCTCCTTTGCCCTGGCCGCCGGGTTCTACCTCGTGGCCGGGATTGGAACACGGTGGGACGTGGGATCTGCCGTGACGGTGACGGCCGAGACCCTGGGGTACCTGAACCTCCTGCTCGCGGTGTTCAACCTCCTCCCGGGATTCCCCCTCGACGGGGGCCGGCTCCTTCGGGCCGCAGTCTGGAAGGTCACGGGAAGCCTCCGACGGGCCACCGCGGTGGCGGCCGGCGTGGGCCGGCTCCTGGGATGGGCGATCATCGCCATCGGAATCTGGTCCCTGCTTTCGGCTGGCGCCTTCATCGCGGGGCTCTGGATGGTGTTCATCGGGTGGTTTCTCACCCAGGCCGCCCGCTCCGCCTACCAGACGGTCCTCCTGAACCAGCTCATGGGACCCCTCACGGCCGGAGAGGCCATGAGCCCGAGGCCGGAGACCGTGGGGCCGGATCTCACGGTGGACGAACTGATCCACGATTACCTCCTTCGGCGCCCCTACAACGCCTTTCCCGTGGTCGAGGACGACGTGGTCGTGGGCATGGTGACCCTGAACGGTCTCCAGGATGTCCCGCGGGCACGTTGGAAGGAGCTCGTGGCAGGCCAGGTCATGACGCCCCTGGAGCAGCTGGTGCTCGTGGAGCCCGAGACGCCGATGACGCAGGTTCTGGAAAAGATGCGGGACAACGAGATCCGGCGCGTACTCGTGGCGAGGGACTGGGAACTTCTGGGCATCATCTCGACGTCGGACGTGGCTCGGTGGCTGGACCGGGTGGCGCTGATGGACGGAGCCTCGTAGTCTGGTCCGAAGGCTGCCCCCGCGACGGTTTCGGGGTCTCGGGGTACGAGAGAAGATCCACGAGACGCGCAGCCGCTGCTCCCCCCCACCGCCTCCGTTCGTCAACGTCCACGGGGACCCTCACCATGCGCCACATCCCCCGCTCCTGGCCGGGTCTGCACCCGGGTCTTCTGCTCTCAGGGCTTCTGCTCTCGGGGCTCTTCCTCGTTGCCGGATGCGCGGAACGGGCCGAGAGTGCGCCGCTGGAAGCCCAGGTTCCGGGGATGCCCGTGCAGACGCAGGCAGGGGCGGACGCCGTCGAAGCTGGTGCTCCCACCCCCGACCCGGTGGCCCTCTACCTCGGGCGCCGGGGACCCGATGAGGCCCGGGAAGCCGAGATCCTCGAAGAACTGGGCCAGGCCCTGGCCGACGCTCGGGACGAGCGGGCGGCGCCGGAGGGTCGACGCGCCGCCATCAACCGATTCGATGCCCTCGTTTCCCAGCTGGCGGTGGCCGAAGACTGGCGCCCCCTGTTGCGGGCCGAACTCCTGGCCCCGCTGGGGGACACGGCGGCCGTCGATGCCGCGCTGGAGGCGGTGGATCCGGCCACGGGGATCGTGGCTCGCTGGGGATGGAGCCTCCGCGTGGACGCCTACGAGGCGGCAGGAGACCTGGCGGGAGCATGGAAGGTGGCCGAGGTCGAAGCGCTTCGGGCCCGGTCCGTGGAGGAGGCCGCCTCTCCGTGGGCTCGGGCGGGGCGACTGGCCCTGCTCCAGGGGGACACGGCGGCCGCCCGTGACGCCCTCCTCCGGGCCATGGCCGCCGGTGTCGAGCACCCCGGCGCCGCGAGTGCAGCGGAGGCGCTGACCCGGATCCACGAAGGGAGCCTGGAGGACCAGCTGCGGGTGGGTCAGACCCTCCTGGCCGCCGGGTCCTGGGACCTTGCCCTCCGACGCCTGGGCCCCCTGGTGCAGGGACGTTCAGCCCAGGGGCATTCTCCTCTTCCTCGCGAGGTCGAACTCTCCCTCCGGGCCGAGCTGGGCCGTGCCCTGGTGGAACTGCGGCGCCCGGCCGATGCCCGGGCCATGCTGGCGCCTCTCCTGGTGGAAGGGGTGGAACCCGAGCACACCGGTCCCGCTCTCTACTGGAGCGGTCGAGCCGCCCTTCAGCTCGACCGTCCTGCCGAGGCCGAAGCCGCGTTTCTCGCCCTGGCGCGGCAGAGCCCCTCGGATCCCCTGGCCGAAAACGCGCTTCTCCTCCTGGTGGAGCGCTCGGTACAGGCGGGTCGCCAGGCCCGGGACGCCGAACTCTTCCGGGAGTTCTTCCGGGTGGGGGTGAGCTCCACCGCCAGCGAGCTCGTGGCCGTCCAGTATGGCACGCGAAAGTACCTGGCCGGAGCCTGGGAGGAGGCCGCGGATACCTTTGACCGCTACCTGGACGGGGCCCGCCGGAGCGCCCCCCGGCAGCAGGCCGCCTACTGGGCGGCCCTCTCCCACCAGCGCCGTGGAGACCGGGAGGCCTACCAGGACCGCCTCCGCGCCGCATGGAGCGAGGATCCCCTGTCCTTCTACGGCATCCTGGCCGGGGAGCGACTGGGCGCGGTGGTCCTGGAACCGGGGCTTCCCGCGGGGCCCGCGCCGGTTCCAGGCCTGGCCGGTGAGCTCCGCAGCGCCCTCACTCGCCTCCGCCTCCACCAGGTGGTGCCAACCCCGGGATCCTTCATCTACGAGCTGGAGCGGCTGCAGGACCACTTCTTCCGACGGGGTGACGGGGCCTACGACTTTGCCGAGGCCCTCTTCGCCGGGGGGTTCCCCATCCAGGGGGTGGTGCTGGGTCGGGAGATCCACCGGCAGGAGGAAGGTGCGTGGAACCTCCGCCTCCTCCGCATCGTCTTTCCCTTCCCGCACCGCGACGCCATCGTCCGTGAGGCGCGGGCCCGGGGCCTCGACCCCTTCTTCGTGGCGGGCCTGATCCGGCAGGAGAGCATGTTCCACGTCTCCATCTCCAGTTCAGCCGGCGCCATCGGTCTCATGCAGCTCATGCCGGGCACGGCGCAGGAGGTGGCCCGGTCCCTGGGGATCCGGTACGAACAGGCCCGTCTCTCGGATCCCGAGTACAACGTCCGCCTGGGCACCCAGTACCTGGCCTCCATGCTCCGACGCTACGACGGTCGAGCAGAGGATGCCCTGGCGGCCTACAACGCCGGCCCCGGACGCATCAACCAGTGGCGGCAGCGTCCCGAATACCGGGACCGGGACGTGTTCATGGAGCACATTCCCTTCCGGGAGACCCGTCACTACGTCAAGGTGGTTCAGCAGTACACCCGGATCTACACCGCGCTCTACGGGTGCGCCGGATTCCAGCCCTGCCTGGGAGACTCGTACCTGGCCGCGGTGGCTCGAAGCCCCTATGCCGGGGGCCAGCCGGGCTCGTCGCTGGCGCGGTAGGTCGGGGAGCGCGTCACCCGGACAGCGGAATCTCCGTGCGCTCCGAGCGCCCGGAAGGCGCCCAGCTCCGCCGCGGGAATCAGCACCTGCTCCAGCAGATCGTGGAGGGCCCGGGTCGGGGCCCCGGACCGCCCCCCTGCCGGATTCGACGTGGTCACCACGGTGAGCTCCAGGTCGGGCACGAGAAAGATGTACTGACCCCCGTGCCCCCAGGCGAAGAAGACGTCGTAGCCGGCGTACTCCCGGATCCACCACCCGAGTCCATGTCCGTGACCGTTGAAGCGGGAGGTCCCCCGCTGGGTCCAGGACTCGGAGATCCAGTCCGAGGCAACCAGGCGGCGACCCTCATGGATCCCCTCGTTGCGGTAGAGCTCCCCGTAGATCAGCATTTCCCGGGGAAGAAGCCCCATCTCGTTGCCCCCCAGGTAGATCCCTTGCGGGTCCCGCGTCCACGGCGAGAGGGTGATGCCCAGGGGCTGGAAAAGGGCTCGACGGGCGTAGGCCAGGGTGCTCTCGCCCGTGGCCCGCGTCAGGATGGCAGAGAGAAGGTGGGTATTCCCCGTGCTGTAGACCATCCGGCCCCCCGGCTCCTCGGCAAAGGGGCGACCAAGGGCATCGCGCACCCAGTCCCGGCTTGCCACCCATCCCCCGTAGTTTCGTCCGGAGGTGGACTGGAGTCCGGCCGTCATCCCCAGGAGATCACCGAGGGTCACGGACTCGAGGCGGGGGTCGCCGTTCACGCCCCGATACTCGGGAAGGAGATCCAGAACCGGTTGATCCAGCCCTTCCAGGTGACCCTCGTCGATGGCGATCCCCACCAGGGTGGAGACCACGGCCTTCGAGGCGGACTTGATGTTGGCGATGCGGCGCGGACCGGCCCCGTTGAAGTAGGCCTCCCGCTCCAGCTCGCCGTGACGGGCCACGAGGAGGCTGTAGAGGCGGGGCATCTGCGCTGCCCGGGCGTAGGCCGTGTCCAGGAGAACGGAATCCAGGCCCCACGAAGGTGGAGGCCGGACCGGAGTCGCCGCCCCGGGTGCCGGGTCCGGGCCGGGCAGCACAACCGCCGAGCGGGGCGCAGTACCGGCCATCCCCAGGGCTTCGGAGCCATCCGGGACGTCGGTACAGGAGGCCGCGAGGGCCGCACCCGCCAGGACTCCGGCGACACCACTCCAGCGCATCACGCCCACGAGGACACGAGGATCAGTACCGCGGAAGCGGCGCATCGGGGGCCATGCCTCGCTCCACCTTCTGCTCTCGCACCATCTGGGCCACGTCCTCGAGGAGCTGCCGGGCGTCGTAGACGATGCCGTCCTTGATGGTCCAGCGGACGCCCCCGACCCGGGCGGCCTCGCCCGTCTCGTCGTCGAGCTTCACGGCACCGGTGCCGTAGAGCACCTTCAGGTTCGCCAGCGGGTTCTCCTCGACGATGATGAGATCGGCCAGCTTCCCCGGCTCCAGCGTCCCGACCGGGGGCTCTTCCCCCTTCACCTCCCAGATCTCCTGGGCAGCGTACATGGTGGCGGCGCGAATCACTTCCAGGGGATGGAGTCCCATCTCGCGGAGCAGCTCCAGTTCCTCGATGTAGGCGAAGCCGTAGTTCTTGTAGATGAAGCCGGCGTCGGCCCCGGCGGTGATCCGCCCGCCGGCCCGGTGGAAGTCGGCGAGGAAGTCCATCCACTTGCGGTAGAAGGCTCTCCACTCCGCTTCTTCCTCGGTGCCCCAGTAGAACCAGTAGGATCCGTGCGCCCGTCGGTTCGGGCGGTAGAAGTCCCACATGGAGGGAAGCGTGTAGCGGTCGTGCCATTCGGCCTCCCGGGCCCGCATCACGTCCCGGTTGGCCTCGTAGATCGTCATGGTGGGGTTGATGAAGAATCCCCGGTCCACGAGTTCCCGGACCAGGTCGTTCCACGGCTCGCTCCCGCGGTCATGGCTGAGGCGCCAGAGCTGGGCCACCTCGGCGAAGCGGTGCTGCTCGTTCTGGTAATTGTAGTCCAGGCGGTAGGGCTGGGACTGGTGGTCCCGGAGGAGGCTTTCGAAGAGCCCGTAGAAGTGGGTCATCCCGGTGAGTCCGGCCCGGGCGGCATCCCGCACGTTCATCTGGGCCACGCGCGGCTGGGACAGGTGGGCCGTGGTGCCCATCCCCACCTGGTTCGCCTCGTCCACGATGGCGCCGAAGAGCCGCGGCTCCATGGCCTGCGTGTGGAACTTGATGCCGTCCACGCCCCGCTCGTGCGCCCAGCGGACCCACTCGCGACCCTTTTCGGGCGTATCGATGGAGCCCCGGTCCCACCCGCTCCCAGGCCGCTGGTAATTGATGATTCGGGGGGCCACGATCTCGTTGGCCGCGCTCCGCGCCTGCTCGGAAAGGGACTGCTCGAACCCCGTGAGCGCCACCCCGCGAACGGTGGTGATGCCATGGGCCAGCCATAGCTTGTAGGCGTAGGAGAGCTCCGGGTTCTTGGGCGCCCCCCCGGCATGGGTGTGGTTGTCGATGAAGCCCGGAAGAACGTACATGCCGTGGGCATCGATCTCCCGGTCCGCGCCCCCGGGGCGGGAATCCTCGTTGATGGACACCCCCGGGTACCCCACCGACTGGATCGACACGATGCGGTTCCCCTCGATCACGATGTCCGTGGGGCCCCCGGGCGGGGCGCCCGTGCCGTCGATGACCATGGCCCCGCGGATGATGAGACGCCCGTGGGGGCCGTCGCCCTCCCCTGCCTGACGGTCGGGGGCCGGAATCGTCTGGGCGACCGCGCCGGCGGCGAATCCCAGGGTGACGGAAGCGGCCACAAGGGCCAGGGTGAGGCGTCGCATCAGCATCTCCGGAAACGCGGGTGGAGCAGGGAAACCAGGGAAAGATGAGCTCACGCGGGCAGTCAGGCCAGCCAGGTTGGACGGGCCAGCCATGGCAAGCCGGTCAACCAGGCCGTCCAGGTCATCCAGGTCGTTCAGGCCCTCGGGCGCCGCCCACGCAGGCCGTGCTTCACATTCTTCGGTACGAGGGACCGCTGCCGCCTTCCCGTGGTGTCCAGCGGGGCCCCACCACGTCGGTGGCCTTGCAGTCGACGCAGTTCGGGGCGTTCACCACCAGGCGGTCGCCATCCCGCTCGTAGACCCCGGCCGGACACATGCAGGAGAGGAACTCGGCCATTTCGGCGCTCACGTCCTCTCCCACCACCAGGTGCGACGGAATGTCGTCGCGGGTGGCATTCCCGGACTTGTAGACGGCGTCCAGCTTGGAGAAGGTGAGCTTGCCGTCGGGAACGAAGGGCGCAGGGGGCGTGGGGGAGAGTTCCCGGGGCTCGGCCGCGTCTTCCTCCGCGGCGATCCGGCCGCCGGGGAACCTCCCCCCGGTGAGGGTCATGAGCCCCGCCTTCATGCCTCCGGAGACGAAGCCGGACTTGAAGGCCAGTCGCATGTTCCGGGTCTTCTTCATGTCGGAGACGATGAAGGACTGATCCACCGACTCCGTGTACGAGCGGAGTCCGGCCTCGGAGGTGTCGTCGGCCTTGAGCGCGCGGAAGATGGCCCGGGCGGCGAGCATACCCGAGTAGGCGGCGTAGTGGATCCCCTTGAGGGAAGGCACGTCCACGTATCCGGCGGAGTCCCCGACCACCAGGCAGCCGTCGCCATGGCGCCGGTCGGCAAGGGCATGAAATCCCCCCTCGGGAATGGTCTTTGCGCCCCACTCCACCATCTCGCCCCCCTCCAGGATCTCGCGGAAGAGGGGGTGGAGCTTCATGCGCTGCAGGAGTTCGTGGACGTCGAGGCGCGCATCGGGGTAGTCCAGCCCCACGACGAGCCCGAGGGAGACCAGGTTGTCCTCCATGGGGTACATCCAGGAGCCGCCAAAGGCGCTCCCCGGAAGAGGCCAGCCCAGGGTATGAATGACCCGGTCCAGGGGCTTCTTCGTCTCCCAGAGCTCCTTCACGCCGAGGGCATAGATCTGCGGATTGGCCGAGGTCGTCCCCTGCCAGCCGTTCCACGCCTGGGTCAGGAGTCCCCGGGTCCCCTCCGAGAGCACGGTGACCCGGGCCGTGAGATCCATGGCCGGCTCGTGACCCGGTCCGGGCTCACCGTCGCGGCCGAGGCCGGAGGGCGTGGTCCGGACCCCGACGACGCGCCGGTCCTCGGCCAGGAGGCTCGATACCGGAAATCCGGGAAAGACGTTGACGCCCAGTTCCTCCGCCCGCTCTCCCATCCAGCGGACCACCTCCGACAGGGAGGCGACCCAGTTGCCGTGGTTCCGCATGCTCGGAGGCGTGGGGAGGCGGGTGGCCCCGTTTTCGCGAAGGAAGTAGACCGCCTCGCTCGAGACCGGGCGGCGGAACGGGAAATCCTCCATCGCCAGATCAGGGAAGAGTTCGCGGAAGGGCCCGGGGTTCAGGACGGCCCCGGAAAGAGAATGCTCCCCCAGGGCCGCCGCCTTTTCCAGGACCCCGATCTCGATGTCGCCGAGCCCGCCGCCCGCCTCGTTGTCGGCCTTCACCAGGCGGGCCAGCTCGATGGCCCCCGCCAGCCCGGCGGGACCCCCACCCACGAAGAGAACGTCCATGGGAACGGCCTCCTCGTCGGGTGCTTCGTGCAGGATCACCTGGTCGCTGGGGAGCGGAGGCTGCTCCGAGAGGGGGTGGACGCGTCCGTGCAGAGGCGGAACCTGGGGCGGGACGCCCCGGGGCTCGTCGGGGGCGGGGACGGCGGGACGATCAGGCATGTCAGGGAGGCTCCTGGGTTTTCTCCGGAGGCGTTCAGGTCGGAGGCATGCGGGTCGGAGGCAGCGGGAAGGAACCCCCGGAGACACGGGCGGTATCCCGCACTCCCCGGGCCGCAGACCGTTCGATTCTAGCGGATCCGGCCCACCCCGTCACCCCGGATGTCCGGCTGGAGACCCCATGACCGATCGCCGTCCCACCACCCTCGGAGAGCTGCGTGCTTCAGGGTGGCAGCCCCGTTCCGTCAAGTCCGAGATGCGCGCCAATCTGGTCCGGAAGCTCCGCGCCGGTGAGGTCCTCTTCCCCGGCATCCAGGGGTATGACGACACGGTGGTGCCCCAGGTCGTGAACGCCATCCTGGCGCGCCAGGATTTCATTCTCCTGGGTCTCCGGGGGCAGGCCAAGACCCGCATCCTTCGTCAGCTCACCTCGCTTCTCGACGACGAGGTCCCGGCGCTGGCCGGGAGCGAGGTGAATGATGACCCCTTCCATCCCCTCTCCAAGGAGGGGCGACTCCAGGTGGCCGCAGAGGGAGACGCCACCCCCATCGCCTGGATCCCGCGGGAACTCCGCTACGTGGAGAAGCTGGCCACGCCCGACGTCACCATTGCGGATATCCTGGGCGACGTGGATCCCATCAAGGCGGCGAAGGGCGGGCATCTCCTCTCCGATGAGCTGACCATCCACTACGGTCTGCTCCCCCGGGCGAACCGGGGAATCTTCGCCATCAACGAGCTCCCGGACCTGGCCGGCAAGATCCAGGTGGGCCTCTTCAACATCCTCCAGGAAGGGGATGTGCAGATCAAGGGATTCCCCATCCGCCTGGCCCTGGATGTTTTCCTGGTCTTCACGGCCAACCCGGAGGACTACACTGCCCGCGGCAAGATCATCACTCCGCTCAAGGATCGGATCGGAGCGGAGATCCGCACCCACTACCCGGCTTCGGTGGAGACCGGGATGTCCATCACGGCAGCCGAGGCGTGGACGGAGCGGGATGCGCTCCCCGTGGAGGTCCCGGACTTCGTGGCCGAAATCGCGGAGCGGGTCGCCTTTCTCGCCCGCTCCGACAAGCGGATCGACCCTCGATCGGGCGTGAGCCAGCGGATGCCGATCTCCGTGCTGGAGGGGATCATCTCCAATGCCGAGCGCCGGGCCTTCCGGCTGGGCGAGGACCGGGCCGTACCCCGGGTCGGGGACCTGTACGCCGCGCTCCCCACCATCACGGGGAAGATGGAGCTCGAATACGAGGGGGAACTCCAGGGCGCTGACCGGATCGCCCGGGAGCTGGTGGCCCGGGCCGCCGCCGAAACCTTCGAACACCGGGCCGGGGGTGTGGACGTGGAAGACGTGGTGGAGTACTTCGAGGAGGGAGGGGCGCTGCAGGTCTCGGACGATGCAGGGGCCGAGGCCTGCGTGCGCGGATTCCAGGTGGTTCCGGGACTCCTCGATGTCGTGGCCTCCACCGGCCTGGCAACGCCGTCCGCCGGCGCGGGACGCCGCGCCGCTGCGTGCGAACTGGTCCTGGAGGCGCTGGTGGCCCGAAAGCGGATCTCCCGATCGGACCAGGGTCGCTACATCCGGGCGCCCCACGAGGGCTCGGGTGGTGCGGGCGGCGCCCAGGGGAAGGGATTCCAGGGGTTCGACCCCACCCAGTTCTGAGCCCGATTCACGCGGAGGGCGCGCAGATCACCCGGAGGGCGCGCAGATCGCGCGGGGAGCGCGCAGGAGAGCGGAGCCTGGGGAGGACGGCGCTGGAGAGGGACGCGAAGTCAGGGGCCGATTCAGCGCGAAGGCCCGGGGCGAACAGCCAGCACCGGAACTGCGGCGCCCCGGATGACCTTGTCGGCCACACTTCCGATGACGGTGCGGCCGAAGCCTGACCGCCCCTCGGTGGAGAGGGCGATGAGATCGGCCCCGTTCACCCGGGCCGCCTCAAGGATCCCCTCGGCAGCACTCGAAGCCTCCACGACCCGGAGATCCGGGGCGGGGACGTCCCCCTCTCCATCCCCCAGCCGGGCGGCCACCTCCTCCAGGTAGGCCCGCGCCGCTTCCCGCTGCCAGCGGTGGGCCTCGCTTTCCATCCGCACCGAGGGGATCCCGTAGAGCGATCCCACCTCCAGGGGGGAGGGCACCACCCGGACCAGGAGGAGCCGAGCCTCCTTCGCATCCCTGAGCCAACGCACGTGGGGGAGAACGGCCTCCGAAGCCGGGGACCCGTCCAGGGGGACGAGGACCGTCTGGAAGCGAGGCTCTCCTGCCTCCCGATCGGAGGTATCGTCCCACGGCCGAACCAGGAGGAGGGGATAGTCACCGAGGCGCAGGAGGGTATCGGCCACACTCCCAAGCCACCATCGGCGGAAGCCGCCCGCGCCATGGGTGGTGAGAACCACGAGGTCGGCGTCATGCTCCCGCGCGCTTTCCAGGATGGCGTCCACCGTCCGACCCTCCCGTACCTCGGCGTGGGCCGCCACCCCGCTCCGCCGAAGCCGGGAAGCCAGTTCGCCCAGGGCCGAGGAAGCGGCCTCCCTGACCTGGTTTCGCCAGGCCAGGTCTTCGCCGGGGGTCTTGAAGTCCACGTCCGGCGCCGGACGGATCACGTGAACCAGGTGCAGCGCGGCATCCTGACCCTGCGCAAGGCGGGCGGCCAGGGGGAGAGCTTCTTCCGCGAAGGAAGATCCGTCGAGGGGAAGGAGGATTGAGCGATACATGGAGAACTCCGGCACCGGGGACCAGGGGAGGGAACGTGGAAAGGGTTCCTTCGAGGTTCAGAGGGTGCAAGGACACGGCCACCGGGATTCCGGCGGCCGACGCGGGGAGCTGGAAGAATGCGAAGAGCGAGGCTAACTCTCTGTTTAGCTTTGCGTTGCTTGACTTCCTCCTGGCGTGGATGTGCGGCCCCGACGAAGGGGTTGGTGTGGGTAGCCGGCCCCAGCGCCGGTCCCCTTCCGTCCCCGACTCTCGATCTCAATGGGACGATTCGTCCCGGTACGGGCGTACATCCCTGATCACGTCATCCCGGCTCACACCCTACGCGTCTTCGGGCGTGCGGGAGAGGAGGACCGGACATGGAGCCCCCCGCACAACCTTGTCGGCCACGCTGCCCAGCAGGAGGCGTGCAGCCCCTCCGCGACCGCTGGTGGACATGGCGATGAGCTGGGCTCCCACCGACTCGGTGGTCCGAAGGATTGCAACCGCCGGCTGCCCACCCGTAAGCACCTGCGTCTCGGTGCCGTAGCCGGAGGCTTCCACCTTCGACCGGAAACGATCCAGGTACTCGCCGGCGGCTCGACGAACCAGCTCGTGATCCTGGGCCTCCTGAACCGCGTGCGGGAGATAGGGAGACCCCCCCGGGACCATGGGGGGAACAACCCGGAGAAGGTGGAGCGTGGTCGACTCGGCCACGAAGGGTGGCAGCGCATCGAAGGCCCGCTCTGCGGCGTCGGAACCGTCGAGGGGAAGAAGGACGCGCTCGAAGGGGCCGGGGCGCGCTGAAAGGTCCACGGGAGGGCGATCCGCGGGCTCGACCTCGGCCACGGCGTCCGGTGGGCGAACCAGAAGCACCGGACAGGGACTCCTCCGGATGACCCCGTCGGCGGTACTTCCCAGCCAGGCGCGCTGGAGGGGTCCTCGGCCGTGGGTGCTCATGACCACCAGGTCCGCCTCTACTTCGGCCAGGTACCGCACGATGGAGCGGGCGGCATTCCCGGGAGCGATCACGTCCCGCGCCAGGGAACCCTCGTAGCCGGCCGACCGGATCCGGCCGGCGAGTTCGTCCAGATATTCGCGCGCCAGGACCTTTCCCCGGTCCCGGGACTCGTCGCCCGCCAGCGCATCGTCCCGCCCGGCCACGGACTGGGCGATGGGCGTGGCCACGCTGATCAGGTCAAGGGCTCCACCAGTGCGCTCGGCCAGGGAGAGGGCCAGGGGAAGCGCCCGTTCTCCGAAGCGGGACCCGTCGAGGGGAAGGACGATGCGGTACGGCACAGGGGATCCTCCGGTCGTGGCTCCGGTCATGACAATGGCCGGGAAGTGGATGGAAGCTGGGCCAAATTACACTCCCTCCTCCGGTTCCGCACCCCCGAGAATCCGCTCCTGGGCACGGGGGATGGGAAGGGGATCAAGGGCATGGAACCCGACCCAGCGGACGGACGTCGAGGCGGGAAGTCCCGCGGGAGCATGAAAGCGCACCGGCCGATAGGTCACTCGCCGGTGACTGAAGAGGTGGTCCACCGCGGGGAGTACCCGGTCCAGGAGCAGTGGCGGCGGCCGCATTTCCGTCGGGGGCTGCTGGCGCATCACGGCGCGGAGTGCCACGTCCTGAGCGCCCTCCACCACGCATGCCTCGTCCACTTCGCTTCCGTGCGGGCCCACGTCGACCCCCGGACACTCCCACATTCCCCCCAGGAGTCCGGACGCGGGACGGCGACGAAGGAGGACCTCCCATCCCGTGGGACCCGGCCGCACCACCACCGCCACGGCCTCCACCCGGTGCGGAATCTCCTTCTTCCGCGGAGGCCTGGGACGCTCGCCCTGCGTTCCTGCGGCGCGAGCCCGGCATCCTTCCGATACCGGGCAGGCGGCGCAGTCGGGGGAGCGCGGCGTGCACACCGTGGCCCCGAGCTCCATCAGGGCCTGGTTGAAGTCCCCTGGCCGGTGGGGGTCCACCAGGCGGCCCACCTCGCGCGCCAGGAGAGCCGCCCCCGGCGCCGGATCGTCCAGAAGCCGGGCCATGACCCGCCGAACATTGCCATCGATGGCCGGGACGGCCTGTCCGAAGGCAATGGAGGCCATGGCGCCCGCGGTGTACGCGCCCACCCCCGGGAGGTCCGCCAGGGCCTTCGCATCCCCGGGAACGTTTCCTCCCCACCGCTCCACGATCTCCCTGGCCGCCGCCTGGAGGTTCCTGGCCCTGCGATAGTACCCCAGCCCCTGCCACTGGCGGAGGACCTCCTCTTCGTCCGCCGCCGCCAGCGAGGCCGGATCCGGGAACCGCTGCATCCACCGCCGGTAGTAGGGGACCACGGTTTCCACCCGGGTCTGCTGCAGCATGATCTCGGACACCAGGATCCGGTACGGGTCCGAGGTTTCGCGCCATGGCAGCTCCCGCTGGCGTTCGTCGAAGAATGCCAGCATCCTGGAGCGGAAGGTCTGGACCTCTTCGGGTCGGTGGGAGGCGCGGGGGGTCGTCATCCCTCAAGATAGATCATCCGCTCCGTCGGTCATCCTCCCCAGCGGTCATCCGCTCCGTCGGTCGTCCTGCCCAGCGGTCATCCTCGCACTCAAGGGACCATCCATGCGCACCACCTACACGAAGTACAAGGGGGGCTTCCTGGATGCCCTTAACCTGGAGGCGCTCCTGGAGCACCTTTCGGACTTCCTTCTCGACGGGGGATTCGCGGGTGGCCCCCACTTCCACCCGTGGTGGGGATGGTCCGGCGACGAGGATACGAAATCGCTGGACGCACTGAAGGAGGCCATCCTGCGCGCGCTCCTGGAAACCGGCCAGCTGACGCCGGAGATGCTCAGGGAACTGCGAGGAGAGGGCGAGGGAGACGCCGATCTGCGCGCCGCCATCGCCCGGATGCTGGACGATCTCGTGGAGCGCCTCGTGGAGGAGGGGTTTCTTACCGCCGAGTCGGGGGCGGGCGGCGCCGGGACGCCACTCGACCCCGAGGGGAAGGGGGGCAAGGTGGATGAAGCCCGCGAGGCCGCCCAGACCGTCGACTTCAACCTTACCCGCAAGGGGATGGACTTCCTGGGCTACCGGGCCCTCCGGGGACTTCTGGGGGCCATGGGGCAGGGGGGCGCCGGGTCCCACGAAACGTCTGCGCTTTCCACCGGGGTGGAGGCGGGCGCAGCGAGTCGTCCCTACACCTTCGGCGACACCATGAACCTGGATCTTCCGGGAACGCTCAAGCGGGCCCTGGCCCGGGCTGCGGCGGAGGCACGGCGGGAGGAGGGCGCCGAGGAGGGGTCCCAGGTAATGCCGTCACTCCCGCTGGATCTCGAGTACGATGACCTGATGGTGAACCAGACCGAGTACCGGTCCTCGTGCGCCACCGTGCTGATGCTGGACATCTCCCACTCCATGATCCTCTACGGGGAGGACCGCTTCTCTCCCGCCAAGCGGGTCGCCCTCGCCCTCTCGCACCTGATCCGGACCCAGTACCCCGGGGACACCCTCCGGGTGGTCACCTTCGGCGACCGGGCCCAGGAAATCCCCCTCTCGCGGCTGGGTCGCGCCCAGGTCGGGCCCTTCCACACGAACACCGCCGAGGGGCTCGAGGTGGCGCGCCGGATCCTCCAGGCAGAGGGGAAGGAAATGCGGCAGATCATCATGGTGACCGACGGCAAGCCGTCCGCCATGACGCTCCCCGATGGGCGCGTCTACACCAACTCCGGAGGGCTGGACCCGAAGATCCTCCAGGCCACCTACCGGGAGGTGGCCGCCTGCCGGAAATCGGGGATCCTCATCAATACGTTCATGCTGGCCCAGGATCCCTACCTCGTGCAATTCGTGAAGAAGGTTTCGGAAATCGCCCGCGGAAAGGCCTACTTCACCAGCACGCTGACGCTGGGCCAGTACATCATGATGGACTTCCTCAAGGGGAAGCGGAGGCGGGTGGGATGAGCCCTGGCCTCCCCTACCGGGTCGTGGACGCCTTCAGCGCGGAGCCCTTTGCCGGGAACCCGGCAGCGGTCATCCTCCCCGCCGATGTGGCCCGGGGCGGCCTCTCGACGGAGGCCCTGCCCGACCCGGTCCTTCAGGCCATCGCCGCCGAGATGAACCTGTCGGAGACGGCCTTTCCCTACCCGGCCGGGGAGGACGGCGTGCGACGGCTCCGCTGGTTTACCCCTGCCACCGAGGTGACGCTCTGCGGGCATGCCACCCTGGCCGCGGCGCATGCGCTGTTCGAGGCCGGTGCCACGGGCCCGCTTCGCTTTACCTCGCAGTCGGGGCCCCTGGAGGTGCACCGGGAGGCCGACGGCCGTCTTCGTCTGGACTTCCCTGCCGACCCCCCGGTGGAGGGGCCGCCTCCTCCGGGTCTGCTCGCCGCCCTCGGATTGCCGGAAGGGCTCCCGGTCCGCTACGCCACGGGGGCCCGGTGTGCCCTCCTGGAGTTGCCGTCGGGAGGCGCAGGCGCGCTGGCCGACCTCACGCCCGACATGCGGGCCCTTCGCGAGGTGGGACTCCCCGCCGGAGTCATGGGGGTGTCCGTGACCGTCCACCTCCTCCAGGACGCCGATTTCGCCTCCCGGTTCTTTGGCCCCTGGGTCGGGGTGGATGAAGACCCGGTCACGGGAATGGCCCACTGCCTCCTCGGTCCATGGTGGAGTCTGCGTCTCCATGGACGGAACACGGCGGAGCTGGAAGCCATCCAGGGGGGATCCCGCCAGGGCCGCCTCAGGGTCGAGGTCCGGGGCGAACGGGTCCACCTCCTGGGCCATGCCGTCACCGTGGCGGAGGGGAGCCTCCGCCTCCCGGATCAGAACCGGGCCACCACCGTGACCTGAACCTGGCCGTCCCGGTTGGTCTCGGCCCCTCGTTCCACCGCGCCGGAATCGTAGTCGGTGATCACGGCAACCCGCAGGGCCACCACCTCGGTGAGGTTGTAGGAGACCGCGTTCCGGGTGGAGAGGGTGAAGTTCCCGAAGGAGTCGAAGACGGGCCGGTAGGAGTTGTTGGAGTCGAGGGAAAGCCGATCATCGAAGTAGCTCCGGCGCACCCGGACACTGGAAGCCCAGCGGGCCAGCCCCACGTCCTCTTCGGTACCCCGCCCACCCTCCCGGGCGTACGTGCGTTCAGCCAGGATGGAGGCCGAAAGGTCCACCCGGTTGCGCCGGTCCCGTGCCCAGCTCATGCGCACCCCGGCGCCCGCGTTGTAGCGCAGCGCAATGCGTCGTTCGAAGGCCGATTCCATCCGCCCGGAAACGAACGGGCGGTATCGCTCCATGGGGCGAAAGTCCAGGGAGGCGGCGGCGGACCAGCTTCGGCGGTTCACCTGGCGGACGCCGTCGCGGTCCGTGACCTCGCCGTAGGCGAAGCGGAACTCCGACGAGGATTCGAACAGAGAATCGGCCCGCTCCACGAGGATCCGGGAGCTGAGCTGGCTCTGTTCCCGGTTGCCGAAGAAGAGGTTCCCACCCAGTTCGCCCTCGGCCTTCCAGTCCCTCTCCTGCGCCATGGCCTCCCCGGGAGGCGTTGCCCAGGGGAGTGCGATGGCGAAGAGAAGCACGAGCCGGTACCAGAGGACCCCGCGTCCCGCATCCGGCCCGGTCAAGGTCCGATCTCGCCCGTGGGCAGCGCCTCGGGATCCACCTTCCAGCTCCGGTACTCGTAGGAGGTCCAGCGGAAGAAGACGGCGGTGATGGCCACCCAGAACACCAGCATCCCCGGAATCCACATGATCAGTCCGCCGAGGCGCTGGTCATCGAGGGGCGACAGGGCGGTGATGCGGGGAGCCGCCGCGTACCACGTGTAGAGGACGTCGTTGGACAGAGTGATGAGGGCGGAGACCACCGTCCCCGGAATCCCGTACAGGAAGATCCACGCCATGAGGAAGGGACCGGTGGGGATCCGGACCAGCTCCTTCACCGGGGCCATGATGGGCCACCACATCATCACCGCCACCACCATGAAGCTCAGGTGCTGGACGATGTGGATCGTGTGGTCCATCAGCGCCAGGTTGTACCACTGCGGGAAGTGCCAGAAGATGAACACCAGGTTGTAGGCCACGAAGGCCACCACCGGGTGGGTCAGCAGGCGGCCGGCCTTGAAAACGGGCCGGAACCGGAGGGCCTTCCGGATCAGTTCCGGCGGCAGCCCCCAGATCAGCAGGGGAGGCATGATGAGCATCAGGAGGAGATGCTGCACCATGTGGGCGGTGAAGAGGTAGCCATCGGCCCATTCGTGCAGGGGGCCGTTCAGCGAGAAGAAGATGACGAGCACGCCGGCGACCCACGCCGAAGCCCGGGCCAGGCCGGGACGCACCTCGTCCGTCCACCCGAAGCGACGCCGGGCCGGGCCGGTGGCCAGCCAGTACGCACCCAGGAGATAGAGGCATCCAATGAGGATGCTCGGGAAGATCTGGAATCCGTGGAAATTCATGAGGCACGGCCCTCACGTGGCCGCCATCGGAGCCGCAGGCTGGGCTCCGACCCCGTGCGCTCCCGTCAGGTGAACCGGGGAAGCACGTGGTAGAGCACCACCAGGGCACTCACCATGAAGACGGCCAGGACGACCCCGGACAGGAAGAGCCAGGTCAGGGCCCTGTGATCCATCTTCAGGTGCATGAAGTACATCACCACGAGAAGGAGCTTCACCGTGGAGAGAATGATCAGGATCGGGACCTCCACAGCCTCGAAGGCCTCGATCAGGTAGACCGCCACCTCGACGAAGGTCAGGACGGCGAGAATGGCCCCGATCCAGATGTAGAGCGCCACCGAGCCCTGCTTCTCGGCGTGGCCGGCCGCATCGGATCCGGAACCTGTCACGGGAGTCGTCTGGCTCATGAAAGCGTCCTTACGGAATCAGGTACACGAGGGTGAAGATCACGATCCAGATGATGTCCACGAAGTGCCAGTAAAGCCCCGCCACCTCCACCTGGTCCGACTTGGAGGGAGGGATCTTCCCTTTGTGGAGACGCCAGGCCAGGATCGCCATCCAGATCATCCCCACGGCCACGTGGGCCTTGTGGGTCCCGGTGAGGACGAAGTACGACGACCCGAAGGTGCTCGACCCGATGGTGAGGCCGTAGCCGATGTACTTGATGTAGCTGAAGTACTCCATGACGAGGAAGGTCCCGCCCATGGCGATGACGGCGAAGAGCCAGAGGATCGCCAGGTTCTTCCGGGCCTCGTGCACGTAATGGAGGGCCAGCACCATGGCCAGCGACGAGAAGAGAAGAACCGTCGTCGAGATCGTCGTCTTGATGATGTCGAAGAGGTCCGCCGGGTAGGGCCCTTCGAGCGCCGTCCCCTTGTAGACCATGTACGTGGAGATCAGGGTCCCGAAGAAGAGGCATTCGGAGGCAAGAAATACCCAGAACCCCAGCTTGAAGTTGGAGACCCCCGTGTTGGTGGCGTGGGGATCGTGGGCGTCATGGGCGTCATGAGCGGACGCAGCGACGGCCTGGGCCATGTCAGTGCCCCTCCGGGAAGGCGGGCTCGAAGGCCCACATGAGCGTGCAGAAGAAGACCGGGAGGATGCCCAGGACGATCACCCACCAGATCCCGGTCATCACGAGGGCCCAGGCCACCGTGATGGAGAGGGCCAGCAGGATCGGCCAGTACGAAGGCACGGGCATCACCGGCTCGGTCTCGGGCTCCAGCATGGTGACGGCCAGGACCTCTTCGCGCTCCCCGTCGTTCCAGAGCGGCTCACGGCTGCGGACCACCGGGAGCTCGGGAAAGTTGTAGTGGTGCGGCGGCGAGGGGATCGACCATTCCAGCGTAGCCGCTTCCCATGGGTTGGCCCCCGCCTTTTCTCCCTTTCGTGCACTGTGCCAGAGGTTCCACACCATGATCAGGGCCGAAATCCCGAAAATGAAGGCGCCGATGGTGGCAAGCTGGTTGAACAGGTCCACGTTGAGGTCGGCGGAGTAGGTGTAGATGCGGCGGGGCATGCCGTAGAGCCCCGAAAAGTGCATGGGGAAGAAGGTGAGGTTGAAGCCCACCATGGTGGTCCAGAAATGCCACTTGCCCAGCGTCTCGTTGAGGAGGCGGCCCGTGACCTTGGGGAACCAGTAGTAGAGACCGGCCCAGAGCCCCATCATGGCCCCTCCCACGATCACGTAGTGGAAGTGAGCCACCACGAAGTAGGAGTCATGCTGCTGCAGGGTGATGGGAGCGGCGGCATGCATGATCCCCGACAGCCCACCCACCGTGAAGACGGCCAGGAGGCCGATGCAGAAGAGCATGGCCGTGGTGAACCGGATCGTGCCCCCCCACATGGTGGCGATCCAGTTGAAGATCTTCACCCCGGTGGGGATGGCGATGATCATCGTGGCCGCCACGAAGAAGGAGTCGGCGATGGGGCCGAGTCCCGTGGTGAACATGTGGTGGCTCCAGACGCCCCACCCGATGAAGCCGATGAGGATCCCGGCGTACACGACGATGGGATACCCGAAGAGCGGCTTCTTCGAGAAGGTGGGGATGATGTCGGAAATCACGCCGAAGGAGGGGAGGATCAGGATGTAGACCTCCGGATGACCGAAGATCCAGAAGAGGTGCTGCCAGAGAACCGGGTCTCCCCCCATGGACGGGTCGAAGAAGACCGACCCGAAGGTGCGGTCGAATCCGAGGAAGATCAGGGCCACCGCGATCACCGGGATGGCCGTGATGAGCAGGAAGCTCGTCACGAAGGTCATCCAGGTGAACAGGGGCATGCGCATCATCTTCATCCCGGGCGCACGCATGTTCACGATGGTGGTGATGAAGTTCACCCCTCCGGCAATGGAGGCGATGCCGATGATCGAGAGTCCGATGAACCAGAAGTCGGTGTTGAGCCCCGGGGAGTAGGCATTGGAGGTCAGGGTGGCGTACCCGACCCAGCTGGCGTGGGGGGCCGCCCCGATGAACCAGCCCAGGTTGATGTAGATCCCTCCGAAGAGGAAGATCCAGAACGAAAGGGCGTTCAACCGGGGAAAGGCCACGTCCCTCGCCCCGATCTGGAGCGGGACGATGTAGTTGAAGAAGGCCACCGCCATGGGCATGGCCACCAGGAACACCATGGTGGTGCCGTGCATGGTGAAGAGCTGGTTGTACAACTCGGCCGAGAAGACCGCCTGCTCCGGGTTCCAGAGCTGGATCCGGATCAGGAGCGCCTCCACCCCCCCCACGAAAAAGAAGAAGGTGGCGGCCAGGAAGTACATGATGGCGATCCGCTTGTGATCGACCGTCGTGATCCAGCTCCAGAGACCGGTAGGCTCGGTATGGGCCCCGTGACCCGCAGGGGCATGTTCGATGGTTGCCGTCGACATCGAGCTCGTTCCTCGCTGCGGGTTACTTGAGGCTCAGAAGGTAGGCGGACACGGCGCGTACCTGTTCATCGTCGAGGCCGGTGGCCGGCCACGCAAACGGGTTCCCGGACACGATCCGGGAGTCCATGGCGTACTGGGTGCCTGGCATGTTCGCCCCCGGCTTGAACCGCCAAGGGTCGATGATCCAGGCGGCCAGGTTCTCCGGCGTGTTCTCCAGGATGCCCGACGCAAGGCTGGTGCGAAGCCCGAACTGGGTAAGATCGGGAGCCAGCCGGCCCTGGGCCGCCGTGCCCTGGATGGCATGGCAGGCCCCGCAGGTCGCCTGGTTCAGGAAGATGTCCCGGCCCTGCACGGCCAGCGGATCCAGGTCCACCGCCGACGTGGGAGCGGCGGCCTGCAGGGTGACGCCAGCCTCCTCGGCCTCCTGGACGGCCTCTTCGGTGGCGCCACCTTCCCTGGCCGGTGCCGCCGGAATGGCCGCCCCGCGTGACTCGAGCCACCCTGCGGTCCACGCATCGAATTCGGCGTCCGAGACGACATTCACCCGCATGGCCATGAAGGCATGGGATTCACCGCAGAACTCGGCGCACTGCCCCATGTAGAGGCCCGTCTCCCTGGGAGTGAAGTACAGGTAGTTGTACTTGGGCTCCTCCCCCTCCCGGACCGCCAGCGTGGGATTCAGGTCCCGCTTCCCACCCAGCATGGGAACCCAGAAGGAGTGGATCACGTCGGAGGCTCCCAGCCGCAGCGTGACGGCACGGTCCACCGGGAGCCAGAGCTCGTTGGCCGTGGTGACCCCCTGTTCCGGGTAGTGGAACTCCCACCAGAAGCGGTGACCGGTCACCTCCACCACCAGGGCATCCTCGGAGATGGGACGCTGGGTGGCGAATACCGCCTGGATCGTCGGGATGGCGATGGCCACCACGATGAGGGCCGGCCCCACCGTCCATCCAATCTCCAGGCCCATGTGTCCGCGGATCTGCTTCGGCTTTCCGTCGCCCGGTTTGGCGCGGAAGCGGATGAGGGTCACCGTGAGGGCCACCCAGACCACCGCCAGGATGAGCATCGTCCACCAGAAGACGCTCACGTACAGGCTGTGAATGATATCCGCAAAGTCGGTGCGGGGATCAATGGTCGACTGGGGGAACTCACCGGCACAGCCGGCGAGCAGAGCGAGGAAGAGCACCGGGAGGAAGCGGACTGCGGACGCACGTAGTCGTGGCGTTACCGTAGACTTCCAGATCGGGAACACGCGCATGATGGAGAACCCTGGCGTGGTCGTGGCGGGCCGACTCCCTCCGGAGCTGACAGCGTCAGGCCGGGGAGGGGTGTCGACTCAGGAAAGGTCGTCGAGGGAAATGGCCTCGTCGATGAGCATGACCGGGATGTCGTCCCGGATGGGGTAGAGGAGACGACCGTCGTCTCGGACGAGGGCGGCGTCCAGCTCGCCTCGAACCGGGGACCCTCCACGCGTCTGGAGCGCCCCGCGGCCGATCGCCTCGTTCACGTTCGCCAGCAAATCGGCGTCGGCCAGCCGCACCGGAGACCTGGTCTCCGGGCAAACCAGAATGTCGAGGAGATCGGGATGGACCATCTCATTACCCCCCAGCGGTGTCAACCGGGGTTGACAGTTCGGGCCCGCACGCCCCCCACTCGGGACGCGGGTTCCTGCCAGGCCGTTTTGTATGCAAGACGGCAGAATCTAGCATCATTTGCATGCCCACGCGAGACATGAGGGGCTCCGCTGCCCGGAAGATCTTCGAACCTTCACGACCCGCGCTCCCGGACCCGCGCCCCCCCCGCTCCTCGGGGGGTTGGCGTCAGCCCAGGCGCCAGCCAACGCCCCCATCCGTCGCATCGTCGGGGCGGACGAGCACCACGTCTCCCGGGTCCTCCGGGTTCACGAGGCCCAGGACAAGGCACTCGCTTCGGAAGCCGGCTACTCGGAGAGGGGGCAGGTTCACGAGTGCCAGCACCCGGGTTCCCACCAGCGCCTCGGCCGTGTAGCGGCGGGTCACCTGGGCGGAGGACCCGAGGACACCGACGTCTGGACCGAAGTCGATGCGAAGCCGGAGTGCCGGATTCCGGGCTTCGGTCAGGGGAGACGCATCCACGATCCGGCCCGCCAGGATGCGGAGGCGATGGAAGTCCTCGAGCGACACCGGCTCGGATCCGGGCTCCGCCGAAGGCTCCTTCTCCGGTCCCGCGGTCATGCCCCGGGGCTTCCGACGCCGCCCATGCCGGAGACGGCTGCCAGGAGGAGCGAAAGGATCAGGGCCACGCCCAGGGAGACGGCCACGCCGGCAGCGGGGCTGCGGCGACCGTCCATGACGGCCGCCCCCACGCCGATGAGCACGTAGGCCCAGAGGTTGAAGAGATCCAGAAGCCCCGCGAACCGAAGAAGGAAGCCGTCCGCAAGAAAGGGAAGGAGGGTGGCCACCGAAAGCGTCAGGTTCGCATCCCCCGCCAGAATCCGGAGGGGAACGAGGACCAGGGCGCCCACCGCCACCACGAGGAGCGCGTGGGCCACTACCGACAGCAGGATGCGAAAGGACCCTTCGTACCCGAGGGCAAGGAGGAACACGACGCCGTAGACCCCCGTGGTGAGGAGGGCAAGCAGGGGCCAGGCGACCACGCCCACGAAGACGGCCGAGATCCATCCCACCCGCGCCAGCATCGTGGTGTCGGCGGGGAGTTCGGCCCCGCTGGCCTCGATCTGGGCCCGGAGGCCCGCCTCCCAGAGTTCGATCGGGATCAGCGCCGCCGCTACCGCGGAGAACACGACACCGAGGACCAGGGCCCCCAGGCTCCGGGGATGCGCGCGGAGCTCGGCGAAGAGGTCGACGGGCGAGAGAAAGACCCGAACGAGCCGGGAAAGAGGTCCCGACGGGTCGGCGCCGGCCTCCTCTTCTCCCTTCACGAGGCCTCCGGCGTGGAAAGCGGGCCGTGTTCGTCCACCAGGTAGGCCGGCCAGAAGAACCAGCTCGTGAAGACCCCGTCCCTGACGTGCGCCCCCACGACGCCGGATTCCACCGCCTCCTCCGGGGTCACCTGCCCCCAGGCCCGGGCGACGACCACGGCTGCGGACTGAAGCCCCAGTCCCGTCCCCCCCCGGGTCGATCCTCCAAGATAGAGCGCCGCCGTCCGGCCCTCTGTCTGGGAGGCGATCCAGTCGGCATCATCGGACCCCAGTGAATTGCGCACCGCAATGCGAACCGTGGCATGGCTCACGGCTTCCACGAGGAGCTGGACTCGGCCATCGGTGGTGAACCGGGCCGCGTTGTTCACGAGATTGTAGATGACCCGGTCCAGGGCGGCGGCTTCGAGGCAGCGGGCGGCAAGCTCCCCCCTCCACCGGGTGGTGACCTCGACCACGACGGGCGCGATGACCTGGGCCGACTCCCCGGAGGGCGGCCCCGAGCCCCCGGGGGGCGGCCCCAAGCCCGCGGCGGGCGGCCCCGACTCCGCGGGAGGGAAGTGGAAGCCACTCCACTTGTCCACGAGCTCCCGCATCCCGTGGGCTCGCTCCTCCCGGTCCTTCCGGTAGCCCTCGGGGTCCATGAATGGAACCAGGCTCCGGACCAGCTTGGCCTGGTCCCTCGCCAGGAAGACCGCCGGCTGCACCAGCTCCTCCGATGGCTCCTCGTCGGCCAGGAGAACGCCGTAGAGACGAAGGGCGAAGAAGGCCCCACCCCTGAGGTCATGGAAGGCCCGGCGAAGAAGGGGGGGAACGTCGGCCTCGCCCAGGGTTGCCTCGCCCAGTGCCTCCAGGGCGGTGCGCAGGGGAGGTTCACCGAAGGCCCGGACCCGGTCGGCAAGAGCCGCCCAGTCGGGATCCGGACGCCCTTCCAGCCACGCTTCGTAGCAGCCCGTGAGGGCCTGATAGAGAAGCTCCAGATGCTCCAGGTCCCGCCCCCGCATCGAGGCGGGGGGGATCTCCAGCCCGTCGCCGAACCACCGCAGGGAGAGGGGGGTCGGGAGGGGCGATGGGGGGAGGGGGTCGAAGGAATCGTCGAAAGACATGGAGGACGCAGGGTTCAAGGCCCAGGGATGGCCGGCGGGGCGGGGGGGCGTTCGCACCATGGATCTTCCCCTCGGGGCCGGTGTTCCGCAAGGTGGTTGACCGCCGGTTACCCATCGGTCGCCGCCGCCGCGAAGGTGCAGCCGTTGCCTGCCTGCCCCTGTCATCCGGCCTCTGGTCCGGCCGGGAGGCGCCCGTTATCGTCCGGTGCGGAGGGGTTCGCCCCTCCGGGCCACGGCGGGGTAGGCGATCTCCGCGCCCGCCTATGCCCGCGTTCCGACGCTGCGAACGCGATCCGACCCGCCAGCCCAGGAGTCACTTCATGAGCTTCCGCACGAATCCGGACCGAATCCTCGACTCCATCGACCGGTCCCGGACGCGAGACGACGGCGGACTCGGCTTTGTCCGCGAAGCCTCGGCCCGGGTTCTGGATACGGAGCCGCTTGGATCTGACGCGACGCAGGCGGAACGTGTCCGGCGGATCTTCGCCGTCGTCGAGAGGGCCTACGTGGCCACCGCGGGGGCCGTGGAAATGCGCCGCCTCGCCGAGCGATTTCAGGCCGTGGGCGACATCAGCGGGCTGAAGGCCCGGGGCGACGTTGCGGTCGCCATCCACTGGCTGGACCACGACCGTGACGACGACACGGGGATGACCCCCTTCGAGATCCTCCCCACCCGGTTCGAGGAGATCCGGAAGGTCACCCAGTCCTCCCGCCCCGACGCCAACGCCCTCCGGATCCTCCGCGAGGAGCTTCGCGACGGGGTGATGGCGGCCTACGGGAAGATCGAGCCGCGGATTCGCGAAGCGGTCCGGGAGCGGGCCGATCTCGGGCACGTGGCGGCACGGGTCACCCTGGATCTTCGTTCCGGGGGGTGACCCCGCCACAGGAGGCGGCTTCCGGGGACCTGCTCCGGCCTCTCCCTGTTCTCCTTCTTTTCCTCGACGGCGTCGGGATCGGACCGGCAGACCCGGAGGTGAACCCCTTCTTCCGGGCACGGCTTCCCCACCTCGCCTCGGCCTTGGGCGGAAGCCTTCCGTCGCTGGATGACCCCGCCCCCTCGGGTCCATCCGGAAGGGCCTTTCCGCTGGATGCCGCCCTCGGGGTCGACGGGCTTCCGCAGAGCGGCACCGGCCAGATCGCCCTCTTCACGGGCCGGAACGCACCGGCCCTCTTCGGGGGCCACTTCGGGCCCTGGCCGCCGGTTCGCCTTCGCCCCCTCCTCCAGGAGGAGAACCTCCTGGTCCGGGCGTGCCACGGCGGAGTCCGGGTGACCTTCGCCAACGCCTACCCCGCAGGGTGGCCCGGCACCCTCCCCAGTCGACGCCACGCCGTGCCCCCACTGGCCGCCCTCTCGGCCGGGGTTCTCTCCAGGGATCTGGAGTCCCTGCTCCGCGGCGAGGCCGTAGCCTCCGAGATCCTGAACGATGGCTGGAAGCGCTACACCGGGCGTACCGATCTCCCTGATGTGACGGCCGAGGGAGCGGGGAGGACCCTGGCCGGGATCGCCCGGGAAGCTGCGCTGACACTGTTCGCCCACTACCACACCGACCATGCCGGCCACCGCGGCGGAATGGAAGGAAGTGTTCGTGCGCTGGAGCGGGTCGACGCCTTTCTGGGTGGCCTCCTGGAAGCGTCGGGGCCCTCGTGGATCGTGGGATGCAGCGACCATGGAAACATCGAGGACGTGCGCAGGGGCCACACCCGGAACCCGGCGCTGGGGTTCGTCATCCGCGCGGGGGGTCCCGAGGCCGGTGCCATGGAACGGGGGACGGCGGCCGCCGGGCAGGGTGTGGCCGGCTCCCGCGAGGAACCCATGGCCGGGGTGCACGACCTCATGGCGGTGACCCCGGCGCTCCTCCGGGCGCTTGGCGTCGGGAAGACCTCAGGACAGGGCCAGGCTCATCTTCCCCCGACACGCTCCCGGCCTTCCCCCGCCAGGTAGTCCACGACGAAGTAGGCGTGGGTCCGCACGCCGGTGAGGAGCACGTCCTCGTTGATCCGGAACTCGGGCGTGTGGTGGGGTGGCGCCTCCTCCACGGTCAGTCCCTCGGCCAGCCCCCCGGGAAGACGTAGAAGGCCGTTGAAGAAGGAAGAGTCCTCGGCGCCCGTGCTGGCGTCAGGGAGGCCCCCTCACCCTGCGACCCCATGACCCCTGCGAGTCAGGCGTCGTGACCGGCGTCCCGGGTTTCCATGGCGGCGCCCGCAGCGTCTGAAGAGTGTGAGGGGTCATGAGCACCCCGCCCCCGTCCCCCCGCTCCTCCCGGCTTCTCGGGAAACTTCTCGTCGAGGCCGGCGCCCTCTCGGAGCCGTCGCTGGCGCAGGCACTGGAGGCCCAGCGGCGAACCGGTGAACGCCTGGGCGACCTGCTGATCCGGCTGGGTCTCGTAAGCGAGGAGTCCGTGGCCGAGGCGCTGGCCCTGCAGCTCGGGCTGGGCTACCAGCCGCCCCCCCTGGAGCCCGATCCCCAGGCGCTGGCCGCTGTCCCCTCCGGCCTCGCCCTCCGCCGGTCGGTCCTTCCCCTGTCCCTCGCCCCCCGGGGGATCCGGGTAGCCATGGTGGACCCCCTCGACCTGGCGGCGGTGGACGATCTCCAGTTTCACACAGGTCGACGCGTGACCGTCGTGGTGGCACCCCCCGCTGCCCTCCGGCAGGCCATCCGTCGCGCGTACGACGCCGAGTTCCAGGGCGATGCCCAGAGGCCCGCACCCCTCCGGGACCCGGAGGGCGAACGGGTCGTGGACGCCCCGGTGGTGGACGCCCTGGTGGCGGACGCTCCGATGGTACAGCTCGTGGATCGCCTCCTGCGGGAGGCCATGACGCTGGGAGCCAGCGATCTCCACGTGGAGCCCACGGAAGCGGGCCTCGAGATCCGGGCCCGGGTGGACGGAATCCTGCGGCAGGTGTCCCTGGTGCCTCCTGGAGATCAGGCGCTCGTCCTCTCCCGCATCAAGGTGGTGGCCGGGATGGACATCTCGGTACGCCGCCGACCCCAGGACGGTGGATTCCGGGTTCAGGATGCTGGCCGGAGTCTGAGTGTCCGGGTCTCGACCCTCCCGGTGGAAGGAGGAGAGAAGGCGGTTCTTCGCATCCTCGACCCCGCCCAGGTGCCTTCGGGGCTCGAGGCGCTGGGCTTTGCCCCCGATGACCTGACGCGTCTGCGGACGCTGCTTCGGATGGGACGGGGCGTGGTCCTGGCGGCCGGGCCCACCGGAAGCGGCAAGAGCTCCACCCTGTTCGGAGCCCTGGCCGAGGTGGATCGGACCCGACAGAACGTGGTGACGCTCGAGGACCCCATCGAGTACCGGGTGCCGGGAGTGAACCAGGTGCAGGTCCACCCCCGGGCCGGGCTCACCTTCCCGTCCGCGCTCCGGGCCGTCCTCCGGCAGGACCCGGATGTCATCATGGTGGGGGAGATTCGGGACCGGGAGACGGCGGAGATTGCCATGGCCGCCGCCGTCACCGGACACCTCGTCCTCTCGACCCTCCACACCACCGACGCTCCCGGGGGCATCACCCGCCTCCTCCAGATGGGCGTGGCGCCGCACCTCGTGGCGGGGGGGCTCGCGGGCATCGTGGCCCAGCGCCTGGTACGCGTCCGCTGCGGCCGATGTGGAGGCCAGCCCCGGGGATGCCCGGACTGCCACGAGGGCTACCGGGGGCGCACCGGCGTGTTTGAACTCCTGGTCATGAGCGAAGGGCTCCGGGACGAGGTAATGCGCGGTGCGGGCACCGAGATCCTTCGCCGCAAGGCCCGAGAGGGGGGAATGGGCTCCATGGCCGCCGACGCCCGGCGCAAGGTTGCGGAAGGTGTCACCACCCCCCACGAAGTGGCCCGGGTCCTTCATCGGGACCCGGGGAGCCGGCCTCCCTGTACGCGGTGCGGGGGAGAGCTGCCGGGGTGGGCCCGCGGATGCCCGGCGTGCGGGCAGGTCGGCGATCCCGAGTGTCGCTGCGGCACCCGGTTGCAGAGGGAGTGGCGATTCTGTCCCTCCTGCCTGCGCCCGGCCGCTGCCTGCGGCTGACCCCGCCGGTCTCGGACCGTTGTGAGAATCTCCCCAGATGAAGAGCATGCAGCCCGGATTCCTTGGGGGCCACGCAACGCCCGGAGCCACGCCTTGCGTGGGCGGTAATGGTAACGCATTATCGTGTGGTCCTCGACGTGCTTCCCGGCTCGCCCCGGAAGCCGAGTGGCATGCCGGTGCCAGGACGATGCCACGATCCCCCACGAGTCCGCCAAGGATCACCCCATGCTGAAGGCCGAGAATCTGTCCAAGCGGTACGAAGGCTCCACCGCCCTCTCCGACCTGAATCTCGAGGTGAACCCTGGCGAGATCTATTGCCTCCTCGGGGCCAACGGCGCGGGGAAGAGCACCACGATCCGCCTTTTTCTGAACTTCATCCAGCCATCATCCGGGCGCGCCACGGTGGACGGAGTGGACGTCACAAAGGCACCTCTGGAGACCAAGAAGGTCCTGGCCTACATCCCCGAGCAGGTCATGCTCTATCCCCACCTCTCGGCGCTGGAGAATCTCGAGTACTTCGCCGCCCTGGCAGGGCACGAGCACTACTCCCGGAAGGAGCTGGAGGCGTTTCTGCTCCGCAGCGGCCTGCAGGCCGACGCCCATGCCCAGCGCGTCTCCACCTACTCCAAGGGAATGAGGCAGAAAGTGGGGATCGCCATCGCCCTGGCGAAGCGTGCCCGGGCCCTGCTCCTGGACGAGCCCACTTCGGGACTCGACCCCGAGGCGTCCAACGAGTTTTCGGGGCTCCTGCAGCAACTCCGGGGGGATGGGGTGGCCATCCTCATGGCGACCCACGACCTCTTCCGGGCCAAGGAGCTGGGGTCCCGCGTTGGAATCATGCGCCGAGGACTCCTGCGGGCGGAGCTGGATCCATCGACGCTGGGTCATGCCGACCTCGAGCGAATCTACCTCGATCACATGCACGACTGAGAGGAGCATCCACCATGCTGCGAGCGATCGTTCGAAAGGAGGTTCGGGAAACCGTGCGGGATGGCCGGTTCCGCTGGGGTGCGGCGCTGGTGGGGCTCCTCCTCTTCCTCTCCCTGGCCGCAGGGTTCGCTCACCGAAAGGAGGTGGAGCGAGCCCACGCCTCCGCCCAGGCCATGAGCTGGGCCCAGTGGCTGGAGCAGGGGGACAAGAACCCTCACTCGGCGGCCCACTACGGGATCTACGTGTTCCGCCCCGTCTCCTCCCTTTCCTTCGTGGATCGGGGGGTCGACCCGTACATGGGGGTATCCACCTGGCTGGAGTCCCACTACCAGAACCCCTTCGAAAACCGGGCCGTTCAGGACACCCCGGCCCTGGCTCGGTTCGCCGACCTTACCGCAGCCAGCACCCTCCAGCTCCTGGTGCCCCTCCTCATCCTGCTCCTCGCCTTCCGAAGCTTCGCCGGAGAGCGCGAGCAGGGAACGCTCCGCCAGCTCCTGAGCGTGGGAGTGAATCCCCGGCGCCTCGCCACCGGCAAGGTCCTGGGAGTCGGAGCGGCCCTGGCGATCCTCCTGGTTCCGGCTGCGGCCGTGGGGGCTCTGGCCCTCCTGATGGCGGGACCAGGGGGAGGAGCCACCGGTGATGAGGGGCTCCGGTACATCCTCCTCCTGGCAACCTACCTGGCCTACTTCGGAATCTTCACGGCTCTGGCCATCGGGGTGTCGGCGCTGGCTTCTTCTTCCCGGACCGCGCTGGCCCTCCTCCTCTGCTTCTGGATCGGGAACGGGCTTCTGGCTCCCCGCATCGCCTCCGACGTAGCCCGAAGCCAGGTGCCCCTTCCCTCCAGCCTGGAGTTCCAGGCTGGGATCCAGGCCGACCTTTCGCAGGGCTTCGACGCCCATCCACCCCGGGAGCTGCGTCAGCAGATCCTCCGGGACAGTGTCCTCGCCGCCCATGACGTGGCGGATCCCGCCGAGCTTCCCTTCAACTTCGCCGGCCTCTCCCTCCAGTCCGGAGAGGACTTTGCCAATCTGGTCTTCGATCGGCGCTTCGGGGCGCTGGGCCGGCGGGTGGAAGAGCAGCTCGAGCTGCACCGGCGGCTGGGCCTCCTGGCCCCCCACCTCTCTGTGCGAAGTCTCTCCATGGCCCTCACCGGGACCGATCCTGCCCACCACGAGCGCTACGCCGGCGCCGCCGAGGAGCATCGGCGCCTCATTCAGCGGATTCTCAACGAAGACATCATGGCGAACTCGCGCTTCGGAGAGACCTATATCGCCGACGGGTCGCTCTGGGCCAGGGTGCCCGAATTCGAATACCAGGGGCCAGGGATCCGGTGGTCCCTGGCAGGGCAGGGAACAGCGGCGGCCGGTCTCCTGGTCTGGCTCCTCCTTGGAGCCATCCTGACCAGGGTCGGGGCGACGGCCGTGGCGCGGAGGGCCTGAGACCATGGCCCCCATGCGTCGTATCCTCACCCACGAGGTCAGAGGCCTTTTCGCCGACCGCATCGTCTGGATCTCCGCTGTTGCCGTGGTCCTGCTGAGCGGATACGCCGTCCATGTGGGGGCCCGGGCCACTGAGGCCCACCGGGGACAGGTGGCCACAGCCGTGGCGGAGGAAGCCGAGCGCTACATCCTCCTCCGCGCCGCCATGGAGGAGGTGCACGCCGGGAATGCGTCCCCTTCCGCTTTCCAGGATCCGACGCGGCCCTACGTGGCGGGGCGGGGGCGGGGCCAACGCTACGCCGTTCTTCCCCCCACCTCCTTTCAGGCCTCCGCCGTCGGTCAGTCGGACCTGTTTCCACCGGTCGTGCCCGTCCTTCTGGATGGCGCCGATCCCCGGAGCACGCGGGAGGAGATCGAGAACCCCGTCCACCTTCTGTCCGGGCCCCTGGATCTGGCCTTCGTGGTGACCTTTCTCCTCCCCCTGCTGGCGCTGGCCCTCTCCTTCGACCTGCTTTCTCGGGAGCGGGAGCAGGGAACCCTGGGCCTCCTGCTCTCCCAGCCCATCTCCGCCCGACGCCTGACCCTCGCGAAACTGGCGGCTCGCTGGGGGCTCCTCTTCCTCCTGACCGCGGGGGCTGGCGGCCTGGCCTTCGTTCTCCTGGGAGGCGGCTTGACCCCGGACCGATTCTTCCTCTGGGCGGCGATCGTGGGCGGATACCTGGCCTTCTGGATGGGTCTTGCCGCGGTGGTGAACGTCACAGGCCGGGATTCGTCGCGCAACGCCGTGGCCCTCGCCTTCCTCTGGCTGGTGTTCGTGGTCCTCATCCCCGCAGGCGTGCAGATCACGGCGGCCCTCGTTCACCCCGTCCCCTCCCGGGCAGAGCTGGTGGCCCTGGAGAGAGAGGAGGTGCGCCAGGTCCAGGAACAGGCCTCTGCGGTTCTGGCCCAGTATTTCGACGACCACCCGGAACTCCTCCCCGAAGGGTCCGTGGATGCGGTGGACTTCCAGACCCGGGCCTTCGCCGTGAACCAGGAAGTCCGGTCCCGCCTGGCGCCCGTCCGGGCCCGCTACCGGGAGAGACTGGAGGCTCAGCGGGAGTGGATCCAGACCTTCCGATGGCTTTCCCCCACCATTCTGACCTACGAGGCCCTGGTGGAGCTGGCCGGAACGGGGGATGGGCGGATGGAGCGGTTCGAGGGGGAAATCGAAGCCTTCCACGCTGAATGGGTGGCCTTCTTCGAGCCCCTCATCTACGGAAACCGGAGGCTGGCCCCGGAGGACCTGGACCGTCTGCCTTCATGGAGGTTCGACGAGGAAGGGGACCGGGAGGTCTGGGCCGCCGTCCTTCCGGGACTTCTTGGCCTCCTTCTCTTCGCCGGGGGGGCGCTGGGCTCCGCTCTCGGGCTCCTGAGGGACGGGGGGGACCGGCGGTGGACGCCGTAGTTTTCTCCCCTCGACATCCACCGGAGCCTTTCCGGACAAGCCGGACCCGCAACCCTTCCGCGGCAGACGTCACCACATCCATCTCCCTCACACGAAGGCCTACTCATGGCCAAGGCCGGAAGTCGCGTCACCATCAAGATGTCCAGCACGGAGAGTCCACACCGGTTCTCCACCACGAAGAACAAGCGCAATACCCCCGGCCGGATGGAACTCCGGCGCTTCGATCCGGTGGTTCGGCGGCACGTCCTCTACCGCGAGGAGAAGTGACCCGGAACTGGAACGAGGGCACAGGGGCTCGGGCTCGGTGCTGGACTGGCTGATTGTCGGCGGAGGAATCCATGGAACGCACCTGTCCATGGTCCTGCGGGAGGCCGGTGTGCGAGAAGCGGCCATCCGGGTGCTGGATCCCTGGGAGGAGCCTCTGGACCGGTGGACGACCCTCACCGGCCGCACGGGGATGTCCTTCCTGCGCTCTCCGGGAGTCCATCATATCGGCCTCGACCCCTACGATCTGTTCCGGTTTGCCGGGCGCCGCAGGGCACGCGCGAGGCGCTACTATCACGGGCGGTACCGACGCCCCTCGCTGGAGCTCTTCCAGGCCCATGCCCGCGACAGGATCTCCGAGACGGGAGTGGCGGACCTGCGCGTGAGGGGGCAGGCCCAGGGACTTGACCGGATCCGCGGCGGCTACCGGATCGACACGGAGCAGGGTGGCATCGAAGCTCGACGCGTTGTCCTGTCCCTCGGCGCACCCGCACCCGCCCCCGAGCCCCCCTGGTCCCGCCAGCTTCGGGACGGGGGAGTACCCGTGAGGCACCTCTTCGAACTCGAAGCCGGTGTGGACCGACTCCTCCAGTCCCCCCCGGGCAGGGACGCCAGCGTGGCCGTCCTGGGTGGGGGGATCTCCGCCGCGCAGGTAGCCCTTCGCCTTCTTCGCGAGGGGAGCCGCGTCGTCCTCGTCTCGCGACATGGACTTCGGATCCAGGCCTTCGATTCCGCGCCCGGATGGCTGGGCCCGAAGTATCTCCGGGAGTTCCATCGAAGGCGCTGCCCCCGAGAGCGGCGGGAGCAGATCCAGGCGGCACGGAGCGGTGGCTCCATCCCGGAGGAGGTGGCCGGTGCCCTCCGTGCGGCCGCTGTCCGGGGTGAGATCACGCTGTGCACCGGGGTGGTGGTGGGCGTGGATTGCCTCCAACCCGGCCGTGGCATCCTCCATCTGACCCAGGGCCACCATGGCTCCCACCGGGTGGAGGTGCAGGCTGTCCTCCTGGCGACGGGATGGGACAACGCGCCTCCCGGGACCCCCTGGCTCCCTCGAGCTGCGGACGCGTTGGGTCTCCGCACGGCGCCGTGCGGCCATCCCATCCCGGATCCGGGCCTGCGGTGGGCTTCAGGGCTCTACGTGATGGGCGCACTGGCCGAGCTGGAAGTGGGTCCGGTGTCACGAAACATTGCCGGGGCCCGGATCGCCGCGGCCCGGATAGGGGAAGGCGCCGCGGACTCTCCCTGACCCCTCCCGACGACGACGGACACCCGATTTCCGGCTGGGGCCCGAGCCCGGGCTCCAGACCCGCAGGCCCCGGACGCGCCTTGCCGTTGCCGCCCGGCCATGGGAGCTTCCCCTCATGCTCCGTCGTCCCAACTTCCGGTCCCTTCGAGGGCGTCTCTTCGTGGCCCTCTTTCTCACCGCAGCGGTTCCGACCGGACTCCTGCTGGTGGGCGGGAGCCTGGCGTTCCGGGAGCTGGTGGTGGGAACCGGGAGTGCCGGGCCCTGGGACGAGGTAGCCGAGTCCGGCCAGCTCCTCCTGGATCAGGTCATGGCCGATCCGGCCGCCGATCCGGAACTGCGGGCAGCGGCGGACCGACACCGGGCCCAGCTGTCGGAGTCGCTGCGGTTTTCCCGACTCTATGCCTTTCTCGGCGAGCGGGTCCTCTTCCTCCTCCCCGCCGTGGCCGGCGGTCTCTTCCTCCTCGCTGCTGGCCTCTCCCTCTGGTCCGCGAAGCAGGTCTCGCGGGGCCTGTCCCGGCCGGTCCGCGAGATCGTGACCTGGACCGAAGCCCTGGGAAGAGGAGAACCGCTTCCTGCTCCGGACCTGGAACGGGAGACCGGCGAGATCCGGGAGGTGCGGGAGCTCCGGAGGGGCCTGCGCGCCATGGAGGAGGAACTGGCCGCGGGGAGGGCCAGGGAACTCCGGGAGGCTCGGAATCGAAGCTGGAGCGAGATGACCCGAAGAATCGCCCACGACCTGAAGAACCCGCTTACGCCCATGCAGATGGCCGCCCGAACGGCGGCGGCCTCCCCGGACCCCGCAGCGGCGCAGGCCGGTGAGGTGCTCCTGGAAGAGATCGCCCGACTCGATGAGCTCTCTCGATCCTTCGCCCAGTTTGGCCGGCCTCCCGACGGCCCCCCGTCGCCGGTGGAGCTGGGGGAGCTGCTGGTGCACCTCGGTCGTCGCCTGGACCCGGAGCGCCAGCTCCTGGAGGTGAAGGTTCCGGACCGGGAGGTATTTGTCGAGGGTCACCCCGTGGCCCTGGAGCGGGCAGTGCGCAATCTGGTGGCCAACGCCCTCGATGCCCAGGCATCCCCGGGGCAGGCCCATCGGCCTCCCGTGGAGCTCGTCCTGGAGCTTCACGCTGCCCAGGCCCACCTCACGGTACTGGACCGGGGCCCCGGTCTCCCGCCCGGGTCAGAGAACCTGATCTGGGAGCCGGACTTCACGACCAAGCGACGGGGAACGGGGCTGGGGCTCCCCCTGGTGCGGCAGGTGCTGGAGGCCCACGGCGGCTCCGTTTCAGCCAGGAACCGCCCCGGGGGGGGCGCCGAGTTCCAGGTCCTCCTCCCCCTCATGCCCGAGCCCGAGCCTGAACCCGAGCCCGAACCCGAGCCCGAACCCGAGCCGACGAAATGACGATCCTCCTGGTGGACGACGAGGGGAACCTGCGGCGCATGCTTCGCGCGCTGCTCGAGTCCGAAGGCTACACCGTGGCCGAGGCGTCCCACGGGAAGGAAGCACTTCGGATCATGAAGGAGACCCGGCCCGAGGCCGTGCTCCTGGACCTCGTCTTCCCGGGAGAGTCCGGGCTGGACCTCCTACCGGAGCTCCTGGCATCGGGTCCGGGCACCCCGATCATCATGATGAGTGGGGAGGCCTCGCTCGGGGATGCCATGGAGGCCACGCGCCGAGGAGCCTTCCACTTCCTGGAGAAGCCCCTCACGCCAGAGGCGGTCCTCGTCACCCTCCGCGGAGCCCTGGAGATCGGTCGAGCCAGGGACCTCTCGCGCGCCCTGACCGAGGAGCGGGCCGCCGGAGCCCGGCTCGTCGGAGCAAGCCCCGAGATGGAGCGAACGCGAGAGATCATCCGGCGAGCTGGCCCCTCCGAAGCCCGGGTTCTGATCACGGGCGAGAGCGGTACCGGGAAGGAGCTGGCCGCATCGGCCCTCCATGCCCTCTCCCCCCGGGTTGGCGGCCCCTTCATCCGGGTCAACTCCGCCGCCATCCCCCGCGATCTGGTGGAAAGCGAGATGTTCGGGCACGAGCGGGGCGCGTTCACCGGGGCCACGGAGCGGCGGCGAGGGCGGTTCGAACTGGCGCACCAGGGCACGCTCTTCCTGGACGAGGTGGGTGACCTGGGTCTCGAGGCACAGGCCAAGCTCCTGCGGGCCCTGGAAACAGGATCCATCCAGCGGGTCGGGGGGTCCGAACCCATCCAGGTGGACGTCCGGCTCATCGCGGCCACCAACCAGGACCTCCAGACCGAGGTTCGGGCGGGGCGCTTCCGCGAAGACCTGCTTTTCCGGCTGGACGTCGTTCCGCTTCGCATGCCCGCGCTCCGGGAGCGAATTTCCGACATCCCCGCCCTTCTGGAGCATGCACGGGAGCGCCTTCGCGCCCAGCAGGGCCTTCCCTCTCCGGAGTGGAGCCCCGAAGCCATCCAGGTGCTCCGGGAGCATGGCTGGCCCGGCAACGTCCGGGAACTCCTGAACCTCGTGGAGCGGGTGGCCATCCTGCATCCGGGAAGTCCCGTGGACGCCCGGGGGGTCCGCACCCTTCTTCTGCCCGGGGGAGGAGCGCCGGGCTCCACCACGGGCGATGACGCGGCCAACGGACGTTTTCGCGTGTCGGACCCTCGCTCGCTTCGGGAGCGCCTGGACGACTTCGAGCGGCTCCAGCTCGAGGGGGCCCTCAGGGCGGCCGAGGGCAACGTGGCCGAAGCCGCCCGGATCCTCCAGACAGACCGGGCGAACCTCTACCGCAGAATGCGCCGTCTGGGGATCCTGGAAGACGAGGACCCCGAGGCGGGCCAATCCGAGCCCGCCTCGAACCCGACAACTCTCCCCTCCCCGCCGGAGACCTGATCCGATGCGCTCCCTCCCTCTCTTCCTGGTCATTCTGCTTGCCGCGTCGCCCTGGTCCGTCCTGGCCCAGGCGCCCGGGGGAGGAGACGGCCCTCCCCGGGAAGCCCGTGCCGAGATCTTCCGATTCCTGAACGATCCCGGAACCCTGCGCATGGCCGGAGGCGGTCGAATCCCCGCCGGAAGCCGGGTGGAAGCCTCGGTGGGCGTCCTCGGGGGAGCCCTCCTTCTGGGGGGGACCATCGCCGGAGACCTGGTGGTGGTGAACGGGGATCTGCGCGTGGAGCCCGGTGGAAGGGTGGAAGGCAGCGTCACGGTGGTCGGAGGATCCATCCAGGGTGGTGGGGGAGAGTCCTGGGTCGGGGGGACCCTCCGACTCGACCCGGTTCCCCTCCGCTACCGAATCCGGGGCGACCGCATCGAGGCCGAGCCCACCACGGTGCCGGAGCTCCCGGGATTCCTCGTGGCCGACTTCGGCATCGCCGAGCTCCGCCCCCTCCTTCGTGCGGCGGGAGCCTACAACCGGGTGGAGGGATTTCCCGTGGAGGCGGGGGCATCGCTGGAGACGCGGAGCCGGAACCCGCTTCGGGTGGATGCGGCGGGAATCTGGCGGTCAGCCTCGGGGCTGGAGCTCGACCGAGACAACCTGGGCCACAGCGTCCGGGTGGAGCAGTCCGTCGGGGGGCGGGGAGAAGCCCTCATGGGTTTTCGGGTCCATCGGCGCATCTCGCCCATCGAAAGCCGGCAACTGTCGAACCTGGAGTCGGGTCTTTCCACCTTCTTCCTGCGGCGGGACCTGAGGGACCACTACGCACGGGAGGGATGGTCCTTCTACCTGGAAGGAAGTCCGCTGGATCTCCCGCTGCGCCCCCGGTTCGAGTACCAGGAGGAGGATCACGCCTCGGTCCTTCCCGGCGATCCGTGGACGCTGGGGAGTGCGGACCGGCCATGGCGCCCCCAGCCGGTCGTGGCCGAAGGGGCCCTGCGCACCCTGGCCTTCAGCCTCCTCCTGGACAACCGGGATGACCCCTTCGATCCCTCCGATGGCTGGTGGATCGAGGGTCAGCTCCGGCGCCAGGTGGGCGGAACCCCCCGGCTTCCGGCTTCCGTCGTTGCCGGGGCGGTGGAGTTTCCGCTGGCCACCGACGGGCACCTGGACCTTCGGCGGTATGCCCGTCTGGGGCCCGAGGCCCGGTTGAACGCCCGAGTCCTGGTGTCCGGATCCCTGAACCGCACCCCCCTGCCCCCCCAGCACCAGCGAACCCTCGGAGGGGAAGGGACGCTCCCCGGACACCCCCGGTTCGCGCTCGATTGCGCTGCCCGGGCCGAGGCCATCGTTCCAGCCAGTGAACTGGACGGGAGCGGGGAAGGTCCGACACCGCAGGCCGTCTTTCCGGCCTATGGCTGCGACGGTGTGGCGCTCGCCCGCCTGGAGTTCGAAGGGAGACTTCCCTTTTCGTGGAGCCCCGGCGCCGACCGGCCGGAGTGGGAAATGGCTTCCCTCCTGACCCTTCAGCCCGCCTGGAGCGTGTTCGTGGGAGCCGGCCGCGGGTGGAGCTACGAGGACCCGGAGGGCGGGATCGGAATGGGACCCCGCACCGACGCCCCCCTTCGGGCCGACATGGGCGTCGGGGTCTTCGTCGGCCCCCTTGGGGTCTACTGGGCGTGGCCGCTCAACCGCCGGGACCGGGGCGTGAACTTCTTTGTTCGCCTCACCCACCTCTTCTGAGTCCCGTGGTGAGCCCTACCCCT